>DGSJ01000033.1 GCA_002393905.1 Caryophanales bacterium UBA4365
GGAGGCGAAGGTTGTCTATCTGTTGATGATGCTCATCCAGGATACGTCTATCGACCATACAAAATCATTGTTAAAGCGTTTGACGCTAAACAAAAGAAAGAAGTTTTCATTACTGCTCGAGGATACGAGGCGATTGTTCTTCAACACGAACTTGACCACTTAGATGGCGTGCTTTTCTATGATCACATCTCTAAAAAAGATCCTTTTGAAAGAATCGAAAATTCTGAACTTATTTAATCTATCTTGTATTTTCTAACGGAAATACATTACAATAATAATAACTTAATTCCAACGAAGATAATTCGTCGATCGCTTAATATCCCAAATTTTATAGTTAGGAGGTTTTATGGATACAACTAAAGGGCCAATTTCTATTTATGCCTTAGGTGGTCTTTGTGAAGTCGGTAAAAATACTTATTGTATTGAATCCGATGATTCTTTGATTGTTATCGACGCTGGCGTCATGTTTCCAGATGAGAACCACCCAGGTGTTTCCTACGTTATTCCTGATTACCAAAAAATTAGATCTGCTCGTCAAAAGCTTAAAGCTTTAATTATTACTCATGGACACGAAGACCATATTGGAGCGATTCCATTCCTTGTTCAAAGTGTACATGTGCCAGTCATTTATGCTCCAAAGCTTGCAGCAGCTTTAATTAAACATAAACTACAAGACCACCGTATTCGTGAAGAAATTAAAATTGTCGAATACGATGAAAACACTGTTTTAAACATTGGAGAATTTACTGTCTCCTTCTTCTATGTCACCCACTCCATTCCAGACGCCTATGGCGTCGTTGTCGATACTCCACATGGTCGTATCGTTCATACTGGAGACTTTAAGATTGACTTATCACCAGTTGGTAAACAATTTGAACTCGCCAAACTTTCCCGTATTGGTTCGGAAGGTGTTGATCTTTTATTAAGTGACTCCACCAATGCTGAAATTGAAGGTTATACTCCAAGTGAATCGAATGTTTTACATTCTATTAATGAGATTTTCGATTCTGCTCATGGACGTGTCATTGTTTCAACATTCTCTTCGAATATTTCCCGTATTCAACAAATCTGCCAAGTCGCTGTTGAACATAATCGAAAAATCCTCATTCTTGGACGATCAATGGAATACGCCGTACAAGTCGCTCGTGACTATGGTTATATTAAAGTGAAAGATGCTTCTTTCATTACTCCGGAACAACTATCCGAATTAAAGAAAAATGAAATCTGTATTCTTTGTACTGGTTCACAGGGTGAAGATATGGCAGCTCTTTCTAGAATTGCTAATGGAACACATAAAGATGTGACACTTTATCCAGGTGATACAGTTGTCTTCTCATCTAGTGCAATTCCAGGTAATGGTGTCTTTATTGATACTGTGATTAATATGCTTGTTCGTAAAGGAGCAAATGTTCTTAAGAACTCAGTTCTTTATGCTGTTCACTCCTCCGGACACCCATCCAAACAAGAACTTCGTTTAATGATTCGTTTAACTAGACCGAAATACTTTATGCCAATCCATGGTGATTACCGTATGTTAAAAATCCATGCTGATTTAGCCACCACTGTTGGTGTCGAAAAAGGTAATACCTTTGTCATGGAAAATGGTGATTCTCTTTTACTTAGTAAACATAAGATTACTAAAGGTCCACATTTCCCAGCTGAACCAATCTATATTGATGGACGTGATATTAACGGATTAAATGAAGCAGTTATTAAAGACCGTGAAATCTTACAAGAAGATGGATTAATTGCGGTTGTTGTTGCGATTAACTCCGCTAAATCTAAACTAGTTGGTGATCCACAAATTATTACTCGTGGATTTATGTCAAGTAATCCAGAAATGAATCAAAATATTGCGGAAATTGTTACTACTTCTTTAACTAAGAAGCTTTCTGAAAAAGTGACTTTTGCCGATATTAAAAATGAAATTCGTCAAAGTGTTGCTAACTACGTCTATTTTAAAAGTGAAAGGAAACCACTAATTATCCCAGTGGTCATGGATTTAAAATAATGCTTATTCTTGCTAGTGAATCTCCACGAAGAAGAGAACTCATTAAAAAGATTGTCAAAGAGTTTACTGTTATTCCAGCAAATATTGATGAATCATCTCTTCATATTGCTGCACATGACCTTCCAGGAGAATTAAGTAAGCTAAAAGCTTACGATGTCTATTCTAAGTATCCAAATGATGAAGTTTTAGCTTGCGACACAGTCGTTATTCTTCACGGAGAACTAATGGGTAAACCAAAATCCAAAGAAGATGCAAAAAGAATGCTTAAAGAATTAAGTGGAGAAAAACATGTTGTTATCTCTGGCTATACTTATATCTCTAAAGAAAAAGAAGTGACTCGTACAGTTCGTACATACGTCTACTTCAATAAACTTAGTGATGAATTAATTGATAAATATATCGCTAGTGGATCTCCAATGGATAAGGCTGGTGCCTATGGCATTCAAGACCAAGAATTTGATCTTGTTAGTCACATTGAAGGAAGTTTTGATAACGTAATTGGTCTTCCTGTCGAAGACATTAAAGCGCACGTCTTTAATAAATAATTAGAATAAGCTTTTATAAAAGCTTGAAGCATCACCCTTTACCACAAGGGTGATTTTATTTGTCATTTTAACAATGGAAGACACTCCCATTTCTTTTAAAGCTTTATCATCAACAAGGTCATAATTGTTTAAAACAAGAATGACTCTTGAACCATTCAAGGAATGGTCAAGAATATTTTCAGCTCCACCAAGAGCTTTTAAAGCTTCTTCGTTTTGGATTACTTTTCTTTCCGGAGCTTTAATGATTGGACCTTGCTTCTTGCCTTTGAAATATGTGTATAAGAATAGGCCTAGGACAGTTAGAAAAACTGCTCCAGCTAAACCAATGGCAATATAAAGTCCATAGCTTCCAAGCCATTCATTAAATGAATTTTTTGATGCGTCACCGTAAATTATTAAGTTTTCCATGTGATTAATGTTATCATATTTAAGATAAAAATGAGTAAGAACATTGAAATTGAAGCTAAAGGAAAATTAACAAAAGAAGAATACGAGAAAATCATCGCTTCTTTTTCTCATCCTCGTTTTCAATATCAAACGAATTTTTATATCGATTCTCCTTCGTTCGAATTAAGCAAAGAATCTCTAGGATTACGTATCAGAAAAGAGAAGGATTTACTCGAACTCACAATGAAGGTTCCAAGTGAAGAAGGACGACTGGAAATTAACCAAAAATTAAGCCCAAAAGAATTCGAAAATTTCCTCTTCAATAACGAGTTTCCAATCGGCGAAATTAATCGGTATTTGCACATAAATTATCCAAAAATTGCTGGTGATTTTTCAATTTTTGGCACTCTTCATAACCAACGCTTAACACTTGAAATTGAAGATGGTGAAATCGCTATTGATCACTTCACTTATTTTGATCAGGAAGAGTACGAAATTGAGTGCGAATCTTCCTCGATGAAAAATGCTGAAATGTTGCTCAAAGAATATCTTGGAAAGTTTGGAATCAAATATCAAAAAAACACGTCCACTAAACTAGAACGTGTTATTAACTTGATCAAATAACTAATTTGACTTTTTTAAAGTTTCACAAACGTCATCGGAACAGTTGATTTCGATGAATTTTTTAGCTCGAGGGATAAATGTTGTCATTTCATCTGCATCATAACCAACTTGAATATGACGATCATCGACAACAATTGGTCGGCGTAAAACGGATGGGTTTTCTCTTACGAAAGCAATCATTTGGGAAATAGTCATGTTGTCCAAATCAACATTTTGTTCCTTCATGATTTTGCTTTTCTTCGCAATGATATCTTCAGTTCCGTTTTCGCTCTTCTCTAGAATTTCTTTTAAATCAGCATCATTGATCTCCGACTTAAAAATGTTCTTTTCTTCGAAAGGAATGTGTTGTTCATTAAACCACTGCTTCACTTTTCGGCAAGAACTACAAGTTGGAGAAACATAGACCTTAATCATGCTATTTATTGTATATTTTAATGCTTAAAAGTCAATTATATAAAATTGACAATACACATTAGTGTTAGTATAATCTACACATTATTTGGAGGAGAAAACTATGGATCGTATTCTCAGTGGTATTAAACCAACTGGCCAATTAACATTAGGCAATTATATTGGTGCTATTAAAAACTTTGCCAAGGTTCAAGAAGAAGGAGATGCTTTTCTCTTTATCGCTGACCTTCACGCTTTAACACTACCAATTGATCCAGATTTCTTAAGAAATAACTCTAGAGACTTAGCTGCTTATTATTTGGCTGCTGGTCTTGATCCAAAGAAAACAACCATCTTCCTCCAAAGCGATGTTCCAGCTCATTCTGAGCTAGCGATCATTCTTCAAAACTATCTTTATATGGGTGAACTTTCTCGTATGACCCAGTTCAAAGATAAGTCAGCGAAAATGAAAGACGAAGCCATAGGGTTAGGTTTATTTGCTTATCCTGTTTTAATGGCTGCTGACATTGTCATCTATGATGCTAAACGTATTCCTGTTGGCGAAGACCAACTTCAACATATTGAACTGACTCGTGATTTAGTCCGCCGCTTTAACAATCGTTATGGCGAGACTCTAGTTATGCCAAAAGGTGAAATGGTTAAAGTTGGAAGTCGTATTATGTCCCTTTCAGATCCAACCAAAAAGATGTCTAAATCTGATCCAAAAGGAGACATTTATTTAAATGACTCATTAGAAATAATGAGAAAGAAAATCATGTCTGCTGTTACTGACATGGAAGCACGCGTCCATTATGACGTTGAAAAACAACCTGGAATTTCTAACTTAATGACAATCATGTCAGCCTTAACAGGTAAGTCATTCGAACAAATTGAAAAAGAATTCGAAGGCAAGGGCTATGGTGACTTCAAACGTGCGGTTGCTGATGCTGTTTGCGCAGAGATGGGACCATACAAAGCGCGTTATGAAGGAATCATTAAATCAGGCTTAGTCGATCAAGTCTTAGCAGATGGAGCAAAACGTGCTTCAGTTGTTGCTAATGCAACATTAAAGAGAGTCCAAAAAGCTGTTGGACTTTATAACAAATAATGGTCAAAACTGATAAACCTTACTTAATAGCATTTGATATGGACGGTACTCTTTTAAACGAGAGAAAGTCCATTTCTTTTAGAACAAAAAAATATCTACAAAAGTTAGCCAAGCAAGGACACAAGATTATTTTAGCTTCTGGTCGTCCAAGTCGAGCTTTATATAAGTACTACAATCAATTAAAAATTGATACTCCTATGATTTGCTATAACGGAGCATACTATTTTTCACCTGTCGACAAGAACTTCAAAGCCGTTGCTTTTGAGTTCCCAAGAAAAGTCATTATTGAAGTTATCGAAGCGATTAAACCATATGTTTTTAACGTCATGTGCGAAACCGATGATGAAATTTGGATTGATAAGCCTGACTCTTATCTTGATAAGTTCTTCTGGTATAAAAACATGACTCTTCATTATGGAGAGCTCAAAGATACACTAGATAAAGATCCGATGACCTGCATTGTTCAAACCCCATTTGAATATCGTGAAACAAAAGAAATCGAGAAAATTCTAGAAAAGTATCCAGAAATTGCTGCACGATTCTGGACAGGTTCTCCTTATTTTGAACTCCACTACAAAACCACATCTAAGGCAACAGCTCTAAAAGCAATTGGAGAGTACTATAACATTCCAAAAGAAAGAACAATCGCTTTTGGTGACTCAACTAATGATATTGAAATGTTTGAGTATGCCGGTATCTCTGTGGCAATGAAAAATTGTAAGGGTGGAGTTGATAAAAAAGCCACCACAGTTTCCATTAAAGATAACGACCATAACGGCATTTATCACACACTCAAAAAATTATTAAAATAACCAGCAATTCTTGGTTAAAATGAAAAATCGCACGTAATTTGCGTGTGATTTTTTCTTTATAGTTTAGCGAGGATCTCTTCCTCTTTTTTTGGTAATGGAGCAGTTAATGTTTTATTAGATAAATATGATAATTTTCCTTTAATGTTTTTAAACCTAATTTCGTATGCATGAAGGAATTGGTTATCGAATTTATAGAGATCTTTAAACTCTTTGTTTAGTTGGAAGTCCCCATATTTGCTATCGCCAACAACTGGGAATCCTTTGCTAGCTAAATGCACTCTAATTTGATGTGTTCTTCCGGTAAAGATTTGAACTTTCACTAATGAGAGGTCGTCATAGTACTTATATGGCTCAACTCTTGTTAATGCAGATTTACCTTGTTTAGAGATTTTTACTAAACCAGTTTTTTCATCTTTTAAAAGTGGCGCATCAATCATCATCACGTCATCTAGATGACCTTTAACTAATGCTAGATAGATTTTATCTATCTCTTCTTTGTCCTTAAATAAATCTTCTAAGATTTGGAGACTTTCTAGATTCTTCGCGAACAGAACTAATCCGCTAGTATTTCGATCTAACCGATGTGCTGGAGCAGGTCTAAACGCCTGGTTCTCTTTTGGATCATATTCGCCTTTGAAATAAAGATAATTTAAAACTTCGTTCGCTAATGTGACGCGTTGTTCATCTTTATCTCCATGAACAAGTAATCCTCGAGGTTTATTAATCACAAGAATGTTCTCATCTTCATAAATGATTGGATGATTTAAAGACACTTTCTCTACTTTTCTTGGTTGGTTGAATTCCTCGAGTTGTTCATCTGTTACATAAACAACAAGTTCTTCACCTTCATTTAAGATGTAGCTTTCTTTCACCCAATGTCCGTTAATTTTCACGTCTTTTTTACGGAAAAGTTTATAAATAAAAGACAAAGGTGCTTGTGACAAATATTTTCGTAAATACTTATCCACTCTTTGATGTGCTTCTAAAGAAGAGATCGTCTTTTTTAACATAAAGTAAATATATTATACATAACTCAAAAAATAATGTATAATACTCCTACGCTGGAGGATTACCCAAGAGGCTGAAGGGGCGGGCTTGGAAAGCTCGTAGGTGCTGAAAGGTGCGCTAGGGTTCAAATCCCTAATCCTCCGCCATCATTGATTGTCGAAACACGTACGAAGAAGTGCGTGTTTTTTCTTATTTTTGGGCATTTTTTCACTATATTTTGTTTGGTAAATACAACTTTATTCAATTTGTAACCGAATACATAAAAAACCCGTGAAAAACTGAAGGGACACGAGATTTAAACTCTACAATTATCCTCTTTTTATTAAACATGCTTTATCCAAGGTAATTTTCATGCGCCCATATACTATCGAATAAATTCTAAAAGAAAATCTGCCAAACCAATGATTGTGTAATTTTGTTCATCTTTCACTTCAGGTAATGGACGGTTGATCACTAATACTTTCCTTGTTCCATCATTAACTTTAGTAAATGGTTTTATCTCTCTATTTTTGGTTTCTTTATTATTCACAGCTGCGGCTACTTGAAAATAAAATGCTTGATTGCCTCTAGTGGCATAAAAATCTATTTCATAATTAACCCTAACGGTCTTTCCATCTTTGTTTTTTTCAAAAGATTCAAATGTTCCCACCGTCACATTGTAATTATTGTAGATAAGTTCATTGTAGATAATATTTTCCACTACTTTGCCCTCATCGAAGAATGTAAAATCCTCTTTTGCGTTTCTAAGTCCGATATCATTAAAATAATATTTTCTAGTTGAGCCAATAATATTTTTCCCTTTTAAATCAAATCTATTAACTTCATCAATCAACATCGAATCTTTAAAAAAACC
The DNA here is from genome assembly GCA_002393905.1 of Caryophanales bacterium UBA4365. Taxonomy (GTDB): domain Bacteria; phylum Bacillota_I; class Bacilli_A; order RFN20; family CAG-826; genus Fiminaster. The sequence goes on from DGSJ01000033.1 coordinate 7,739, forward strand.
AATGTATTTATTAACTGTATCTTTATCAATCTTTTCATGTTTAATACTCTGATAAGTATTTGCAATTCTTTCTGAGTTGAGTAAATCGCCAGTGCAATTACTTAAAATTTTGCATAATTCATCTAGCGATTCTGTTTTTGTTATTTTGTTATGATCGATAATATCTTTGAAATATGTCTTTTCAAATAATTTCTTAAGATATTGTTCTTTTTCTTCTTTAGGAAGAATAACCGCTAAAGGCATACCACCATGCATCATATATTCCATCAATGCATCATTTTTTGAACCACCAAAGTATTTATAGAATTCATAAAAAGATAAGGGCCTCATGTGAATTTCTGTTGCCTTATCTCTAAACTCTGTCGCAACATCAACCGACAGCATTTTCGAATTGCTTCCAGCAACATATAAATCGATGTTGGGCTCTCTAGATAACCCAAGAACAACATCAACAAATGAAATCGCATTTTCATCTTCTTCTTTAGCTACTACTATTTCCCCATTTGTTAGAACTGGATTAATGATTTTATACACTCGTTGTATTTCATCTAAAAACACATAGCATTGCTCTTTATTTTTGCACCACTCACGAACAAATGAACCTAATTTAATAGGATTTAAAAGTTCTATATTTTTATCATCGTCTAATTCGATTATTAGAATATTGCTTTTGTCCACTCCTTCCTTGATTAAATAATCTTTATATATTTCAGTTAACAAATACGATTTCCCACATCTTCTAACACCAGTAATGACTTTGGGAAAACCATTGTTTTTATTGTTTATAAGTTGGCTAAGGTATTTGTTTCTAGAAATCATATTTTCCCCTTTTTTGTGTATTTACACATTTTTCGCGATTTCATTCTAGCACATCATTACCCTTATATCAAAACATATCTAGTACAAAAAGTTTTCGACCAAAACAACAGTGCAATGCGATTTTAGTCGAAGAAGTATGTGTATCGACAATTGGGCTTAAACACCTGTATGTGTACGGACAATTGGAGATATTATGAATAAGACGCGGGTGTCTTTTATTTTTATTCAGCATCTTCAGCGGTATTATCACCAGTATTCTTATTTTTTAAGAAGAGGAAATAAACTCCGATTAATAAACCAATTAATCCAATGCCGATTAACTCAACAATTAATCCGCTTGGTTCAAAACTAGAGTTTGGAAACACTCGGTCAATTAAACCAAGAACATCAATTCCAAGAATAAAAAGCGGAGCAATATATTTAATCAAAAAAGCGAAAAGATAATTGAATTTCCCTAGCAAAAGTCCTTCTTCTTGGAGTTTTTTACTTAAATAACGGAAATCAAATAATTCCTTTTTGTTCTTCGTTGGGAACATAAACCAACCAATAGATAAAGAAATAAATAACGCTGCAATCGGAATCACACATGAGGTGACAATTTGATCAAGAATTTCTAATAGGTTCAGACTTCCGATTGTTAAAACACTCTTTTCGTTTAAAGCAAATCCAAGAGAGATTCCTATTGGAATGGAAACAACAAAAACAAATAAAGCAATAAAAATACAAGCTTTCTTTCTTTTAATATTAAATCTTTGAATAAGATATTGAGCAGCAACTTCAATTAGAGAAATTAAACTAGTAATCGCGGCGATAGCAACCATTCCAAAGAAGAGGAAGGAAACAATCATTCCCGCTGTACCTAAAGTATTAAAAATCACTGGCATTGATGAGAAGAGTAAGACCATTCCATTGTCATCTAAAGCAATGCCTGTTGTTGCTTTATAGTGGTAAATTGCTGGGAAAATCGCTAATCCAGCAAGTAAAGCAACGCCAGTATCAAAGATGGCCACCCAGACCGCACATTTACCAATTTTAATTTCTTTTCCGGTGTATGAACCATAGGCTAAAAGAGCACCACAACCAACCGACATGGAGAAGAATGCTTGTGCCATTGCACCTAGAATTCCTTTTGCTCCTAAAGCTGTAAAGTCTGGGTTAAGATAGAAATTCAATCCTTCTTTTACACCACTACCTAAGCATAGGCAATAGATAACGATGCCGATTAAGATAACAATCAAAGTTGGCATTAAAATTTTACTGGCTGTTTCAATTCCTTTTTTCACTCCAAAGGAGATAACAACAATCGCTAAAGCGAGGAAAATTCCAGAATATAAAATGACTTCCCAGATGTTTCCAGAGAAACCTTTTAGATCGATCGGAGTCGACGAGAAGGAATAGACTGTGTATTTAATCGTATATCCACCTATGACGGTGTAATAAAAGGAAATTAATAGAGCACCAATAATCATGACTAAACCAACCCAACCAAGGTTTGGATGGATTTTTTTAAACGAAGTCACGTTATTGGCTTTCGCTCTTTTACCAATGTACATTTCGCCAATGGATAAAGCTAAACCTAGGACAATAACACTTAAAATGTAGACAAAAACGAAGGCGGCTCCACCGTTTTGACTAGTCTTATATGGAAAAGACCAAAGGTTACCTAATCCAACGGAGCCACCGGCTGTCGCTAAGATAAAACCTAGACCACTTCCAAAACTATTTTTCTTTTGACTCATAACTTACTTCCAATTATATAACTTAAATATTTATTCATTAAATAAAAATTATTTTGTAAAATGTATTCATCGATAAATATTAATATTTATAAAGAGGTGGCGTTATGAACGAAAGTAAGAAATCTACTTTAATCAATGATGCTGTGCCATTAAACCAAGCACAACTAGCGATTTATTTAGCATGTCAAAATCAAATAGAAGGATGCAGTTACAATAACCCTGTTCTTCTAAGATTTACTTTAGACACTGATGAAAAGAAATTATGTGAAGCTGTTACAAAAGCCTTCCAAAACCATCGTGGTTTATTCTCTTCCATCAGTGTAAGTAAAGACGGCTTACCACAAATGAGTTATAGCGAACTCATCGCCAAATTACCTATTTGTGAAGTAGAAAACGTTACTGAAAAAGATTTTTCAAAGATTAAAGAAAAACTTGTTCAACCATTTGACCTTTCAAAAGAAAGATTATTTAGAGTCAAGTTATTCAAAACTGAAAAATCGTTATATTTATTCTTCGATATTCACCACATCATTTTTGATGGATATTCTTTAAACATCTTAATGTCTGAATTAGTTCAGTTCTATGAAGGAAAAGACGTTTTAGAAGAAAAACATGACGCTTTTGAAGCTTCTTTAGATGAAGCGAAAAAGAGAAGTGGCAAGAAATATGAAGATGCGAAGAAATGGTATTTAGAAAAATTTGCCGATGTTGAAGAGGTCTCATTACCGCAAGGCGACAAGAAAGATAACGAAGTCAAATTTGGCGATTTTGAAATGTCTTTTGACATGAGTGTCAAAGATATCGAATCATTCTGTGAAAAAAACAAGTGTAGCGAAGCATCATTTACCACTGCTGCGTTCGGTACACTTTTATCTCTTTATACGATGAATCGTAAGGCGGCGTTTGCTACGATTTATAGCGGACGTCATGGTGGCAAATATGAAAACACCGTTTCGATGTTTGTTAAGACTCTTCCTGTTTTGTGTCAAAACGATGCGACCTTAAGTGTTGTTGACTATGTTAATAATGTTCAAAACCTACTTCTTGGAAGTATGCTCAACGATGTTTATTCGTTTGCTGAACTTGTTTCTAACTCTGGTTATACCAGCGAGGTTTTATTCGGTTATCAAGGTGATTTATTTGAAATTGACGAATTAAAGAAACTCCACGTTGAAAGAGAAGATCTTCCATTTAACGCGACCGGAGAAAAACTCGCTGCTCAGCTATTTAGTAAGAACAACAAACTTGTTTTCAATGTTCAATATCAATCTAACTTATATAGTGAAGAATGGATTAAAAACTTTGCTAAACGATACGAAAGAATCTTAAAAGCTTTCTTATCAACAAAGGATTTACAAGATATTTCCTTAGTTAATAAAGAAGAAATAGAAGAAATTATCAAGGTCTCTTATGGCGGAGATTTGTCTTATGACAAAACAAAGACATTTATTGATCTTTTCTTAGAGCAAGTCAAGAAACAACCAAACAAAAAAGTTGTTTTTGATTCAACAAGTTCATACACCTACTCTGAACTTGATAAGGCATCGAACAAAGTTGCTCACTACTTAATTTCTCACAAAGTTAAGAAAGGAGAATTCATCACTTTAAAAGTGAACCGTGTCAAAGAATTCTTTGCTGGTTTTATTGGTGCTCAAAAAGCTGGCGCTGGTTATGTGCCAGTTGATCCAGCTTATCCAGAAGACCGTATCGAATACATGATTGAGGATTCTCAATCCAAAATCACCTTAACTGAAGATACGATTCGAAAAATTATTGCTGAAGAAAAAAATGATTCTCCAATTAATCTTTGTGAAGTCAATTCACCTGCTTACATGATTTATACTTCCGGATCTACCGGAAAACCAAAAGGTGTTGTGATTGCTCAACACGCTTTAGTTAGTTTCCTTGCTTGGAACGTTTTAGACTTCGATATTAATGAAAATAGCGTCGTTGCTGAACATCCAAGTTTCTCCTTCGATGCTTCAGTGATTGATTTATACACACCACTTGTTGTTGGTGCATGTGTCCATATTCTAAACGAAGAAGTACGTAAAGACCTCGATTTAGCCTACCAATACATCATTGACCACAAAGTCACCAGCGCTTGTATGTCAACACAGATTGGTATGTCGATGATTAATCTTCATCCAGATGTCCCATTAAAATACCTCATTGTTGGTGGAGAAAAATTCCTCCAGGTCGCGAAAACTAAAGTCAAAATTTATAACGCCTATGGACCAACAGAGTTTACTGTTTCCTCATCATATCAACTTGTTGATCAAAGTAGTGATAAAGATGTTCCAATCGGTAAAGCAGTTAAAAATACTTATTCCTTTATCTGTGACTATAACGGAAATCTCTTACCTTTAGGTATGGTTGGTGAAATCTGTCTTGCTGGTGCTCAACTTAGTGATGGCTATTTCCACCGTGAAGAACTTAACCAAGAAAGATTTATTCCTTGTAAGTTCCTTAAAGGAAACAAGATGTATAAGACTGGTGACCTTGCTAAATATAACGAGGAAGGCACAATCGATTATTGCGGTCGTATTGACTTTCAAGTCAAACTCCGTGGCTTTAGAATTGAGCTCGGCGAAATTGAAAATGTCGCCTCTAATTATCCAGGTGTCCAACAATCCATCGCTCTTGTTAAAAACAAGTTACTAGTTCTCTATTTTGTTGCTGATAAGAAGATTGATGAGAATGACTTAAAAGCTCATATGGCCAGTAGTCTCACCGAATACATGGTGCCAAACATCTACATTCAATTAGATAAGATGCCACTTACTCCAGGTGGAAAGATTGACCGTAAAGCTCTTCCAGATGTCGAAAACAAATCAACTGATTTAGTTAAACCAACTAACGAAAATGAACAAAAGATCTACGAGATTTTAGTGAAGATCTTAGGTTACGAAGACTTCGGTATCACCGATGATTTTGGTGATATTGGTTTAACCTCTCTTAGCGCGATGCAGTTTGCTTCACTTTTATCTACATCGATGAAGAAAACTATCCGCGTCAATGATTTAGTTAAATATCCAACTATTCAAAAGATTGCCGCATTTCTCGGTTCAAAATCAGAAGAAGCAACTTATAAACTCCAAGAATTCTATCCTCTCACGATGAACCAAAAAGGTATTTTAACTGAGGTGTTGGCGCATCCAGACACCACGATTTATAACCTTCCATTCGTGATTGATCTACCTAAGAAAACTGATTTAAAGAAGTTTGAATCAGCTCTCAAAGCATCAATTGATGCTCACCCATATTTAAAAGCTAGGATTATTGATAAAGATAACAACTTTATGGTTAGACGTAACGATGAAGAAGACGTTAAAGTCACTCATCTAACTTTAGAAAGCCTTAAAGGAGGCGTCGAAGAACTCGTTCAGCCATTTGATTTATTAAAAGAACCTCTTTATCGTGCCTATATCTTAGAAAGTAAGAACGGAAACAAGTTCTTCTTCGACGCCCACCACATTGTTTTTGATGGAGAATCTCTTGATGCTTTCTATAGTGATTTAAATAAAGCCTATCAAGGCGAGAAGCTTGAAAAAGAAACTTACACCGAATATGAACTGGCTTTAGATGAAGCTAAACTTCGTGAAAGTGAAACATACACGGAAGCGAAGAAATACTACACCGATTTACTTGATGGACGTGACACTGATTCTTGTCTAGTGAACGACCACTCCGAAACTGGAATTGGTAAACAAGAATTTGAGTTAACATTTAGGCTAAATCGATCAGATGTTGATAAATATATTTCCGAAACAAAGACAACGATCAATAGTTTATGGATCTCCTCGATTGGTTTTGCTTTAGCAAAATACCTGAATCGAGATGATGCATTGTTCGCTACCGTTTATAACGGTCGAAGTGATAGCAGAGTCCTTCATGACGTTGGTATGTTTGTTCATACCTTCCCAGTTGTGGTTAAACCATATAAATCTAAAACAGCGTTAGATTATGTCCGCGCAGTTGGACAACAAATTCAACAAAGTATGGCGCATGATCTCTTTAGTTTTATGGAGATCGCCCATGACTTTGGTGTGCGTTCGGATATTCTCTTCGTTTACGAAGGAAAGATTTCTCAAAACCTCAAACTAGGTGATGAAGAAATTAAGAATGCTGTATTACTTCCAAATAATGAAGCAAAAGCAGCATTATTAATCGCTGTTAATGACGTCGATGAAGGATTTAGTATCCACATTGAATATAACGGCGATAAATACCAAGAATGGTCCTTAAAATCATTCATCTCCAGCGTGATGAAAGTCTTTGTCTCGTTAATTAAAAACGAAGACTTAGCATCACTCTCCTTACTTGATAAGGAAGATCTAAAGAAGATTGACGAATATAACGCGACGGAAGTTGAAATTGTTCAAGATGATATCGTTACTGAATTTAGTAACGCGGCGAAGAAATATCCAAATAACACCGCTGTCATCTTTAAAGATGAAAAATATAGTTACGCTGAAGTGGATGAATTAAGTAACCAGATTGCCTACTATCTTTCCTCCAAAGGAATTAAGAAAGGTGATGTGGTCTCAATTCTAATTTCGCGTAGCGCGTTTATGCCAATTACCGCGCTAGGCGTATTAAAAACTGGTGCCGCATATCAACCTCTCGATTGCTCCTATCCAGAAGACCGACTCTTGTTCATGATTCAGGATGCTAATGCCAAATACCTCATCGCCGAAAAAGAGTTACTTAGTAAAATCCCAGGATGTAAATTACCAGTCCTAGATGTTAATGAAATTAAATCGTTAAATGAAAAGAAAGTTTCACTTGAGGGACCAGATAAAGATAGTTTATTCATTCTTCTTTATACATCTGGTACCACTGGCACTCCGAAAGGAGTGATGTTAAGACATCTTAACCTAGTAAACTTTGTCGCATGGTATCGAAGATTCTACAAGTTAACACCAGACAGCGTTGTTTCTGCATACGCTGGCTTTGGTTTTGACGCCTGTATGATGGATATGTATCCAGCATTAACAACTGGTGCAGCCGTGTGCGTTGTTCCAGATGAATTAAGAATGAATCTTGATCAACTCGCTGCTTACTTTACCAAAAACAATGTTACCCATTCATTTATGACGACCCAGGTTGGTCGATTGTTTGCCGCTGAAGGTTATAAGTCCACATTAAAATACCTTTCTGTTGGTGGAGAAAAACTCACACCGCTTGATCCACCGAAAGGTTATAAATTATATAACGGTTATGGACCAACCGAATGTACGATTTTCTCCACCACTTATTTAGTGGATAAAATGTACCACCGTATTCCAATTGGTCGACCACTAGATAACTATAAGTTATACGTTGTCGATAAATTTGGAAAACAAGTTCCTAATGGTGCTCTTGGAGAGCTCTGGATCTCTGGATTAGGTGTTGGTTTAGGTTACCTTAATCTCAAAGAAAAAACCGAACAAACATTTATTAAAAATCCATTCTCTTCTAAGGAAGGATACGAAAGAATTTACCGTACCGGTGATATTGTCCGTCGATTAGAAGATGGCACAATTGACTTTATTGGTCGAAACGACGGACAAGTGAAGATCCGTGGTTTCCGTATCGAACTTAGTGAAGTCGAAATGGCGATTCGTTCCTTTGAAGGAATTAAAGATGTGACAGTCCAGGCCTTCGATTTAGAAGCCGGAGGTAAATTCTTAGCTGCCTACTTCACTAGTGAAAAGAAGATTGATATTGAAGCATTAAAGAAACATATTAAAGAAAATAAACCAGCCTACATGGTGCCAGCCAGCATCATGCAGATTGATGCAATTCCATTAAACCAAAACCAAAAGGTGAATAAACGTGCTTTACCAGCCCCAACATTCACTGAAGAAGGTAAAGAGTTTGTTGAACCAGCTAACGAAGTGGAGAAAGCTTTTGCTACAGCCTATCAAGAAATCTTAGGCGTGGAAAAAGTGAGCGCTACCGATAGCTTCTTTGATATTGGTGGAACTTCATTAACCGCGGCAAAAGTCGTTATTTTTGCTCTGAACCACTCCTACCAGATTACTTACCAAGATATCTTTGCTCATCCATCTCCAAGAGACTTAGCAGAGTTTATTCAAGGAAATAAATCACCAGCAAAACCTGGTCAAAACGAAGAAAAAGCCTTTGAAAAGGATATTGAAAGAGAATCTCTGAAATATAATGATGTTAAATATGTTGATGAGATTAAACTGGAACGTGATTTAGGTAAAGTCCTACTTGCTGGAGCAACAGGATTCTTAGGCATTCATATCTTTAAAGAACTGCTCGATCAAAAACGTGAGATGATTATTCTTGTTCGAGGAAAAGACATTAATCCAGTTGAAAGAATGAAAGGATTACTGATGTATTACTTTGATTCTCCACTTGATGAAGAATTTGATAAATACGTCAAAGTTGTTAATGCTGACATTACTTCGAATAATCTTTTAGAAGAATTAAAAGGTTATCAGTTCGATACGATTATTAACGCCGCGGCGATTGTTAAACACTTTGCTAACGACGATAGTATCGAACGTGTGAATGTTGGAGGTGTCGTTAATCTTATCGAAGTTGCGAAAGCTCATAAGGCAAGATTTGTTCACGTCTCCACTGTTTCCGTTGCTGGAGAAAACGTTGATCATAAGTTCCCATCTAACTACTTAATTAAGGAAAACCAACTCTACTTTGGACAAGACTTATCGAATAAATACGCTAATTCGAAGTTCAAAGCTGAAGAAGCTTTACTAGATGCCCACGAAAAAGATGGATTAGATGTGAAGATCATCCGTGTTGGTAACTTAATGAGCCGTCAAAGCGATGGTGAATTCCAGATTAATAGCGTTACGAATAACTTTATGCGTAGCCTTAAAGGCTATAATGCTTTAAAGAAGTTCCCAATCTCCGCTTTAGACCAATACACCGACTTCTCACCAATTGATGAAACAGCGAAAACAATTCTCTTGTTAGCCCAGGTTCCTGAGAAGTTTACCGTCTTCCATAGCTTTAACTGTCACACTGTCCAAATGGGCGATGTTGTTGATGCGATGGATTTAGCTGGCTTACACATGGATAAAGTGAGCGATGAAGAATTCGCTAAAGCATTAAAAGAAGCGATGATGGATCCAAAGAAGAGTGTGATTGTTTCCACACTACTTAACTACAACAGTAGTGATAACCTTTCTCACGAATGTATCCAAGGCGATCCATCATTCACTGTGAAAGCCTTGTATCGCTTAGGATATCGCTGGCCAATTACTGACTTTGATTACTTAATTAGAGCAATTAAATCACTTGATAGTCTAGACTTCTTTGATCGAACAGACATGTAGAAGTGAAAAGAAACTAACTAAAGAATCATTTATATGTTAAAATATATAAATGTAAAAGGAGAATTTAATCATGAAAAAACATCGGCAAAGTCGATGTTTTTTGTTATCTATTCCACCACAACCGTGATTGTTGGGTGACCATTTTTATATTCGTAAGAATAAGATTTGGCTAAGTCTTTGACGATTGTTAAACCAAATCCACCTGGTTCAATTTCGTGATCAAACTTATCTACAAATTTCTCTTTGTGGTTCTTAAATGGGTTAAAGTCACTTCCGTTATTAGATAAGACAAGTTGTAATCCTTCTTTTATTAAAGAGAATTCAACGTTAATTTCTAAACCATCTTTCTTTTCATAAGAGATGTAGTTATTTAAGATTTCATCTAAGATGACTCCAACCGATGCTTTTGTTTTCTCACTTAAGAAAGAGAACTTTTCATTAAACTGATCAACCGCATCAGTGATGATGTGGTAGTCATTATTTTTATAGTTAAGTTTCAGTTCGTTTGAACAAGACTTCACTAATAGCATTGTGACATCATCAAATTGGTCTTTACTACAAGTAAACGCATCGAATGATGTGTTAATACGGTTAATAACTTCATCGAGCGGAAGTGCACTTGAATCAATAAGAGCTTCTTCAATACGAGCATAACCAAATTCTTCGTTGTTCTTATTAATTGATTCATTTAATCCGTCGGTGAACATTAAGAGGTAATCGCCTTCTTTAAATTCATGGGATTCTTCAACGAAGACATGGTTTTCTTCAACACCTAAAACAACATTAGAGACTCCATCTAACTTAATAACTTTGTTATTCGAGACAAGATAAGGTTTTTCATGTCCGGCGTTAACATAGTTAATCTTGTTCTTCTTAAAGTCGATGACACCAATAAAGGAAGTAATGAATAAGAGTTCGTTATTGTTTTTCGCAAGAATCTTATTCACTGATGAGATGGCATCAACAAGACTCTTATATGATTGAACAGCAGACTTAATCAGTTCCTTACCTTTCATCATAAAGAGTGAGGCTGGAATACCTTTGCCAGAAACATCCGCGACGATTAAAGCAAGACGATGGTCATCGAGATAGAAGTAGTCATAGAAGTCTCCACCGACTTCTTTAGCTGGTTTAATGTAGGCGCGGATTGATGTTTGAGAATCATCAAAGGTGCGGTTAGGTAATGAATCAAGTTGAATTTTACTTGCCACATTAAGTTCTGCGTTGGTGCGTTCTTTCTCTTTTGCTTCTTTGTGAATAATATCAACATAATTGATAATGGCTCTTTCCATTTCATTAAAGGAATCGGCCAGATCTCTCATTTCGTCGTGGGATTTCACCTCAATATCCACGACATCTTTCATCTTCTTATTTACTAAACGTTCTCTAATATCACTGGAGGCTTTAGAAAGTTTATTGATGTTACGAACAAAAAGAAGATAGGAGAACAATGTATAAATCGCGATTAAGACTAAGGAAGATAAACCAATAATCAGCAGTTCATTTTTTAAAATATTCAGCGTTTCCTGATGAACTTTTTCTAAACTATATTGAATGGAAACATAAGCAATCAGCTCTGGATTAGTTTCATCAGTCGTATAAACGGCGGTATAACGTGTTTGGTATCCATCTAAAACAAGAATTGGGTGTTTTTCGCTTGTTGAGATATCACCTTCGTTAAGTTGGTAATATGTTCCTGGAATATGGAAATAGTCGTTTTCTTTACGTTCACTATCATCCATTCTTGAATCAGCAAGGAAAACCATGCGGTTATTTTCATCGATATAGTAAGCAAACACGGAGATCGTGTCTGAAGACATCTGGAAATTATTTAGTAAATTAGTGATTGTGTAATACGCCGCTTTTAAGTCAGCTTCTGGTTTAGTTAAGAAACCGAAATGCGGGTCATGCGGATATAACCATGGATATAGTTCAGCGTAATATTTGGCGTATTCAGTGAATGATTCGTTTTCACCTTGCTGACGTTTCTCTGGATCTTCATCATAAATCTTCTTAATGTATTGTTTCGAAAAATCGAAAGCGTCAACATATGTGTCGGTGTAAGAACTATCTTGATTAGTAAAGACTTCATCCACCGCATCAAGGGTGTTGTTAATGTTCTCTAAATAGTTCTTTTCAACTTGTTTTTTCTGGTTGAAATGGGAAACGACGAGAGCTGTACCCGAAGTTAAAATAGACACGACAATGCCTAAGAGAATAACCTTTAATAGAATTGGGATGCGTCGTTTCATAAAAGAAAGAATTATTTAACAGTTAAAATGTTATTAAATCCAGTCACCTTAAAGACTTCTTGGCAGACTGGGTTTAAATGATGGATTTCTAGTTCCTTATTTGAGGAAGCTAAAGATTTCTTTAAAGCAAGAAGAGCACGTAAGCCAGCTGAAGAAATGTATTCGAGATCTTTTGCTTCAATAACAACGACTCCTTCTTTAATTTCTTCTTTTTCAACCGCACTTGTAAACTCTTGAGAAGTGACTGTGTCGAGTCGACCTTTAATAGTAATGACGAGTTCTGCGCCATGATTGATACTAATTTCCATGATTAAGTCTCCTTTATGGATGTTGTTATTTAAATAATAAGACATCTTGACTAACTTTAAAATAAAGTTCATCAGGATGCTTATTTATTTTTATATTTTTAGTCTGGTTTTTTAGTTAGATGGAACCGGACAGAAACTAACATAGTTTGTCCAGGCGACCATGTTAGCGATGTAGTGATCCCAGTTCCAAGAGATGTTTGCTCCACTACCAAAGAAAGCGAATTGTGAATTGCTTTTATATTACCCATAAGCATCTCTTTGTTTAATTGATGCGAAGCAGGCAACATTTGTATATGTTTTATCGGTTTCGAATTCAATCCACTCTCCTTTGATGCCTTCACAATATTCAGCACCAGCTTTGTGTACATAACTTTCAAGATCCTCATCATCAAGCCAGATGTTAGGTTCAGCACCAATATATTTAATACTAACTCGATAAATTGTATCGATTGGAAGGGTTAAATCATAAACATCATCACCACTAACAGTACCATCAATCTTGGTTAATACGCCCAAAGTTGTATCGTATAGTTCTTCTGGGATGAGACCAATCTTAAATAAATAGCCTTTGAAACTATAGTTCGTGTTTTTAATGATGTTATAAACGAAGACTTTCAGTTTCATGACTTCGAGATGTTCTTTAGAAATGCTAGCAAATTCAGTTAACTTTTCGGCATTATAGTTTTGTAAATCGTCAACAATAATTTTCTTAACGTATTCATGTTCCTTCCAGTCTGGTCCATAGCCAAAGTGGTAGGCATAGGAGTGGGTTCCGGCATAAACATAACAATCAGAAGCGAAGCAATAGACACTACCATCTTCTTGATTGCTCTTATAGAAGCGGCCGCTTGTTAACTCGTTTTTCACCTCAGCGAATAATGCCTCATAAACACTGATGTCAATATCGCCAGGATTGATGATTCTGACAAAGTCAAAAATCTTTTTCGCAGCATAGAACGTAGTCGTTAATCTGATCGCGACAAGGTTCATGTCCGGTTCAATTTCAAAGCCAAAGTTATAGATTGTTCTAAGCATTAAATAGAAGCACTCTAATGGCGAAATAGAAATGGAAGAAACAATGTCTTCAGCAGTTAAGGCATAGCAGAAGTTTTTAAATGTATTCACAAACTTATCAATTGTTTGTTGATCTTTGAAATAAGATTTCATCGCGTTAAAGGTTAATGTTTTTAAGATTTCAGCGATTTCCTCATCACTATAGACGTGATAACTAACCAAATCCGCGATGAAGTCGTTTTCAATTTCTCGATAGGAGTGTCCATCATGGTGACGGATACCAGCTAAAGTATGTTCGAGTTCTGGGAAAACAAACTTTTTCGTTTTAGATTTATCAATAATTTCACCATCAACAGAATAAATTCCGTTATCTGCTGGAAACACCACTTTTCCTGCTTGATTATAGTAAATTGTGATCGATGCTTCTTTGTGCATCTCGGGGTGAGAATCCATGGCGAAATTATAGTAATAAAGGTAATACGCTGTCGTGTAGTTACTAATTTCACTAATCATTGGAGCAAAGTAATCTGATTTAAAGCTACTCCAAATAGAGTGGGCTTGTAAGAATGTTTGTAAGTACGCTGACTTACCAAGTTCTTCAAGTTGTTTCTTGAGTTCTTCGATTTGTTCACCAAGTTGTTGGATTTTGTTTTCAATTTCTTGGAGCTTATCCATGACTCCTTGAAGTCTTTCAAGCATTAATAAAGCTGGATTTCTTAAAGCATCGATTCCGAAAACTTTGCCAACAGCATCGCCAGCCATGGCGTAATCTCCAGAGTAGACACCATAAGCAAATTTACCAATTGATGTTCCGATAGTAATGAGGTCATCAATGAAGGTGTCTTCATCTTTAGTTGTGAAATCTTGGATGTATGTTTTAACTCCACCATAGTTTGAAGCTAAATCTTGGTCGATGGTTCCAGTTGTTGAAGTATCATAACCAATTTCAACTTTAGCTAAAGAATGGTCAACACTAACGACATCATTATTAAGCAACTTAATAACAGGATTGATTTCATCTTCATTAATCATGATTTTATCTAAAGATACTGAAACATCTCCAAGTGGAGCATCGCTAACGATTTCTAGTTTTCCATGGAACTCAAAGTCGTTTGTGAAATTAATTGTACGAACAGTGACTGTAGCTTCAGGAATACTAAAGAAGAGGTTTTTGTTTACCGGATCTTCTAGTAGACGAACAATGTTTGTTTTTAAAGCGTTAGAGAAACGACCACCGTTGATGTGGATTTTATAGTTTCCTAAATAGGAGTTCTCCTTCATTGGAGTTAAAAGAAGTTCTGATTTAACTTCTGGAGAGTTGATGTCAAAACCGAATTCATATGGCTTTCCATCTTCAAAGACTTGTTCACTAACATGGAGTTTGAGATTGTTTTTGACATAGTCAAATGCTTCGTCATTAAAGTCTCCAACATAGTCAACTTTCATATCAACACCAGCAAAATCTTCGTGAACTTTAAGAATTTCTAAAGCGAATTTTTCATCTTCAGTAATGGTGAAATATTTTGATTCTGGTTGTTCTGCATCTTGCAATTTTTCGAGATATTGCTCCGCTGTTAATTGATTTGGATTAGCAATCTTTTGGTTTTCGCTTTTTACAGTGAAATAAATGAGTGAATCTTTGATGTTTAATAGTTGTTTGGATTTATCCATCATGACCACTGGAACAACTTTTTCATTCACTTCAATTGGAATAGTGATGTAAATACCTTTATCGTTTGTGCTTCGGGCTAGAATAACATAGCCTGTTCCAAGTTCTACTTTTCCTTTAGTTTCAAAAGAAATAATTCCGTTTTGATTAATAATGCGTTCAACAGTTAAATCTTCGAACGCGCCAGAGAAACGGACTTGTTCTTTTGAAATAGAAACATTCATACCAACTCCATCGCTTTTGATGACGATTGTCACATCTTCATCTCCTTCAATAAAGTGGTTGTCGGTTGTAAATGGGGTATTTTGTGGTTGATATTTATCATTATAATCATTAAAGACATCAGACCATGTAAATTTAGCGTATAAAGAAATATCAGAATTTACTGGTGTTGAGAAATCATACTTTGTATTTAAAGTTTGATCAGTGCACCAATATTGAAATTCACGATCTAATTTGGTTGGTTTTTCTGGCTCAACAGCACAATCACCAATCTTTACATCTTGGGTTGTATATAAAACATTTTCACTATAAAAACTAACCTTTGATGTTTTTGCTGAACATCCACTTAAGAAAGTGATACTCAGCAAGATTGGCATAATTTTGTTTGTTAATTTGGCCATTGTTTTCTCCTCCAATCTATTTCATTTTCACCAGCAATTCCTGGTTAATCTATACAAATCTCAATTATTTTCTTAATGTTCAATCTATTAGTTTCTTACTTATGTAAAAACGTAATAAGGGATAATTACTAATATAATAATAAATAATTCACTGTCACAAAAGTGCCACAAAAAAGGGGACAAGAAGAGAACAGGATTTTTTTACAAAAAAAGATTGCCAGAATTTTTGGCAATCCTTTTAGATAAATTATAGAAATTATTTACCAAAGAGTTTGAATTCTTTGTAAGCTTCTTTATCTGAAACAGCTGGAACGCTTGGGTTATCTTTACGGTTCACTTTGACTTGGAGGTTCACCGCAAGATTTCCGCTAGCTTGTTTCTTTTCATCAAGTTTTGAAACATCAAGGTTTCCTTTAGCTTCCACTTCTTTAAGATGGAATTCCTTGTCGATGACAAGAGAAGCATTAAGGTCAACACCATAGAAGTCTTTGACGCTATGTTCCACACCAGCGTCATCTTTGAATGTGGCTTCTCTAGTATCAAGTTCGAAGGTGAACTTATCATTAGCAACATAGATAGCAACTTCGTTTAAGAGTTCCTCTGGAATTTCTGGAGCTTCAAAGTCTTCTTGCATATCAATGATGGAATCTGGATCAATTAATGAACCAAAATCAAGTTTAGACTTTACTGGGAGTTCTTGACCTAAACTAAGTGCGCTATTTAAGAAATCAGAGAATCCGTTTTTGTAGATGTCTCCATAGATAATACCTTCATCAAGATAGAAATCAGCAAACTTGCAGTTACATTCGGCTTTAGTTTCTACGCTACCTTGGGTAACGGTAATCTTTCCAGCAGTTTCTAAGCCTAAATGAGCTTTGATATTTTTAATATCACTACCCTTTTCTAAGGTTTCTGGGAAATCAAATTCACCTTCTGCTTCTAAAGCAAAGGAATCAAATTTAACTTTTCCTTCTGGCAAAGTGACTTCTCCATCAACTTTCAGGTTGAGGTTAAAGGTTAAATCACTTT
>DGSJ01000035.1 GCA_002393905.1 Caryophanales bacterium UBA4365
GGCGTTTGTCTTGATACATGCCACATTTCGGATTATGGCTACGATGTCAATGACATCGACACAGTTTTAAAACATTTCGACCAAACCATAGGTTTGAAGAAACTTCTCTGTTTACATATTAACGACTCCAAAAATGAGTCCGGTTCGCATAAAGACCGCCATGAAAATCTTGGTTATGGAACAATTGGTTTTGAAACTCTAAATCGATTCGTCCATCATCCATTATTAAAAGATCTTCCGAAGTTACTTGAGACTCCATATGTTGACGGAAAACCTCCTTATAAGGAAGAAATTGAAATGTTAAAAAAATCCCAGTTTATAAACTGGAGATAATTTTATAATTCTTTAATTAATTTAGTAAGTTCCTCGTAAATGTCTTTATCAGGAACTTTTTTTATAATTGTATCTTTTTTAAAGATAACCCATTCGCCTTTTCCGCCGGCGCAGCCAATGTCAGCACGTTTTGCTTCACCTGGGCCATTAACAATACAACCCATCACAGCAACAGTTTTATTAATCTTGTTTTCTTCTAAGAATTTCATGATTTTATTCGCAAGAGGAACAAGATTGACTTGGGTTCGACCACAGGTCGGACAAGAAATAAGGTTTGGATAATCGTTACGAATTCCTAAATCTTTTAATAATCTACGGCAAGCACGAACTTCTTCAGCTGGATCATCGCTTAACGAAATGCGAATCGTATCTCCGATACCTTCCAAAAGTAGTGGAGCAAGTCCACTTACTGAGCGAACTAGGCCAACATCTTTTGGACCAGCTTCAGTAATCCCGATGTGTAAAGGATAATTGAATTTTTTACTCGCTAAGCGGTAAGATTCGATCGTTTCTAAAACGTGAGAGCATTTCAATGAAATGACAATATCATAAAATTCGAATTTTTCGAGAGTTTTGACCATTCTCGAAACTGATTCAACAAGTTCATTAGCTGTGACAACAGCGGTGTTGTTATTAACTTCTTTATCAATTGATCCAGAGTTTACACCGATGCGAATTGGGATGTGTTTTTCTTTACACGCTTCCACAACTTGACGGACATTTTCTTCTGAACCGATGTTGCCTGGATTTAATCGAACCGCATCAGCGCCAGCTTCAATAGAAGCTAAGGCTAATTTATAATCGAAGTGAATATCAGCAATTAATGGAATTGAAATAAGTTTCTTAATTTCCTTAATTGCATGAGCATCTTCCATATCTAAAACACTCACTCGCATTAAATCTGCTCCAAGAGCAGCACATTCATTAATTTGCTCAGCAACTTTTTTAAAGTTGGATGTCTTAATATTACACATCGATTGGATTAAAACACGGTTTTGACCACCGAGTGTAACACTTCCAACTTGAATTCGTTTTGTTTTTTCTCGAGCTAATTGAGCCATGAATTGATTATATCATTCTTAAAATATCTTGTAGATATATTTTTAGGTGTGTGATATTATCTTACTTGCTTAAACGGAGGAAATAACTATGCCAAGAGATCACTTCACATTAAAATGCACCGTTTGTGGCGAAGAAAATTACATCGCCGATAAAAATAAAAAAGAACATCCAGACCGTATGGAAACCAAAAAATACTGTCCAAGATGCAAAAAGCACACAGTGCATAAGGAGAAGAAATAAGGTTTATCCTTATTTTTTTATATATGATCGATTTATTTCGTTCTAGAATAGCCTGCACATCATATTTGATGTGGAAAGATAAGGAACATGCTATTTTAGTCGACCCTGGTTATAACATTAACAATTGTTTACTCGATCATATTAATCATTTCGAATTAAAAATCGAGGCAATCCTTATCACTCATGTCCATTTTGACCATATTGACGCCTTAGAAGCGGTGGTAAATGCTTTCCCAAAAGCAACTGTCTTCATTTATGAAGACGAAGCTAAGGAAATCGATAATCCAAAGTATAATCTTTCTAGTTGGACTGAATACGGAAACAAGAATCTTGTTTATCGCCCTAAGAACATGAAAGAATTAATGGATGGAGAAGAGTTTGAAACATGCGGATACACTATTAAGTGTATAGCAACTCCATTTCATACTCGTGGATCAGCAGTTTACCTTGTTGATGAGGAAAATGCGATGTTTAGCGGAGACACACTCTTTTACACAACTGTTGGAAGAGTCGATCTAGCAAGCAGTGCTCCTCGATTAATGTCTTCAAGCTTAAAAAAGGTTGTGAAACTAGAGAAAAATTACACTGTTTATCCTGGTCATGGACCAAAAACTACTCTTGAAAGAGAGAAGAAATATAACTCATATTTACGAAATATCTAATTTTAGATATAATTGTTAGCGTTTTAGGAGGAACTAAATATGAACGTTACTGAATTACGTCCTGGAAACTATTTCATCGACGAAGGTAACCTTTATCAAGTGCTCGATATCTTATTAAATAAGACAGCGATGCGTAAGATGGTTGCTAAAGTCAAAGCTAAAAATATGCGTACAGGAGCAATCATTGAACTTGCTCGTAACTCTGGTTATGATGTCGAGAAAGCTTCGCTTTCTAAGAAGAAAATGGGATTCCTTTATGATGATGGAGTCAACTTTGTCTTCATGGATAATGACACTTACGAACAAATCGAAATTAACAAAGATCGATTAGAATGGGAAAAGAACTTCCTTGTTTCTGGTTCTGAAATCGAAATTCTCTTCTATGATGATGAAATTCTCGGTATTTCCTTACCATCTACAGTTGCCTTAACAATTACCGAATGTGAACCTGGAGTTCGCGGTGATACCGTTAATAAAGCAATGAAGCAAGCAACTTTAGAAACTGGTCTAAAGACCAAAGTCCCACTTTTCATTAATAATGGCGAAAAGATCCTTGTTCGCACCGACACCGGTGAATACGACGGACGCGCCTAAGAAGGAGACCTAACATGGAAAATTTATCAGTTGGTGGCTTCATCGGAGCCATTATTGGTGTTCTCATCGTTGGTCTAGCGGTGGGCTTCTTCCTCTCACGTTGGTTCTTCAAACGTGAACTTCAGAAGAATCCTCCAATCAACGAAAAGATGATTCGTGCCATGTTCCAACAGATGGGACGCAAGCCATCTGAAGCTCAAGTCAGAGCGGTCATGAACAGCATGAAAAGAAACGGGTAAGACAATTCCTCACCCAAG
>DGSJ01000012.1 GCA_002393905.1 Caryophanales bacterium UBA4365
CCTGCAATGGGAAACAAGTGAGACGGATTTCTGATCTATCAAAGCTAATTAATGTCATCGTCTTTGAACCAAAGGACGCACTGATGTTCCATGATTCACCTTTGGTGAGAAGGAATTATCTCGACATTAACCTCTCTAAGAAATCCCCTGTTTACTTAGAGAACCTCATTGAGTTTGAAAAACTTCTTAGGGAACGTAATTCCATTCTAAAAGGAGAAGAAATTGACAAAATCCATCTCGATGTTGTCACCAAAAAACTAATAGAGGTTGAAGAACAAATTGTCCGTTATCGTCTAGCTTACATTTCTGAGATTAATAAAATTCTCTCAAAAATTGTGAAAGCTATAAAAGGCGATGATGATGAGGCAATCTTGAATTATAATCCATTCATAAGAATGGATGAAAAATTCTCACAGTCGTGTGCGCGTGCGTACGAGAGAAACCTGGAAAGCGATATTAAACATAAAGCAACCCAGATTGGTATTCATCGTGAAGACTTCTCACTTAGTCTCAATGGAAAAGACATCGCTACACACGGCTCCCAAGGCGAAAATAGATTAGTTGTGATCGCCTTAAAACTCGCTCCATACTTCTTAATCGAAGATGAAGGCGAGAAACCAATCGTTGTCCTTGATGACGCATTAAGTGAACTGGATTATATCCACCGACAACGATTGATTAAATTTGTTGCGAAAATGAACCAAGTCTTCATTACCGCAACAGAATTAAATGTATCTAACGCTACGATATTCGTAGTCAATCATCAAAATATTACAAGGAGGAATACTTAATGGATGACATTAAAGAAGAAGTCGAATTAAACGTCGACGCATCCAGCGAAGATCGTCCAGACGCTGATTATAGCGCGAAAGATCTTCAAGTTCTCGAAGGCCTTGAGGCGGTTCGTAAACGTCCAGGCATGTACATTGGTACAACAGCTTCTGCTGGTCTACACCATCTTGTTTGGGAAATTGTCGATAACTCAATCGACGAAGCCTTAGCGGGATTCTGTGACAAAATCATTGTCAAAATTAACAAGGGAGAAACCATTACTGTTATTGATAACGGTCGTGG
Source organism: Caryophanales bacterium UBA4365 (assembly GCA_002393905.1). Taxonomy (GTDB): domain Bacteria; phylum Bacillota_I; class Bacilli_A; order RFN20; family CAG-826; genus Fiminaster. Next base: position 1,075 of record DGSJ01000012.1, read on the forward strand.
TGTTCCAGTCGACATCGTCGCCAAATCTGGCTTAAGCGGTGTTGAAACCGTTTTTACCATTCTCCACGCTGGTGGTAAGTTTGGTGAGACTGGTGGATACAAAGTATCCGGTGGTCTACATGGTGTTGGCGCTTCCGTTGTTAACGCGTTGTCCGAATGGTTAGAAGTCACAGTTAAAAAGAACGGTGGAATTTACTACATCAAATTCGGTCGTGGTGGAAAACCACTTGACCACTTAAAGAAGATTGGTGAATGTCCAATTGAGGAAACTGGAACAACAGTTACCTTTAAACCAGATGACACCATCTTTACTGAAACCACAGTGTATGATTACGACATTATCTGTGATCACTTAAAACAAATGGCCTACCTCAACAAAGGCGTCAGAATTGAGGTCATCGATGATCGTGGTGCCCAAGAAAGAAGTGAAACATACTGCTATGAAGGTGGTATTAAAGAGTACGTTGAAGCAATTAACTTCAATAAGACCCCAATCATGCAGGAAGTTATTTACTGCGAAGGACGTGGTAAATACATCGTTGGCGGAGAAGATAAAGGTCACATTTATTGTGAAGTTGCTATGCAATATAACGAAACATACAACCCAACCATCTTCTCATTCTGTAATAACATTCACACCCATGAAGGTGGAACCCATGAAGAAGGTTTCCGTTTGGCGATGCGTCGTGTAATGAATGATTACGCCAGAAAATACAAACTCTTAAAAGATGGTCAAGATGACCTTGAAACAAGTGATATTTTGGAAGGTTTAACTGCGATTATTTCGATTAAACACCCAAATCCACAATACGAAGGTCAAACAAAGACCAAACTTGGAAATAGCGAAGTTCGTAAGATTGTTAGCCAAATCGTTGGTGAGCAACTTGAAAGATTCCTCCTTGAAAATCCAAAGCTTGCCGAGACAATCATTTCTAAACTTCGTACTGCTGCGACAGCACGTATGGCTGCTCGTATGGCCCAAGAAAATGCTCGTCGTAAAACTGGTCTTGAAGTCACAACACTTCCTGGAAAATTAGCGGATTGTTCCAGCAAAGATCCATCCATTTGTGAGCTCTACATCGTCGAAGGTAACTCCGCTGGTGGTAGTGCTAAAAACGGACGTGATCGTGAGACTCAAGCAATTCTTCCGCTTCGTGGAAAAATCTTAAACGTTGAAAAAGCAACACAAGAAAAAGCATTCGAAAATGCTGAAATCGGAAACATGATTGTCGCCATCGGAGCTGGTATTGATCCAGAATTCCATGTCGAAAAGATTCGTTATCACAAAATCGTCATCATGACCGATGCTGATGTTGACGGTAGCCACATTAGAATCCTTCTTTTAACCTTCTTCTTCCGCTTTATGAAGGAGCTTATTGAAGGTGGATATGTCTACATCGCTCAACCTCCACTATACAAAGTTGATTATCACGGTAAGCAATTCTATGCCTATAACGATGAACAACTTGAAGTGATTAAAAAACAACTCAACCTTAAACCTGGATACCCATTCCAACGTTATAAAGGTCTTGGTGAAATGGACGCAGAACAACTTTGGGAGACAACCATGGATCCAAAAACCAGAAAAATGTTACGTGTAACTATGTCTGATGCAATTGAGGCGGACAAAGTCTTTACTGACTTAATGGGTGATGAAGTTCTTCCAAGAAAAGAATTCATTCACAAATATGCTAAGTTCGTTAAGAACTTAGATATCTAATAGGAGGACATGAAAATGGCTGAAGAAGAAAAGAAAATTGAAGCTAACGAAGAAGCTGTTGATGATACCAAACTCCAAGAAATTGAAGATGGTATTGTTCCAGGACTTCGTGATACAGATTTAGCTCAAGAAGTTCGAAATTCCTTCCTTGATTACGCGATGAGTGTTATCGTCTCTCGTGCAATCCCAGATGTCCGTGATGGATGTAAACCAGTTCACCGTCGTGTTATTTATGGCATGCAGATGAGCGGAATGCTTCCAGGCACTGCCTATAAGAAGAGTGCTCGTATCGTTGGTGACGTTATGGGTAAATATCACCCACATGGTGATGCTGCTATTTATAGCACCCTTGTTCGTTTAGCCCAACCATTCGCGATGCGTTATACCTTGGTTGATGGTCATGGTAACTTCGGTTCTGTTGATGGTGATGAACCAGCTGCGATGCGTTATACCGAAGCTCGTATGACCAAACTCGCCACCGAAATGGTTCGCGATTTAAACTGCGATACAGTTGACATGGTTGATAACTATGATGGTACTGAAAGAGAACCATCCGTTTTACCAGCCAGATTCCCTAACTTATTAGTTAACGGATCAAACGGTATTGCTGTTGGTATGGCCACATACATTCCAACTCATAACCTTGGTGAAACAATTGATGCTGTCATCGCTGTCGCTCGTAATCCAGAAATTACTCCGATTGAAATCATGCAAGACTACTTACATGGTCCTGATTTCTCCACTGGAGCAACAATTTTAGGTCGTTCTGGCATTCGTGATTATTTTGAAACTGGTACTGGATCAATCGTCATCCGTTCCAAGTGTGAAATTAAAGAAAACGAACGCACAGGTAAAAAACAAATCATTGTTCACGAGATTCCATATCAAGTGAATAAAGCAAATATGATTGAATCAATCTCTCACTTAGTGAGAGATAAAGTGATTGAAGGAATCACTGATATTCGTGATGAATCCTCTAAAGGAAACGTTCGTGTTGTCATCGACGTTCGTCACGATTCCATCCCAGAAGTTATCTTAAATCAACTTTATAAGATGACTCAACTTCAAACAAGCATGGGTATTATTATGCTCTGCTTAGTTGACGGTGCACCAAAGATTCTTCCAATTACAGAAATCTTAAAACACTACCTCGATTTCCAAGTCGAAGTGGTGGAAAGACGTACCAAATTCTTACTCAAGAAAGATGAAGCTCGTGATCATATCGTTGTTGGTTTATTAAAAGCTATCGGCGACATTGATGAAATTGTTGAAACAATTAAGAAAGCCGCCACTCCAGAAGATGCAACAAAAGCATTAATGGAAAAATTCGGCTTCTCTGAAGAACAAACAGCCGCGATTTTAGCCATGACCCTTCGTCGTTTAACCGGTCTTGAAGCTGGAAAACTTGAAGAAGAAAGACGTCAACTTGAAGCAAACATTGCTAAATATCGTTACATCTTAGAAGCACGTGAACACATTGTTGATGTTGTTGTCGAAGAATTAACTGAAATTAAAGAAAAATATTCCGATGAACGTAAGACTGAAATCTCTGATGAAGCTGCGACAATCGAAGATGAAGCTTTAATTCCAGAAAAGGATATTGTTATTACTCTCACCAAGAATAACTATGTTAAGAGAATGGAAGATGATACTTTCCGTACTCAAAACCGTGGTGGTCGTGGTGTCAGAGGCATGACAACAAACGATGAAGATGAAGTCGCGATTATGCTTCATACAAAAACACACATCGATGTCATGTTCTTCTCTAATTTAGGACGTGTCTATCGTTTACGTGGTTACATGATTCCAGAAGGAAGTCGTGTTTCCAAAGGTATTCCAATTCAAAACCTTCTCAACCTTGAAAAAGGTGAAAAAGTTGTCTCCATTATTCCAGTTGATGACTACTCTGAAGGAAAATACCTTTTCTTTGCCACCCGCGATGGTGTTGTCAAACGTACCGCAATTGGTGAATTTGCTTCCATTCGTCGTAATGGTAAGATCGCTATCTCCTTACGTGACGATGACGTCTTATTAGATGTTAAACAGACTGATGGAGATACCAAGATTGCTCTTGCATCAAGCAAAGGTAAAGTTGTCCGCTTCCATGAAAATGAAGCTCGTCCACTTGGCCGCACCGCTTCTGGTGTGAAAGGTATTGATCTCGATGAAGGCGCTTATGTTGTTGGTATGACCACCAGCCTTGAAGGTAATTACATCTTAGTTATTACCGCCAAAGGATTTGGCAAGATGAGCCTTAGCGAAGAATACCGTGAATCTCATCGTGGAACTAAAGGCGTGATCGCTCTTAATACCACAACTAAGAACGGTAAGCTTGTTGCCTTTAGAAGCGTTAATGGTGACGAAGACTTAATGATGGTTACAAATGGCGGAACAGTCATTCGTATTCCACTTGAACAAGTTAAAGTTGCTCACCGTGTCACCCAAGGTGTCCGCGTGATTAGACTTGAAGACGAAAAACAACGTGTTAGCTCGATTACAGTTGTCCCTCATGATGAAGAAGCTGAAGCTAGTGAAGTAGCTCAAGAAGCTGCTCCAGTGGAAGAAGCAGAATAATGGGGTTTTGCAAAAAATATTCGAGAATTGCAATAGATTTTGCAAACTAAAAAGAAAGGAATTTCTCTATGATTGATATAAAATTAATCCTTGAAAATCCACGTGAAATCGAAGCTAAATTAGCAAAAAAAGGATGCGTTGTTAACTTCGACCCACTCATTAAATTAAGTGAAAGAAGAAAAGAATTAATTCTCCGCGTTGAAGAAGCAAAAGCAGAAAGAAATCGTCTCTCTGCGAGTGTTCCTCAAGTGAAGAAAGAAGGCGGCGATATTCAAGCTATCTTTGCCAAAGTTAAAGAGATTAGTGCGAATAGCGCCAAAGACGAAGAAGAGCTTGGAAAAGTTGAAGAAGAAATTAAAGCATTCCTCCTTCCACTTCCAAACCTTCCTGATGATGATCTTCTTGCTGGCGGAAAAGAAAACAATAAGGTGATCCACGAATATGGAAAACCACAAAAATTTGATTTCAAAGCGAAAGATCATGTCGAACTTTGTGAATCACTTGGTTTAATTGATTATGTCCGTGGCGCCAAGATGAGTGGACACGGATGCTGGGTTTATACCGGTTTAGGTGCTCAACTTGAATGGGCGTTATTAAATTTCTTCATTTCTGAACACCTCAAAGATGGTTATAAATTCATTCTTCCTCCACATATCCTTAATTATGAAAGCGGATATGTTGCTGGACAGTTCCCAAAATTCATTGATGATGTCTTCTCACTTGAAGGTGTTGAACCAAAGAAGTTCATTCTTCCAACTGCTGAGACAGCATTAGTGAATCTTCACCGTGATGAAATTATTCCTGGCAACAAATTACCTCTAAAATATTTCGCCTATACGCCATGCTACCGTAAGGAAGCTGGAACATATCGCACTGAAGAACGCGGAATGATTCGTGGATACCAATTCAACAAAGTTGAAATGTTCCAATACACCACTGAAGAAGGTGATCAAGCGGCATTCGAAGAACTCGTTAACAAAGCTATTTCCCTCATGGAAAAACTTGGTTTAACATTTAGAGTTTCTAAACTAGCTGCTGAAGATATCTCCGCTTCGATGGCTCGCACATATGACATTGAAGTTTATATTCCAAGTATGGGTATTTATAAGGAAGTCAGTTCTGTTTCCACAGCACATGATTACCAAGCTCGTCGAGGAATGATTAGGTATCGTGATGAAGCAACTGGAAAAACCAAATATGCTCATACATTAAATGGTTCTGGTTTAGCAACATCACGTGTCTTCCCAGCAATGGTGGAACAATTCCAACAACCAGACGGATCGTTTAAGATTCCTGAAGTCTTGCGTCCTTGGATGGGTGGAATGGAATTCATTAAACCGGTCAAATAAGACATGAACAAAAGAGCAGTCAAAAATAAAATGACTGCTTTTTTTATTATATAAATCGTGTTAAGATTACTTCGCCATCGCGATAATTTACTGTGAACCAGGTCAGGATAGGAATATAGCAGCCTTAAGCAACTAGGTTATGTGCGATGGTTTAATTTTATGAATCAATTAGATGAAAAATATATGAGAATTGCCTTGGATTTAGCTAGAAAAGCCGAATCTGAAGACGAAGTGCCTGTTGGCTGTGTCATTGTTGAAGATGGCAAAATTTTAGCTCGTGGTTCAAATAAAAGAGAACAAAAAACGGATCCAACAATGCACGCTGAGATGATTGCGATTCGTAAGGCTTGCGCCAAGAAAAAATCTTGGAGATTAGAAAATTCAACAATTTATATCACTTTAGAGCCATGCTCAATGTGTGCCGGAGCTATTTTGTGGTCACGTTTTAAAAGAGTTGTTTATGGAGCAACTGATCCAAAAGGTGGCGCACTAGGTGGCTCATATAACTTATTTGAACAACCAAACCTGAATCATCATCCAGAAATTGAAGGTGGTGTTCTAAAAGAGGAATGTTCGGCTTTATTAACTAACTTTTTTAAAAAGAAACGTCTATAAATATATACACTGTACAAAAATTAGTATAAAATTAACAAAAAGTATAACTTTTAGAGGACATTATGAACGAAGAAGTGACAGTTCAATTAAATAACGAAGAAGATGAACGTCATTTTCCGGTTGATTTAGAAGTCGGTTTAACATCAGCTCAAGTTGAACAACGTAACGAAGAGGGCCTGGTTAATCGTATTCCAAAGCACGTTTCTAAATCATACTGGAGAATTCTTCTCGATAACGTTCTTAATTTCTTTAATATTTTACTTTTTGGTTTATCCATTTTAATGATTATTGCCCAAATCGAAATTACAGCATTTGGGTTTTTGTTTATCTTAATCATTAACATCATTATTGGCTTATACCAAGACATCCATGCTCGTCACTTAGTTGATAAACTTCGTGTCGTTTCTTATCCAGTTGTTAATGTGCTTCGTGATGGAAAACTCCAGCAAATCCCAGCTAATCAGTTGGTTTTATCAGATATTGTAAAGGTTGATCTTGGTGATCAAATTGTTTGTGATGGAACCGTTTTATCTGGTTCTGCGGAACTTAATGAATCAATGCTTACAGGCGAATCTGTTGGTGTTGTGAAAGAAAAAGATTCCAAAATTTATTCCGGATCATATGTCACATCTGGAAGATGTTTCTACCGTGTGGAAAAACTCAGCAAAGACAACTATGCCGAACGTCTACAAACCAAAGCAAAAGAGTTTAAGCGTGGAAAATCAGAGATTTTAAATACTCTTAATTATA
>DGSJ01000041.1:0-3825 GCA_002393905.1 Caryophanales bacterium UBA4365
GTGGAGGGCAGATTTCGATAACATCGCCACGCACTCTAAAAGTGCCTGGCTTAAGATCCATCATATTTCTTGTATATTGAGCATCAACTAGTCTCTTGAGAAACACCTTTCGATCAATTTCTTCACCAACACGAATTTCAAATACTAAACGACGATATTCATCAGGGTCAGTTAATCCGTAAATAGAAGCGACAGAACCAACGATAATTGTGTCTTTTCTTTCTAATATAGAATTAATTGCTGATGTTCTTAACATCTCAATTTCTTCATTCATCACTGCAGACTTATCAATGTAAGTATCTGACTTTGGAAGATAAGCTTCTGGTTGATAAAAATCGAAGTTAGAAACGAAATATTCAACTCTGTTATTTGGGAAGAGTTCTTTAAATTCAGCATAAAGTTGGGCAGCTAATGTTTTGTTGTGAACTAAAACAAGAGTTGGTTTTTGTACTCTTTCAATAACATTTGCAATCGTAAATGTCTTTCCAGTTCCGGTAGCACCCAAAAGAACTTGGAGATGTTTCTTATCATTTAGACCTTGAACAAGTTTGTCTATAGCCTCTGGCTGATCTCCTGTCGGTTTAAATTTAGATACGATTTTAAATTCTCTATTTTCCATTACTTTAACTCAGAATTCCTCGACAAAAGTTCAAGATATGCATAAATAAAGTCATCTAATTCACCATCCATTACAGCATCAACATCAGCTGTCGAATAGTCGGTTCGATTATCTTTAACCATCGTATATGGACAGAAGACATAGGAACGAATTTGACTACCCCATTCAATGTCTTTTTGCTCTCCAACAATGTTTTGAAGTTGTTTTTGTTTTTCTTCCATTTGTAGTTGATATAGTTTGGACTTGAGCATTCTCATGGCAGTTTCTTTATTGCTAAGTTGCGATCTTTCAACTTGGCAAGAGACAACAATACCTGTTGGAATATGCGAAATACGAACAGCAGTTTCAACCTTGTTAACGTTTTGTCCGCCAGCTCCACCGCTTCGATATGTATCAACACGAATATCCTTCTCGTTGATAGTTATATCAACGTCGTCATCAAAAATTGGAACAACGTTCACGCTAGCAAATGATGTATGACGACGTTTGTTCGCATCAAAAGGAGAGATACGAACTAATCGGTGAACACCCTTTTCAGACTTCAGTAAACCATAAGCATCTTTTCCGGAAATGGATAAGACCATTGATTTAATTCCGGCTTCTTCGCCAGGTTGACAATCAACAACTTGGAATTTCATATGGTGGCGTTCACACCAGCGAACATACATTCTAGAAAGCATATCCGCCCAATCTTGAGCTTCTGTGCCTCCAGCACCGCTATGAATTTCAAGCGTTACATTCAGATGATCAAACTCTCCTTTGAAGAGTAATTTCTTTCTAAAATCTTTGACAGTTTTGCTCAAATCTACCAGCAATTCCTCAATAAAACTACGTAAATCCTCATCATTTTCCGAACATGAAAAGATGAGGTTTTTGAGTTCTTCGTGATTCTTTTCAATGGAGAGGTAAGTATCTCTTTCGTATTTAGCGTCATTATATTCATCGATGACTTTTAAGGCTTTTTTCTGGTCAGACCAAAAGTTATCCTGATTTTGGATCGCTTCTAGTTCTTCAATTTTTTTATTTAAGAAAGAGAGGTCAAAGAGAATCACCGAGTCTGTAGACAGTTTCGGTTAGATGATCAAACTCTAACTTAAGTTCTTGCAGCTCTTTCATTATTCCTCTTTTTCTTTGTCATTGGATTCAGCATCCACGACATCTTCTTTCTTTTCTTCTGGTTTTACTTGAGCAGGTTTCTTAATTTGGACAACAACGTTTAAGAATTTAAACACTGCATCAACGGAAATATGTTCAAGACATTCTCTAAAGAGAGCTTGTCCTTCGTTAACGTAATCTTGAAGTGGGTTGGTGTTTCCATAGGAACGTAGATGAATGCCTTCACGTAAACGCGCCATGGTATCGATTTGTTTAGTCCATTCTTGGTCGATGGAAACTAAGGCGATTTCACGTTCAACGTTATCAGCGATTTCATCGCCCCATTGTTTACGTCTAAGAAGATAGACGTCATATAAGGCATCTCCTAAATCTTGACCAGCATCTTCAACAGGAGCTTCATCGTAAGCTTGTTCCTTAAAGGAACCTTCTGGTAGGAATTGTGGTTCAAGAATCTTCTTTAATTCCGCTCCGCTAACAAGACCTTCTAAAGAATCGGCTGGGACAGCTCTATGAGCTAGGACAAATCCAGCGGTAGTAAAGAATTCTTGAATCATGTCTTGGATGTTATCAGCAAACATGATTGCGTCACGTTTTTCATAGATGGCTTTACGTTGACGAGAAATGACATCATCGTAATCAAGTAGGTTTTTACGAATATCAAAGTTTTGACCTTCGATTTGTTTTTGAGCATTAGTAATAACACTACTAAAGATTCTGCTTTCAAGTGGTCCTTCACCCATGGAAGCTATTCGTTTTTGAATTGATTCGGCAGCAAATCTTTTTAAGAGATCATCATCAAAAGAAATATAGAAACGAGAGAATCCTGGGTCACCTTGACGTCCACTACGACCACGTAACTGGTTATCAATACGACGGGATTCGTGACGTTCTGTACCTAAAACACAGAGACCGCCGAGGGCTTTAACTTCATCATTAATCTTAATATCGGTACCACGACCAGCCATGTTAGTAGCAAGGGTAATTGCACCTTTCTCACCGGCTTTAGCGATAATTTCCGCTTCACGAGCATGGTTTTTAGCGTTCAACACTTCGTGTTTGAGGTGTTCGGCAGTTAATAAGTTGGAGATTTCTTCTGAAGATTCAACAGAGACTGTACCAATCAAGATTGGTTGTCCTTTTTCATGTCGAGCTTTGACTTCTTCAACTAACGCTTTTAACTTTTGATCCTTAAAGGCATAGATATAATCTGGAGCATCAATACGTTGAACTGGTCTATTTGTTGGAATAGAGACAACACGCATGTTATAGATTTTTTGGAATTCTTCTTCTTCGGTTTTGGCAGTACCGGTCATACCGGACATCTTCTTAAATAAACGGAAGAAGTTCTGATATGTAATTGTCGCAAGAGTAACTGTTTCTTGCTTAATTTCAACGTTTTCTTTAGCTTGAATAGCTTGTTGCAATCCATCAGAATATTCACGGCCTTTTAAGATACGACCAGTAAATTGGTCAATAAGTTGAATTTGGTTTTCAGAGTCGACCATGTATTCAACATCTCGACTCATAATATAGTTTGCTTTTAAGGCTTGGTGAATTCTATGGACTAAGTCTTGGTGTTCTGGGTCATAGAGGTTACGAATTCCGAACATTCTTTCAGCTTTCGAGTTACCTTCTGCAGTTAAAGAACAAGTCTTTTCTTTAATATCAATTTCATAGTCGCGATCTTTACGTAATGTCTTAACGAATCTATCAGCAACAGTGTATTGAGAAGCGGTTGCTTTAGCACCACCAGAAATAATAAGTGGGGTACGAGATTCATCAATTAAAATTGAGTCGGCTTCGTCGATAACGGCGTAATTTAATCCACGCAAAACACGGAGATTTTTGTTTTTGGCCATGTTATCACGAAGATAATCGAAACCAAGTTCAGAGTTTGTTGTATAAGTAATATCACATAAGTGAGCGGCTTGCTTTTCTTGGGTGGTTAATTCTCTTAAGTTACATCCAACTGTCAAACCTAAGAAACGATAAATTTGGCCCATCCATTCCGCGTCACGGGAGGCTAAGTATTCGTTAACTGTAACGACATAAGCGCCTTTGCCGGCTAAAGCATTTAAATAAATGGCCAT
>DGSJ01000041.1:3927-5657 GCA_002393905.1 Caryophanales bacterium UBA4365
GTTTTCATTTCAGCAACATCGCCATCGTGCATAACTAAAGCACCAATGATTTGGACCTTAAATGGGAATTGACCCAAAGTACGTCTTGCTGCTTCACGAGCAGTCGCCATTGCTTCATATTTAATTTGATCAAGAGTGGCACCCTTTGCTAAAAGATCTTTGAAGTAAGGTGTCTTAGCACGAAGTTCATCATCACTAAGAGCCTTCATCTCTTCTTCATATGCCATTACTTTTTCAGCCTCGCGCTCATACTTTTTGAGTGTACGAGCCTCGAAACGAAAGATTTTTTCAATAAAATTAGCCATAATTTATCTCCTTAACCGGACAATTTAGTATTCTACCATAATAAAATGGTACGACAAACAATTAATATTATTAACAAATCAATTAGGTCTATTTTGGTCGTTTAACTCCATTGTTTTTGACATAACTAAGACTTTTATTTGTCTTGGGTTTTTGCTTTTCACAAGATTAATCATCGAACGAACTGTTGATCCTGTTGTAAAGACATCATCGACGATTAGAATCTTCTTTTTTGATAAGTCAACATCATCAATTTTTAGGATATCGCTGACTTTCTTTCTCTCTTCGGAAGTTAAATCAGCTTGCTTAACATTCTTTGTTTTGTAGATACATCGAAGCATTGGAAGTTTGAGGGGCGAGAATATTTCTACAACATGGTTAAATCCTCTCTTCTCATCACTTTCTTTACTAGATGGAGCAGGAATCAATGTATAACCACGGTATTTTATTCTTAGAAAATCGCGAAAATACTCGAGAAATGCGTGGGATAATTCAATGTCAAAGCATCCTTTAAATTGGTATAAAAGTTCCTGAACAGTTTGGTCATAATAGAACAAGAAGAACGCTTTAACTCTGTCAACATTAAACTGTCTTAATTGAGGTCGAAATTTATCAAAACAACGATGACAAATAGAAACATCCTTATGAAAAATTGTATGAAGCGATTCTTCAATCGGATTAAAGCATATTTTACACGCTGGCGTTTTTGTCTTTGATTTGTTTGATTGCGTTACTGATTGCACGCGTTTCTTTAGACCCAAGAAAAATAACTTCACCTTCTGGAGCATCCATTTTCCTCCCTACTCTTCCAGATATTTGAATAAGTGTGCTTTCATCATATAGTTGATGATCTGCTTCATAGATAATGACTTGAAGATCCTTAACAGTTACTCCACGCTCTAGAACAGCCGTTGTAATTAAATAGGAATAAACACCATCACGAAAATCCTGAATTCGCTTAGCCCGATCATGACATTTTGAATGAACAAAATATCCTCCATGAACCTTGTCTTTAATCTTGCTATAAAGATATTCGCACAATTCAATTGTTGGAACGAAAACAAATACGGGTTTTTCTTGCTGAACAAATTTTTTCAGAATTTTAATTAGTTCGATACGCATAGCAAGACCAAAACATCTAACGAATTTTGGCACTGGAAGTTTATGACCGTGATATCTTTTGTTTAGATATAAAATATTGTGGTTTTGCTGTGAAAATCTCTGCAAAACCCCGTTAGATGGAGTTGCAGACATCATCACATAATTCTTTTTAACTGCTCTTTGAAACATTTCATTTAGAACATCGTTTCCCTGGTATGGAAAGGCATCAATTTCATCCAAAATAAGTAAAGAAAAATAGTTGTTATAACGATAAAGTTGATGGGTCGTTAAAACAACCACGTCTCCTTCCAATTCCTTATGGTGTC
>DGSJ01000027.1 GCA_002393905.1 Caryophanales bacterium UBA4365
ATGGAGAGCCATGTAACTGTGGTCGAAGTGGTTGCTTTGAAGCGTATGCTTCTGCTACTGCACTTAATAGAGACACCAAACGTATGATGGATCAACATAAAGACTCTTTGATGTGGAAAAAACTTGAAGAATACGGATGCATGAGTGCTCGTGTGGCTTTTGATGCTGCTAAAGAAGGCGATAAATATGCCTTAGAAGTAGTCGATAACTACTGCATGTATCTTGCTGAAGGTTTATTAAATATCTGCAATGCCTTCTGTCCAGAAGTTATTGTTCTTACTGGAGGAATTGCTAAAGCAGGTGATTTCCTCCTCTCTAAGGTGGTTAAACACTGTGAAAAATACCACTATGGTTATGATGGATTACCAAAGGTAGAGATCAAAATCTCTGAACTTGGTTACGATACTGGAAAAATTGGGGCTGCTGCTCTATTCTTCTAGGAGACTTAACTTCATATTATAAAAGTGAAGAACAGGCCAAATTTGAAGTGAACCCCAAAATGTACACACTTCAAAAAACACAAAGACAGGAATCAGATAATGTTCCTGTTTTTTAATCTTGTCAAATAACAATGGGGAACTATATGTGATAGTAGCATCGCTGTTTGCGATCCTTTTTTCTTAACTACAAATAGATGAGAAACCGATATTGTGATATTAGAATCACTATTATCATGTCCATTCATAAATGTGATTCATTTAACATTTTTTCACTTTTTAAAAAAATAGTAGTAAAATGTTTAATTAAGATGAAAGCCAATAAATTTACTTTCTTAATTCCGGTGGCTTTTTTGTTGTTTTCTTGCTCGCATTCTTCGGGTGAAAAGAAAACAACATCTATCACCTCTGGAAATATTCCATCATCTTCTAGCGTTGCTCCATCAAGTAGTTCAGGACTTCCTCCTGTCAAACAGGAAATTCTTCCAATCTCCGAGAGTGAACTTTCAAGTGGTAGAATCACAAGAAACGAAAAGACATTTGTCTTCTCTGGATTATCTAAAGGTAGTGGAGACACCCACATCTTAAATGGTGGATACTTTAAGAACGAATCTCCATTAAAAGGATTAGTAAGCTTAAAGATCACGATTGACGCTCCATCAAGCTTTGCTATTAAGTATGGTTATACATATGGAACACATGACTTTGTCTCGAAAACATATAGTCACACGGTTGATTATCACTTTAATGATGATCATCCAACATATTTTGAAATCGTTCCTAGTTTAACCACATATATCTCGAAGATTGAAGTTAGTTATAATGGACAAGACTATGTCTCTCCATTTGTATCTAAAGTTAGTGATCCAGCAATTGAGATCACTCCTCATACATATAAGGAACCTATCTATCCAATCTTCCCATCATTTGACGAGACTCCAGGTCTTTCATATCACTTAAGTGATGATGGAACATATTACATCGTAGATAACTATTCCAACACGATGGAAATCGGTGAAGATAACCGACTAGTCATTCCAAATACACACGAAGGTAAACCAGTCAAACAAGTTGGTTACCATGGTTTTACAGGACGATGGTGGATCTTTGAAGTCTATATCCCAGAGAATGTTGAAGTCATCGAAAATGAAACATTCTCTGAATGCGGTATCACCAAACTGTATTGGGATGCTCGTCATTGTGAAGACTTCCACGCTCGAAACGCAATCTTCACAATGGATGAACATAACCATCAAAACATCGAAGTCGTCTTTGGACCACATGTGGAACGCATTCCTTCAAATATGTTCTTACCAAGTTTAATGACACCTAATGTTCATCCAAAGGTCTCTAAAGTTTCCTTCGTTGAAAACTGTCCAGTCACTTCAATCGGAGACTATGCCTTTTATGGTTTAAGTGATCTTAAAGAAATTCATCTTCCAAATACATTAACTGAGATTGGCAACTATGCCTTCTATGAAACAGGTTTAACTGAGATTGATCTAAACCAAGTTGAAACTATGGGAGATGAAGCATTTAGATTCTGTTCCGATTTGGAACATGTTCGTTTTACTTCGAACACCCAGGAACTTGGAGAAAAAAGCTTTGAATCATGTGAAGCCATTACCCAATTAGACTTTGATGGGTCAAGCATTACTTCTCTTCCATATGCCTCATTTAAAGATTGCTCTAATCTTAAGAAAGTGAACTTCTCAAGTAGTATCACCTCCATCGGAGAATCATGCTTTGAGAATGACACCGAATTAGAAACAATTCTTCTTCCTGATTCATTAACTGAATTAGGTCCTAAATCATTCAAAAACACCGCAAAACTTGGATATCTTAAGCTTAATAAGAATCTCAAGACGATTGGAAATTCTGCCTTTGAAGGTACGGTTAAACTAAGTAATCTTGTGATTGATGCAGAATGTTTAAATGACCTTCCACTGAATAATAAAGTCTTCCTTAATTCAGGACACGAATCTCACTTGAGTGTTTATGTTGATAAAGATGTTTTGAAACTACCAAGTAACTTCTTTTATTCCTCTTCGAATGTAAGCACTCTACCAAATATTGAAAATGTTTATGTCTATCACGCCTTAGATATTCGAGCCAATGCTTTCTTTGGCGTTGAAGTAAGTAATTTCCAAGTTTATTGTTTTGATACTGATTTCTCCACCCATGTCATCGGAGACAACAACGATGCATTTAATAACGCGAAAGTGAGGACAGAATAAGATGATTAAGAAATTATTCCTTCTTCCATTGCTATTCGCGTTATGTGCTCCTGTCTTTTCAAACACATCTAATTCGGAGGGAACTACTAAGATGAGTCAACGTTCAACCATGACTTATGAAATTTACCCTACTCCACAGAATATTGCTTACTTCGCGGAAACGTCAACGATCCATAAAGAAGTTAATCTCATTATGTCTAGTGATCTAGATGACGCCACGATTAATAAAGCCTATGACGTATTGTCCTTAAAAGAAGTTCTCGCGCGTGAATCAGACACAGTTAAACCAAATCAAACAAATCTCATCTTAGGCACATACGCTTCTTCATTAAAGAACTACGCGACAGGTAACATCTCCTTTATCGAATCCAAGATGGATGCATATCAACTAGAAATCCTTGGAGACAAAATCGTGATCATCGGAAAAGACACCGATGCAGTCTTCTATGGTTTAAGCACCTTACAACTGATCTTTGAGCAATCCAACATGACTCTTCAAAACCTAACGATTAAGGATTATTCCCAGTCCAAACTAAGAGGCTTTATTGAAGGTTACTATGGAATCCCATGGACAAGTGAAGAAAGACAAGAACTAATGAGATTTGGTTCAAAGTTTAAAACAAACATCTATGTTTACGCTCCAAAAGATGATGTCTATCACTCCACAAGCTGGAGAAGTTTATATAGTAAGAACGACTTCAAAGTTCTAAAAGAACAAGTTCAAACCGGTATCGCGACTAAAACTAAACTCGCTTGGGCGATTCACCCATTCATGAATAACCCAATGACTAGAGATACCTTTGAATCTGACTTACAAACAATTATTAATAAATTTAACCAAGTCTATGAAGCCGGAGTACGACAATTTGTCGTCTCTGCGGATGACATCTCTATGTTCACCCCAGGAACAAAGACTATTAATGTTCCATATCACGCAACGCTTCATAAAGACTTGTTAAATGCCTTAAGTGCATGGAACAAATCCAAAGGAGATTGTTATGACCTTGTCTTTGTTCCAACTCTATATAACACGATTAATGAACCATATGAACCAAGTGAGTATTACCAATACTTAATGGATGGACTTGATGAAGACGTCCAAATCATGTGGACTGGTGAAAAAGTATGTTCATCTATGGAACGTATGGCGTTTAACGAATTTAACACCTTAACCGGAGGAAGAAAGCCATTCATCTGGATGAACTGGCCTGTTAATGACTACGCGATTAA
>DGSJ01000026.1 GCA_002393905.1 Caryophanales bacterium UBA4365
GTGTTCGTACTGGTAAAGAAGTGGCCTTATATGTCCACGCTGCTTTAGGAGGTAAATAAAATGGTCCATAAAGATTTATCAGTCACCTTCTTAGGTGTCAAATTCCCAAACCCATTCTGCTTATCTTCTTCACCAGTCGGTAACTGCTATGACATGTGTAAGAAAGCATATGAAGTTGGTTGGGGCGGTGTTGTCTTTAAGACAATTGGTCCAAAATCATACTTCATTGATGAAGTCTCTCCACGTTTCGATAAGCTCAACAAGGAATCAACTCCATTTGTTGGATTTAAAAACATGGAACAAATCGCTGAACATAGTCTCGAAGAGAACTTACGCGATTTAAGAAAACTTAAAAAGGAATTCCCAAATCAAGTCTTAATTGCCTCAATCATGGGTAATGATGAGCAAACATGGGAAGACTTAGCTCGCATGGTTGAAGAAGCTGGTGCGGATATGATTGAAATGAACTTATCCTGTCCACAAATGACTTCTCACGCCATGGGTAGTGACGTTGGTACAAATCCTGAACTTTGTAAGAAGTACTGCCAAGCCGTTAAACGTGGAAGTAAACTTCCAATGATGGCCAAGATGACACCAAACATCACTGATATGGTTCCGGTTGCGAAAGCCTGCTTAGAAGGTGGTGCTGATGGTATCGCCGCAATTAACACCATTAAATCCATTTGCAATATTGATCTTGATAAGAAGGTTGGTTTACCAATCGTTGATGGAAAATCAGCTATTTCTGGATATTCTGGAAAAGCCGTTAAACCAGTTGCTCTTCGCTTCATCCAACAAATGAGACAAGCCGAAGGTTTAGAAAACCTTGAGATCTCTGGTATCGGTGGTATTGAAACTTGGGAAGACGCTGCTGAGTTTATCTTAGTTGGTGCAACAACACTCCAAGTCACAACCGGAATTATGCAATATGGTTATCGTATTGTTGAAGACATGAAAAATGGTCTTGAACACTACATGGAAGAACAAGGTGTTGATTCACTACATGAACTTGTTGGCAAAGCCAATAAGAACATCATTCCAGCTGAAAACCTCAATCGTGACTACATTGTCCGTCCAGACATCGATCTTGATAAATGTATCAAGTGTGGACGTTGTTACATCTCTTGTTACGATGGTGGTCACCAAGCCATTGAATGGGACGCCGAGAAACGTCAACCAAGTTGCAATACCGATAAGTGCGTCGGTTGTCTACTTTGTGGACATGTCTGTCCAGTCGGAGCAATTAAACCAGGTAAGATTACTATCAAACCAGGTCGTAAATGCAAAGCGGAAGACATTAAACTTTAATCCATATTATCAGTATTTAAGAAGCATCTCTTTGAGGTGCTTCTTTTTTTGTTTAGTTGAGTTTTGCTGGTGATATTTTTGCAAAATCTCAATATTTTAAAATTTAAGTTTTGTCCCAAAAATTTTTAACATTGGGAATTACGTGCGTAGATGTGTAAAATGTTGGTATCACTTTGAGGTGAGCCGGGCATGAAAAGAAGAACTAAATTATTAGCATCGTTATGCTTGTCAGCAATGGTGATGACTTTTTTATTTGGCACTCAAGAAAAGTTTTTTCCTGCTGAAGCAATTGTTGTTTCTGAGTATGACCCGGAAGCAAAAGAAGGAAGACCGGCATATTCACCATCTGATGAATATTATGAAACCAAACAAAATATCTCAATGGATCATGTCGGAGATATTGAAAGTGTTTGGGATAACTTTAAGGGTGATGGCATTCGAGTTGCTGTAATTGATTCAGGGTTTGATTTAGATAATCCTGACTTTATTGATGAGCAAGGAAATAGCATGTTTAGTATTTCCGAAGGAAGAATGTTTGCTCATGCTACAGCTGTTACTGGTCAAAACGCTACATATACAATGGATAAGACTGGTGCAACGAGTAGTGGCCCGGTTGTTCAATTTGCTCCACAAGCCAAAAATGTTGGCTATAAAATCAATGATGTTTGGTACTATGGAGATTCCATTTTAAGACCTTGGGCTGGCTACTCTAAATATAGCAAACACGGAACAGATGTTTGCTCAACGCTTGCTAGTCGAGCACATGATACAACGCATACTGGAACAATCGGCATTGCTCCAAAGGTAACTATAATACCTATTAAAGTTGATTTCTGGACTGACAGCATTTGGAATGCTCTTTATTATATTCGATATACTTTAAACGCTAATTCATCAACTAAAGTTGATGTAGTCAATATGTCAATTGAAGCCCCGTATGATGCAAACGTAAATACATATGTAAGCTCAGTTGTTAATTCAGGTACAATCGTTGTTGCCGCAGCAGGCAATGATAATATTTCAACAGCTTCATATCCTGCCTCCAGTCCTAAAGCAATTGGCGTTGGTGCATTAGATCGAAATTCAAGTACAGCTAAAGCTTCCTTCTCGAACTACAATGCTCCTGGAAGCACTAAAACAGGAAATAATAACGTAGACTTAGTTGCTCCGGGTTACGTTTATACAGCCAGTTGGAACTCCAGTACAAGTGGTCACACTTATAGTGAAACACAAGGTACATCCTTTTCTTCTCCAATTGTTGCTGGTGCAGCAGCATTATGGAAACAAGCTCACCCATCAGGAACAGTAGACGAATTTAAAACGGATTTATGGAAGTCATGTGTTGATATTGGCACATCTGGTTGGGATACAACATTTGGTTATGGACGATTAGATATTAAAACCTTAATTGGTTATGTGCCGGTAACAGGAATTGAAGTTACCCCATCTTCTGTTTCGCTAAATTTAGATAATCACGAAACAGCAACATTAACAGCTACAGTTTCTCCAAGTAATGCAACTAATAAAGAATTTACTTGGGAAAGCAGTAATACTAATGTTGCGACAGTAAACAATAGCGGTGTTGTAACACCTAAAAAGGTTGGTACATGCCAAATCTCTGCGATTACCGAGGAAGGCAAGTTTGATGATTATTGCAATGTTACAGTAACTGGTTCTACTTCAACATATTTTACTATTGGATGGGGAAACGCTTCTGGCGATACCGGAACATATAAAAATTTTACAGATGTTTCTGGATCCCAAACCGGGTTATTAAGTTTTGCAACACAAGCAAACAGCTCTAGCAATCCTCCCGCTTATAATAGTAATTCAAAACATCTGAGAATCTATTACGCTAGTAACCAAAATGGCGGAAGCATTACAATTACTCCTCACGAATCTGTTACTATACACGGATTTGAACTTTTATATGACGATAATCTTAAACCTACTATTGGATATCAAATAGGTAGTGGGGATATGATCTCATTAACTGCTTCTGGGAGTTCATATTCAGCTACGGGTTTTGAAGCTATTAAAACTTCTCCATTAAAAATTCAAAACATTAACTCATCTAGTGTTCAGTTAAGAATTAGAACATTAAAACTCTTTTATAGTCAAGCACCATATGTAACTTCAATTGAAGTTCAAACTCCTCCTGATAATGTAAACTACCAATCCGGAGACACGTTTGATCCAACCGGTTTAGTTATTAAAAGGAATTATTCAGATAGTTCATTCGACACACTATCTTATACCGGACATAGTTCTCAATTCACATTTACACCCGACTTAAATACACCATTATGTTTATCTGATACAAGTGTAAAAATTTATCAAGGTGATTTCTCAACGACACAATCTATTACTGTTACAAAAGCTCCAGTTACAGGCATTACGGCTGTAGCTAACAAGACATTCAGTGTTGGTGAAACAATTAATAAATCAAACATTACAGTCACAGATAATAACGGCGATGTTGTTACAGATTATGAATTCAATTCATATCAATTTGTATACGGTGATGCATTAAGCGGTGGCAGTTTAACGGATAAAATTTTCGACATTCAATATGGTGTTTTATCAACATCGTTAACAGCAAAAGTTCAAAGAACAGCTTATGAATCAACCACAGGTGATAGGGACATTTTAACAAGAGAAACAACAGGGGTTACTGATGGGTCTTCAACATATACAAGTTGGAGCGGAAAAACATCTAAATCTTCTGCCGTTTATGCAGGTAAGTCTGCAGGTGTAAATAATTCTATTCAAATTAGAAGTAAAGAAAGTGATAGCGGTATTGTCTCGACATCATCTGGTGGAAAGATTAAAAAAGTAACTGTTGAGTGGCAAAGTTCTACATCTAACGGAAGAACTCTCAATGTTTATGGAAACAGCAAGGCTTATTCTGCTCCTTCAGAACTCTTTAATTCTTCTACCCAAGGAACTTTACTTGGAACCATAGTAAAAGGGGCATCTACTGAATTAACTATCGATGGTTCCTATAGTTTTGTAGGTGTAAGGTCAGCGGGTGATGCAATGTACCTAACATCAATCACATTCTCCTATGGAGGAGATGAAACTCCTACAAATGTCGCGAACTACATAATGTTTGAAGATAACGAAGGACAATGTGCTGATGTTGGAACAACTAAAGGTAAGTTCAGTATTGCTTGCAATTATTTTGGTGCATTAACAAAACAAGGTCGTGCAACTTTCATGGAAAGCACTGAATATGTAATTTCTACTGCTAGAGAAAGATTTATTAAATGGGCTGCTTACCATCATAAAACTATTAAACAATCCGGAGATGACTACATCATTACTCCTTCAATTCAAAACCGAATTTTGATGGATATTACTAGCAATTCGCCATCAATTATTGTAATTGTGGCATCAATTATTTGTTTATCTGCGTTAGGTGGATACATCTATATTCGCATGAGAAAGGAACGATAAAATGGGTAAATTAACTGAATGGTGGGCAAAACGAATTATTGCCCAAGAAGAAGCTGCAAAAGAACAAGAAAAACTTCCAGATCGATGGGAGTCAATGAAAGACATTTGGCACACAACATATTCGCGCGCAAATGTCGGCGACCCATTTGATCAATATGAAAAGATTCTTGGAACGCCAGATGCAAAAGATGTTGCTGGAGAAACCATAACTTACCGATACATGTATCTGGAATATAAGAAAGATGCTGAACCAGTCCATCACAAGATGGAATTCGATATTAAAGCTGGTGCAATTACTGCTAAAAGATCAAAGAACGTATAAAAAAAGGAACTACCTGTTATATCAGGTAGTTTTCCTTATTTTTCTTAATGACTTTCAAATCTTTGAAGAATTTGATTGAACTCTTAATCGGAGATACTGTTGAACCTCGGTCGTCTCTCCAAGTAATACCCATTTCATGAACGATGAAATTGTTTAGTTTAGCGATGTAGAGATATTCAACATCAAAGGCGAATCCCATAATGATTTGCCTATTAGCAATTTGTTTAGCAATCTTTGTTCGCATTGCTTTAAAACCACATTGAGTATCGCTATATTTCATATGGAATTTAGCATTAACGATTTTACGACAGCACCAACCAATAAAGCGGCGTTTTGCTGGTTGTTTTATTGGAATTTTACTGTCTTTATGGTGTCTTGAACCAATGATTATATCGTATTGATCAAGAATTGGTACAAGTCGGTCTAATGCTTCTAAATCAGTGGATAAATCAGCATCCATAAAAAGGATGTAATCGCCTGTAGCGTCTTCAATTCCTTTTTGAACTGCTCCACCCTTTCCTTTGTTAACGTCGTATCCAGAAGGTATAACCCCTTCAATGCTATTAATAACTTCTTTAGTGTTATCCTTACTTCCATCGTTAACTAAAATTAATTCAGTGTCGATACTTAAAGTTTTTAGCTTATTTAAAACTTCTTTAGCTTTGGCTGAGATATCTTTGGCTTCGTTATAACAAGGAATAATTACAGATAATTTCATTTTTGAATAACCTTAATTGATAGATAAGCAAGTAACGCCCCTAATGAATTTCCAATTGTAGTAATGGCGATATTTAAAACAGCATTCCAAGACCAAGCATTTCCAAATGAGAAGTAGACCATGTTGGCGATGGTATGTTCCATACCAGTAACAACAAAGATAAACACACACATGATAATTGCGAAAGCTTTTAATCCCGGATTATCAAATTTCTTATAACCATAAACAGCAAGGAAAACAAAGATTCCACAGAGTGATGACATAATTAAACAGCGATACCAAGGATCGGCATCGCCAATGACTCTAGCAGCAACAACTCCATTGATTGAATCAACAACACCAGGAAGATTTTTTGTAGCAAAGAAGAAAAGGTATCCGCTGAGGACAGCACCAACGATATTACCAACATAGATTGGAGCAAGATTGATGACGTTTTCTTTTGGGCCATCAATGGCAAACCCAATTTTGCCTGTATAAAGATTTAAACCAAGGAAGCAAACTAGAAGTAAACCGATTGAGAAAGCAAATGAACCAACTATATGTGATCCTGCTGCTTTGCACATAACAAAAGCAAATGAACCAAGTCCAATTGCGAATCCAGCTAGGATTCCAAGAAAGAATGTTTTTAATAATTTTTTCATTGTTTTGCCTCTTCTTTATTTACTTCATTTTTGTTTGGCTTTTTATCATTTTGTTCGGATTTTGCTGGTGTTTTTGCTTCATCTTTCTTTGGCTTCTTTGCCGCTCTTTTTTCACTAATAAAGTGAATTAAGAAAGGTGTGAAGTTTAGTAACAAGAGTAAGAATGCAGAAGCACCTATTGTAATCCACAAGGCAAGCATAAAGTCTATTGTTTGTCCTTCTGGAATCTTAATAATTGATTGAGATGTAAAGAAGGAAGCGACTGTACCTCCAACAAGACCAGCAAAGAGAATTAAGTTTGGAGTTAACTCGTTTTGAACAGTTATTTTCCAATCCTTTGTATCCTTACGTTGAACATATGTTGCGTAAATACATGTCACGATAAACAAAGCAGTCATTGTATAGAAGAATGCAGCTAATCCATCACCATTTAATGTCCAAACAATTCCGGCTAACAAAGCGAATGAATATAGCATTGCAAAGATAAAATAGAAGATGTAATCACTCCTCCATTCAAACCAGGAAATAAAAACAAACCAACCATTTGCGATCTTAACACCGAGTAGTTTGAAGAAATGGACAATTGAAGCCCAAGCTTTTTTGAAAAATGGTTCTTTTCCTTCTTCAGGAGCTTTTTCTACTGGTTTTTCTTCGTTAAGAACAATTGGTTCATGAATCTTCTTTGGCTTTTTTAAATCAGCATGATAAAAAGCAAGAAGCGGTGTATTTAAACTTTTTAGTTCGTAAATCTTTTCGAGATTTTCATATGGAAATAAGTTTTTATCAAGATCATCAAATAACGCATATAGAGGTTCATATTTATCAACTAAGAGAATAAGCTTCTTTGTCTTTTCGAAAGGATCTTCAACTTCTTTTAACTCACTAATCTTGTTAAATAGTTCTTCACGTTTTTCTGCTAAAGAAGACTTTTTAAAATCAAAGTAGAACGAACCAACATTTGCAACATGAACTTTAATACGAATTAATTCTTCTTCGTTATCTAAAACAGGAAGCACAAGAGAGTCTTCGTTTAATGGATGATTCACTAAAAGTTCACGAAATAATAACTTGTTCTTTACACGAGATAATCTCTCGTTAAAAACAAAGGTTTCGTCTGAATTAGTTTTTTTGAATGTCACGATATGTTCGCTCATTGATTATTATGATAATCTAATGGAGTTATAAACTCTATAAAATTTCATTAATTATATAAATTTAATGAACTTTGAATGACTTTTTCTTTATGTTTTTCCTCTCTTAGTTCATAATCTTGATTATGGTGGATTTATCTCGATGAACAGAAACAACGATTTAGTCACGAAAAATTCCAAAGCCTTCTTTAATTACTTTTTAGAAGATTTTTTAGAATGCGGAATTGAACTTAAAGGCAGCGAAATTAAATCCATTCGTCAAAATGGTGCATCTTTGATGGATACCTATGTTGTGATTAGAAATCAAGAAGCCTATATCATCAATATGTATATCGCTCCTTATAAACAAGGAAACATCTTTAACCATGATCCAAGAAGAAGTAGAAAACTTCTTTTACATAAAAAAGAGATCTTAAAAATGGAACAAAAAGCGAAAGAAAAAGTGATGACGATTGTTCCAACAAAGGTCTATCTCAAAAAAGGAAAACTTAAAATCGAGATTGCCCTAGGCAAAGGTAAAAAGAAATTTGATAAGCGTGAAGTTATTAAAAAACGTGACGATGAACGCGCTATGGATAAAGCAAAGAAATCTATTACTAGAGACTATGAATAGTATTGTTGAATTAGAAGAGTTTTTTGAAAAACGATCCTTACAAACCTACTCTAGAGAAAACTACGATAAATATCTAAAGAAGGAAGGATTCGTTTTTGATATTCCTTCAATTCATATTACTGGCACAAATGGTAAAGGCTCAACTGCTAAATATCTCTATGAGATATATAAAGCTCAAGGATATAAAGTTGGTTTATTCTCATCTCCATCTACAACAACTCTTTTTGAGATGATTCAAGTTGATGGAAAAGAAATCTCAAGTGATGACTATTTATCTTTATTTAATAGATTAGAAGAGAAGTTTTTAAAGTACGAATTATCAACATTCGAAATGCAGACAATTATGGCTTTAACTTTCTTCAAAGATCATAAGTTAGACATTGCGATTATCGAAGTTGGAATGGGTGGTTATATCGACGCAACAAACATCTTTATTCCAAAACTTTCTATTATTACTTCCGTCTCGTTGGAACACACTGCTTATTTAGGAAAATCAATCTCTGAAATTGCCGATAATAAAGCAGGCATAATTAAGAGAGATGTGCCTGTTTTGCTGGGTAAATTAGATGAAAATGCTATGTTTGCTATTCGCCAAAGAGCCAAAGAAACGGAATCTCAAATTATCGTTGTCGAAGACTATCACAACGAACAAATTGGTGTGAATAAAATTACGTTTGATTATCGCCCATATAAAGGATTAGAACTTTCGACAAGCGCGGTGTATCAACTTAAAAACGCTAGTCTTGCTGTTGAAGCTACAAAAATTCTTAAAGACGTTTTTAGCGTTAGTGAAGGCGCCGTTAGAAAAGGGTTAAACACAAAACTACTTCCGTGCCGTTTTGAATATGTTAAAAAGAATGTCATGGTTGATGGAGCACATAACCCAGAAGCGATGAAATCACTAACTGAAACATTAAGCAAAGTTGAGCATCGTCCAATTCACGTTGTCTTTGCTGCGTTTAGAGATAAAAACATTGATCAAATGCTAATTGCGCTTGGTTCAATTTCGAATGATGTTGTATTAACAACATTTCATCATAAAAGAGCACGTACTGAAGAAGAATATTTCCTTTATTTAGGTGACTATAAATTTGTTGAAGATTATCTTTCTTATATTAAAGAATTAGAAACTACGTATCCTGATGATTTGATTTTAGTTACTGGATCGCTGTGTTTTGCCGGAATTGTTCGAGAGGCGTTAAGAAATGAAAAATAACGTCGTTCGACAAATTACTCTTTCGGCATTAATTCTTGCATTAACAATTATTTGTACAAGAGTTCTTTCTATTCAAAATATTCCAATTGTTCCATTTGTGAGAATTTCAATTGGACCAGCTTTAATTATTTTTGCATCAATCTTTCTTGGACCAATTTCTGGTCTAATTGTTGGAGCTGCTTCTGATATTCTTGGAATCGTTTTATTTCCTAATGCGCTGGGTTACTCAATCAACCCATTATTTACTGTTGTTTACGGACTTCTAGGATTGTGTCCTTTCTTTATTTTTAAGGGCGCAAAAATGTTGAAGAAAAACTCCATTAATTTCGGCATTATCTCCGCAATTCTTGGTTCTTTATGCATTTTTACAACTATTTTTATGTTGATAAATAATTCGATTGTTTTGTTTGGAAAAACATATGAATTTTTAGTTTGGCACAAAGCGTTAATTATTTCGTTGTCTTGGGTTTTATCTATTGCATCAGTTTTAGCGATTTTCTTTATCGATAAGCATCTTAAAAAGAAGTATGGAGAAGATATCGCAGATGTCTATCCAATTGCAGTGGCGTGTATTCTTTCTGAACTGTTTGTGATGTTGATTCTAAACTCTATTGTTAAAGTAATGTTCTTTGAAGTTGATTTCTTGTTTGTTTTCTTCTCTCAAGCGGTTGTCTTCTTCATCGATCTTCCATTAAATACGTTTGTTGTAAGCCTTCTTGGCGTTTTATATAAAAAGGTTGTCTTAAAATGAGTGAAGAAAAAGAAGTTCGAAAATATCCAAAATTAGAAGATGCGCAAGAAAACGAACCATTAGTTGAAAAGACTCAAGCACCTTGGAAATGGTTAATTTTCTGTGGGATCATTCTTTTATTAATGGTTGCCTGCATCATTGTTATTTTCACTGCAAAGTAATCTAAATATATTGGTAGTTAAGC
Organism: Caryophanales bacterium UBA4365; assembly: GCA_002393905.1. Classification (GTDB taxonomy): domain Bacteria; phylum Bacillota_I; class Bacilli_A; order RFN20; family CAG-826; genus Fiminaster. The sequence goes on from DGSJ01000026.1 coordinate 10,364, forward strand.
GTAAATGATATATAATTTACGCAACTCGAGGAATACTACTATGGAACCTAAAGCAAATATCACTTGGGATGAATACTTCATGGGTATGGCTCTTTTAAGTGCTCAAAGAAGTAAAGACCCAAACACAAAAGTTGGCGCATGTATCGTTGACCAAGATCATAAGATTGTTTCAAATGGATACAATGGCATGCCAACAGGCTGTGATGAGGACCATTTATCATGGAACAAAGGAGAAGAACTTGATTCAAAGTATCTCTATGTTTGTCACGCTGAATTTAACGCTATTTTAAATACTAGAGATGGTGCTGCATTAAAAGGCTGTACACTCTATGTCACATTATTCCCATGTAATGAATGCACTAAAGCAATCATTCAAAAGGGAATTAAAGAAGTTGTCTACTTAGACAATAAATATGCCAATACTACTGAAACTAAAGCTTCAGCTCTCATGCTAGAACTTGCTGGAGTTAAAACTAGACAATATAAGGGAAGAGTTCCAAAACTAGAGTTTTAATGAAGATTATAGAAGTCAATCATCTCTCATATAAATACAATGAAACAGACGTCGCGATAAACGACGTCTCTTTTAGCATTGATGCTGGTAAATATGTAGCGATTATTGGCCATAACGGTTCTGGTAAATCAACATTTGCCAAACTATTAATGGGTTTACTTGAACCAAATGAGAATTCTATAAAAGAATTTGGTATTACTTTAGATAAGAAATCTGTTCACCAATTACGTAGTAGAATGGGTATTGTTTTCCAAAACCCAGATAACCAATTTGTAGGCGCTACGGTTCGTGATGATTTAGCGTTTGGTCTTGAAAATCGTTGTGTCAAACGAGAAGACATGGATGCGATTATTAATGAATACGCTGAAAAGGTGAACATGGTGGAGTTCTTAGATAAAGAACCAGAAAATTTATCGGGTGGACAAAAACAACGCGTTGCTATTGCTGGAGTCCTTTCCATGAATCCAGAAATTGTAATCTTTGATGAAGCGACCGCAATGCTTGATCCAAAAGGTAAAAGAGAAATTCGTGAAACAATCCTCAAGATGAAAAGAGAGAATCCAAACATGACAATTCTCTCCATCACTCACGATATTGAAGAAGCTTATCAAGCTGATGAAGTCATTGCCTTTAATGATGGAAAGGTTGTCTTCCAAGGAAAACCAGAAGAAGTATTAAAAGATGAAAAACAACTCCAAGATATTGGATTAGATATTCCGTTTGTTGTTTCCTTAAGAAATAAACTTGAAGCTAGAGGTATCAAGGTAGACGGAAAGACAGTTGAAGAGGTGGTGGAACAGTTATGAAATTAAAGTTCAACCACGTCGATTTCTACTATGGTGATAAAGCACCAAATCTTTTTGAAGCCTTAAACGATATTGATTGCGAAATCAAAGAGAAATCATTTACCTGTATTGTTGGACATACAGGATGTGGAAAATCCACGTTTATTCAACAATTAAATGGTTTGCTTATTCCGACAAAAGGTTCGGTTTTTGCTGGTGATTTCGTTGTTTCTAATAACAAAAAAGAACGAACTAAAAAACTTCGTCCATTACGTCAAAAAGTCGGAATTGTTTTTCAATTTTCTGAATATCAATTATTTGAAAATTCTGTTGAAGAAGATGTTGCTTTTGGGCCAACAAACTTCGGAGTTAAAAAAGAAGACGCTCTTAAACTTGCTCATGAAAACCTACGCAAGGTTGGTATTGATGAGTCATTCTTTAAAAAATCGCCATTTGAGTTAAGTGGTGGCGAACGACGTCGTGTCGCCATTGCTGGTATTATGGCAATGCAGCCTGAAGTCATCGTTCTTGACGAACCAACTGTTGGACTTGATCCACGTGGCGTAAAGGAAATGATGACTTTGTTTAAAGAGTTACACGATAACGGAACGACGATAATTGTTGTTACTCATGATATGAATCTAGTTTATGGTTATGCCACAGATGTCATTGTGATGGATCATGGAAAAATTGTTTATCAAGGTACACCAAATGAATTGTTTGATAAGAGTGTTGATGAATATTCATTAGAAACACCTTTAATGACAAAATTGATTCAAGAACTTCAACAAAAAGGTTATAAATTTGACCTTCAACAAATTAAGTCTCTTGATGATATCGTTGATGTCATAGCTAAACAAAAAGGAGGGGCGAAAAATGAGTAGTATTACTCTTGGTCGCTATACTCCTC
>DGSJ01000066.1 GCA_002393905.1 Caryophanales bacterium UBA4365
AGCGTTGATTTTGAAGGAGAAATTCGATGGATAAAGTTATGGCAGTTAATGCTGGTTCATCTTCATTAAAGTTTAAACTTTATGAGATGCCAGAAGAAAAAGTCTTATGTTCTGGTAATGCCGAAAGAATCGGTCATGAAGATGCGATTTTCGGAATTAAATGGGCTGATCAAAGTGAAAAGAAAGTTCTTCCAATCTTAGATCACGCCGCTGCAGTTCAATTAGTTGTTGATGCATTAATCGAAAAGAAAATCATCAAATCAATGGATGAAATCGTTGCGGTTGGACACCGTATCGTTCAAGGTGGTAAATATTTCTCACATAGTGAGTTATTCAATAAAGACACTGAAGACAAGATTGAATCATTGATTCCTCTTGCTCCACTTCATAACAAGGCTCACCTTGTTGGATTTAGAGCGTTTAAGAAGATTCTTCCAAACGTCACAAGTGTCGCTGTTTTTGATACCGCGTTCCACCAATCTATGGAACCACAAGACTATGTCTTCCCAATCCCATATGAATACACTGAAAAGTATGACTGCCGTCGTTATGGTGCGCATGGAACTAGCCACCAATATTTATCCCAAGAAGCTCTTAAATATTTAAAAGGTATTGAGCACCCACGCATTATTTCGTGTCACATTGGTTCTGGTGCTTCCATCACCGCCATTAAAGATGGCAAATGTGTTGCCACTTCAATGGGCTTAACTCCACTTGGCGGAATTATGATGGGAACCCGTACTGGTGACCTTGATCCATCCGTGATGAATTACCTCTGCGCATGCACTGGAAAATCCGTTGAAGAAATGTATCAAATCTTCAACAAAAAGAGTGGATTTTTAGGTGTGAGCGAAGTCTCTAATGACTCCCGTGATGTCTTGGCAGCTGTGGAGGCTGGAGATCCTAAAGCAATATTAGCGAATAAATTATTTATTCGACGTATTGCAGATTTCATCGGTCAATACTATGTTCGATTAGGTGGAGTTGACCTTATCATCTTCTCTGCCGGAATTGGAGAAAACTCCTATGAAATTAGAGAGAGTATTTGCCGTGAAATTGCTCCAGCGTTAGGTCTAGAAATTGACTATGAATTAAACAAAGGAAAACGTGGAGTAGAAGTTGTTTTATCTAAACCAGAAAGTAAGGTTAAAGTTGTCGTGATTCCAACCGATGAAGAAGTCATGATTGCTCGTGATACTTACTCCTTCTACAAGAAATAAAAACACAAAAATAATAGAAGAAAGCGCATAGCGCTTTTTTCTTTTGCTTGAATCAGAAAGATAAATAATCTATTATTTAATATCCATGAAAAACAAACTGATTTTAAATAGAGTAAAAACTTATCAAAAAGAAATTCGTCTTTTTTATAAAAAGATTGAAGAATTCGACCGTATTGTTGTCTATCGTCACAATAAACCAGATTATGACGCTTTAGGCACACAACTTGGTTTAGTCGAATTTTTAAAAACAAATTATCCAAATAAAGAAGTTCATTATGTTGGTGATGACCACGTCACTTTAACTGGTAGATGTTTCCGAAAAATGGAAGTTCTTCCTGATGAGTGGTTCAATGAACCATTCTTAGCCATTTTTGTTGATACATCCAAGTCTGATCGTGTTGGCTTACCAACTGAATTTGAGTCATTTAAAAAAGCGACTTATCAAATCAAAATTGACCACCACCCAAATGTTGATCCGTATGGCGATCTTCAAATCGTTGATATTTCCATGTCAGCGGCTGGTGAACTAGTCGCTGACATTCTTCTTCTTTCTAAGAAAGAAATTTCGAAAGAATGTGCAACCGAACTTTATAAAGCAATCGTCGGAGATAGCGGACGATTCCTTTATGACTCGGTTGTTCCATCAACTTTTGAAGTCGCTAAACTCCTTCTTGAAAAAGGTATTGATTTATCAAAGACATACGCTGAGATGTATAACCAAAATCTCAGTGATTTAGAAGTCACCGCTTATGTCATGAAAAACTATCACGTTACTCCACATGGAGTGGCTTATTATGTTCTTGATGATGCAGCATTGCAGAAATTCCATCTAGCTCCAGAAAGAGGTAAAGAAAACGTAAACGTTTTTTCTCACTTCGATGGTATTCATGCTTGGTGTTCCATTACCGAAGATAAGAAAAAAGGTGAATGGAGAGTCTCAATTCGCTCAGCGAAAGATTCGATTGAGGAAGTCGCAATGAGACATAACGGAGGCGGACATGCCCAAGCGAGTGGATGCAAAATCAAATCGTTTGATGAAGTCAAAGACTTACTCAATGATTTAGACCAATTATTTGCTTAATTAATCTAAATGTAAAAAGATGTCATTATTGTGATATCTTTTTCTTTTTATTTTGCTATCATATAAATATGTCGTTTACTCCATTACGCGTTTTTAGTGGATATTCGTTTACGAAATCTGGTTTAAAAATAGACCAGTATTTAAGTGCGGCAAAAAAGCTTGGTTATAAACAAGTTGGTTTATGTGATTATCGTAGTTTGTCTGGTGCTCCTTCTTTTTGTAAAGAAGCACAAAAGTTAGGATTAAAAGCAATTGTTGGGGAAGAGATCGAAGTTGATAATCTTCATTTTTGTTTGTTCCCAATTAGTGAGAACGGTTATAAGAACTTCTTAACGATTTGTAACCTCAATCAAAGATGGCAGACCACCGTTTCAACGTTAAAAGATTACCAAGAAGATATCGTTGTTGTTCTTCCAAGCGATAACGATCCAATTAAGAAAGCGTTCTTAGAAGACAAGAATAAATTCTCATTAGCTTTAGCAAGATTATCTCGTGGTTTTGATCACTTCTATTTAGGTCTAGAAAAATCAAACCAACCAGAATTTATTAAAGATTTTAGAGAATTCTGTTTTGTTCGTGGATACAAATTAGCGGCTTTCCCACATATCAAATACGTTAAAAAAGAAGACGAAATTATCTTAAAAATGATGGAGTCAATCGATACCAAAGATGTCTTGAGTGAAAAACAGGCCGTTGGTAACGACTACTTAATTAGTAACGAAGAAGCCACTTCCTTTTATAAGGAAGACGAAATACAAAACTCCAACGAAATTGGTGAATTATGTAATTTAGAATTCATTGCAAAACGTGGACAAATGATTCATTTTGAAAACGATCTTGGATTAAGTAGTGATGAATATTTAAGTAAAATTACCCACGAATTGCTGGTGAAAAAAGGAAAAACTTCACAAGAATATTTAGACCGTCTAGATTTTGAATTAAACACGATTAAACAAATGGGTTATTCCGATTATTTCTTAATCGTTCATGACTATGTTCAATATGCTCGAGACATGGATATTGCGGTTGGTCCTGGTCGAGGCTCCGCTGCTGGCTCATTAGTGGCCTATGTCTTAGGCATCACCGTTCCAGATCCAATCGAAAACAACTTACTTTTTGAACGTTTCTTAAATCCACATCGTCAAACAATGCCTGATATTGACGTGGACTTCTCGGATGTTGACCGCGAAAGAGTTGTTCAATATCTTAAAGATAAATATGGAAACGACCACGTCGCCAAGATTATTGCTATCCAAAAGATGGGAGCTAAACAATCTCTTCGTGATGTTGGCCGAATCTTTAACTATCCGAAACACGACATCGAATTATTTACAAAACTTATTTCCGACGAGAAAGATGACAAACTTACTCTGAGAGAAATCTATAAACAAAACAAAAAATTTAGAGACTTAGTCAATGACGATAAGTATTACTTAGAAATTGTTACATTAGCCTCCAAAATCGAAGGTTTTCCTCGTCAAGCTAGTCTACACGCCGTAGGCGTTGTCTTAAATGCTGAACCATTAGACTCCATTATTCCACTCACATGTGGACTTGATGTTGGCTATGTTGAGCAATTTGAAAAAGACTACCTCGAAGAACAGGGCTTCTTAAAGATGGATATTTTAGCGATTCGTAACTTATCCCTCATTGACCACTGCTTAGATTTACTTAGAAAACGTGGAATTAACCTCAATCGTGATGAAATTCCATATGATGATCCAATTGCGATTAAACAAATCGCTTCGCTTAAAACGATGGGCATCTTCCAACTTGAATCAGTTGGTATGAGAAACGCGATAAAAACTGTTGCTCCAACATGTTTTGAAGATATTGTCGCAATACTTGCTTTATATCGTCCAGGTCCAATGGATAACATTCCTTCTTTTGGAAGAAGAAAACATGGAAAAGAACCAATTACCTATATTTCCCCAGTGTTAAAAGAGATTTTATCTCCAACATACGGAATCATGGTTTACCAAGAGCAAGTTATGCAGATCGCCAACAAAATGGCAGGATTATCGCTTGCTGAAGCTGATTTACTTCGACGCGCTATTTCGAAAAAAGATCCAGCAAAAATTGCTTCTTTCGAAGAGAAATTTATTTCGGGCGCCCTAAAACTTGGCTACAAGCAAAAAGAAGCTAGTGATGTTTTTGAAATGATTAAAAAATTCGGCGATTATGGCTTCAACCGTTCTCACGCCATGGTTTACGCCATCTTCTCTTGTCGTATGGCTTACTTAAAAGCCAAATACCCACAAGAGTTCTATGCTTCGATTTTGTCGAATGCATCGACCGACGAATTTAATACAACATTAGCTGAGATGAAAGATATTGGATTAAAAGTTTCTGTGCCAAATATCAATCTTTCAACAATGTCATTTGTATTAACAAATAACGAAATTATTTTCCCTCTTCAAGCTGTCAAAGGAATTATGGTTGCCTCGGCTTCAGCCATTATCAAAGAGCGACAAGAAGGTGGATTATTTAAAGACATTTTTGATTTTGTCTTACGTATGGCGAAATACAAACTCAATAACGTCCAACTCATCAATTTAATTGATGCGGGAGCGTTTGATTCTTTAGAGAAATCAAGAATGTCTTTAAGAGGAGCTATACCTGCAGCATTAACATATGCTGAAGCTATTGTCAAAGATGATGGTTCAATGGTCATTGATCCAAATATGTTCCCAAAACCAACATTTACTCATCAAGAAGATGACTATATTACCAACCTCAACCGCGAAAGAGATGTTCTAGGATTAATGATTAGTGGTTCACCACTTGATTTAGTACAAGATACAATCAAAGAACTTGGAGCAGTCTCTATTAAGAGACTACCAAGTACTAAAGGTGATGTTAAAGTCGTTTGTATTTTAAAATCTTCTAGACAAACAAAGACCAAGAAAGGTCAAACGATGTGCTTTATTACAGTCTATGACTCCACTGGAGAAATGGAAT
>DGSJ01000022.1 GCA_002393905.1 Caryophanales bacterium UBA4365
ACATCCGCGAACGTAAGCAAGAAATCGCTGGTCTTGAAAACAAACTCAACCAACGTGAAGCAAACATTGATCGTCGTGATGCCAATTTGCTTAACAAAGAAAACGCTCTTGAAGAAAAGAACCAATTATTAACTCGTCGCTTAAAAGAATGCGACAAAAAAGATGCTTTATTACAAAGTAAGATTGATTCCATCATTTCTGAACTTGAAAAGGTTGCTCAACTTTCTGTAAATGAAGCACGTGATGAAATCTTCGCTCGTGTTGAATCCAAGATGGCGAAAGAAATTGCTTCCTACATTAAAACCAAGGAAGAAGAAGCTAAAGAGGAAGCGGAAAAGAACGCTCGTAATATCTTAGCCTTAGCTATCTCGAAGTATTCACAAGAAGAAGTCCAAGAACACACAGTTTCAACTGTTGCTCTTCCAAGCGATGAAATGAAAGGAAGAATCATTGGTCGTGAAGGTCGTAACATTCGTACCTTCGAACAACTCCTTGGAGTTGACCTCATCATCGATGATACTCCAGAAGTTATTACAGTATCCTGCTTTAACCCAATTCGTCGTCATATCGCTGCCAAAGCTCTTGATTTGTTAATCAAAGATGGCCGTATTCAACCAGGGCGTATTGAAGAAGTCGTTGCTAAAGTCCAAGAAGAAGTTGACGCTGACATTCAAAAAGCCGGCGAAGACGCTGCCTTTAAACTCGGCTTACCAAAGATTAACAAAGAACTTTTAACATATGTTGGACGTCTTAAATACCGTACTTCATATGGACAAAACGCTTATGACCATTCCATGGAAACAGCTTATTTAGCTGGAATCATGGCTAGCGAACTTGGCTTAGACGCCAATTTAGCTCGTCGAGCAGGTCTTCTTCACGATATCGGCAAAGCTGTTGACTTCGAACAAGAAGGAAGTCACGTTGAACTCGGTGCTCACTTAGCCAAGAAATATGGTGAACCAGAAGTCGTTATTAACGCGATCGAATCTCACCACGATGATGTACCAAAAACATCTGTTATTTCATACCTCGTTCAAGCTGCTGATACATTAAGCGCCGCTCGTCCAGGTAGCCGTAGTGAAACCTTAGAATCCTACATTAAACGAATTGAACAATTAGAAACAATTTGTAAGGGATTTGACGGTGTTTATCAATGTTACGCCATGCAATCTGGTCGTGAAGTTCGTGTCATGGTCATCCCAGATAAGGTTGATGATTTAACTGCCTTTAAGATGGCTCGTGATATTAGAGAAAAGATTGAAAACGAAATGACTTATCCAGGACAAATTAAAGTCCAAGTTATTCGTGAATATCGTGCTGTTGAAACAGCAAAATAATTTATGAGAATCCTTTTCTTTGGAGATATTGTTGGCGAAGTAGGCCGCAAGGCTGTTTTAAACAACGTCGAAAAACTATCGAAGAAGTATCAAATTGACTTTGTCATTGCTAATGGCGAAAACGCCACACATGGTAAAGGTCTAATTGAACGACATTATCTAGAATTGATTGATGGAGGAGTAGATTGCATTACCTTAGGTAACCACTATTTATCCAAAGATCAGATTCTTGATTATATCGATGATGCGGCCGCGTTAGTTCGCCCACTCAATATCTCTAAAAGAATTGGTGGAGAAGGAAGTGTTCTCTTTAATGTCCATGGAGTGCTTGTTCGCGTAACAAACATCCTTGGTGAAGCATTTATGCATGAAGAAGTTGCTTCTCCTTATTACAGTTTAAAACAACTCATCGATTCATTAGATAATGAAGACTCAATCCACATAGTGGATTATCACGCTGAAGCCACCAGCGAAAAAATCGCTTTTGGCTATGCGTTTGATGGAGTTGTTAGTGCGGTGATTGGAACTCATACGCACGTCCAAACAAATGATGCACACATTTTAGAAAATGGAACAGGTTTTATCTGCGATGCCGGAATGTGCGGAGATCCAAATGGAGTGCTTGGTTTTGAAAAGCATTCTGTAATGAACAAAACTTTGTTTGGAGAAAAATCCAAATTTGAAATCGATGTTAACGCTGAACAAATGGTGAATGGCGTAGTCATCGATATTGATGAATCAACACATAAGTGTCGGGAAATCTTCCCAATCCGACTAATTGGAGAAAAGAAACATGGCTAACAAATGTGAATTCCGTGAGTTACCAGATTTAAATAAGGCTCGTAACAGAACTCAATCTTTTTCCTTTGATTATGAAGGAGTCACTTATCCTGATTCTTTAGTTAAATACCTTAAAGGCAAAACATACTTTATTCATACTTATGGCTGTCAAGCAAACTATCGCGACGAAGAAGTGATGGCTGGCATGTTTGAACACATGGGTATGTTTAAAGCTAATGATATTGAAAACGCTGATGTTGTTGTACTAAATACATGCGCTGTTCGAGAGAACGCTGAACAAAAAGTTTTTGGTATGATTGGCGAACTCAAGAAATACAAAATAACCGACAATTCTCGGGTGTTTTGTGTTTGCGGATGTATGGTTCAACAAAAACACATCATCGAATTTATTACCGAAAAATTCAAACATATTGATTTGATTTTTGGTACCCATAACATCACAAGTTTACCTTCGATGCTTGATGAAGTCATTCGTAAAAGAATTCGTTTAGTCGATGTGGAATCTTCTCCAACAAAGATTGAAGAAAATCTTCCATCGAAACGTTTATCTTCTTTTAAAGCTTTTATTAATATCTCATATGGATGCGATAAGTTCTGTACGTATTGCATTGTTCCTTATACAAGAGGAAAAGAACGTTCACGCCTGATGAAAGACATTTTAGTGGAGGCTCAAGAATTAAAAGATCTCGGCTATCAAGAAGTGACTTTACTTGGTCAAAACGTCAATGCTTATGGTAAGGATTTAAAAGATGGATCCACGTTTGCAAAACTCTTAGAAGAAGTCGCCAAAATCGGCATCCCTAGAGTTCGTTTCTTAACATCTCATCCATGGGATTTTACTGAAGAGATCGTTGATGTAATTGCTAAGTACGATAACATCATGAAATACATTCACTTACCAGTTCAATCTGGATCAAGTGAAATTCTTCGTTTAATGGGAAGAAGATACGATGCAGAAAAGTACTTAAAACTAGTTGATATGATTCGTTCAAAAGTACCTGATGTCGCTCTTTCAACCGACATTATTGTTGGGTTCCCAAATGAAACATATGAACAATTTTTAGAGACTGTTGAACTATGTAAAAAAGTTCAATATGACTCTGCTTTTACATTCATTTATTCGCCACGAAATGGTACACCTGCCGCCAAGATAAAAGACAATGTTTCCAGCAAAGATAAATCTTTAAGATTTAGAGAACTCGTAAAAGTTCTTGAAGTTGGCATTAGTGAAAAGTCTAACGCCATGGTTGGCAAGACCTATAAAATCCTTGTTGAAGGAGTAAGCGAAAAGAATCCGGAAATGATGTCTGGATATACCGAGAAGAATAAGCTTGTTCATTTTAAAGGTGACTCTTCATTAGTTGGTAAAATTGTTCCTGTTAAAATTACTGAATCACATACATATTCATTGATTGGAGAACTCGTGAATGAATGAGTTTGAAACTCAATTAGAAAAGTGTCGAAAACTCCTTTACGATGAGCCAATCGTGAAGGAATATTTTCGTTTAAAACACATTGTTCAATCAGATAAGAATCTTGTGAGTTTAGATAAAGAAATTCATCAACATCAACATTTGATGTGCATTCATAAAGATGATGACGAAATTTATCAAAATGAAAAGAATCTTTACGACGAAAAGATGTCGGAGTTTAAAGCAAATCCATTAGTCGAAAATTACTTCCAAATCCGCGAAGAAGTTTATGCTTTGCTAAATGAAATTAAGGAGATCCTAGAATGATTATTGTTATCACAGGACCAACAGCATTAGGCAAAACTAAAAGTGCGATAAAAGTCGCTCAAGCTTTAAACGCGGAAATCATTAACGGTGATGCTTTCCAAGCTTATAAAGAACTGAATATTGGAACAGCAAAACCAAGTGAAAAAGAACTCTCAAGTGTACCTCATCATTTATATTCTTTTATTGATCCAACACACAATTATTCGATTGCTGAATATCAATGCAATTTACGAGCATCTATCCAAGAATTGCTGGTGAAAAACAAAAATATTGTCATTGTTGGAGGTTCTGGTTTATATATCAGAAGCGCTCTTTACGATTATGAGTTTTTACCTAATAAAGAAGTCGATATGTCTCGATTTGAAAAGATGACCAATTCTGAACTTCATTCTCACTTAAAAAAGATTGACCCAGAACAAGCTGATATCATTAATGAGAACAATCGTAAAAGAGTATTAAGAGCGATTGAAATTTATTATTCAACCGGTGAAACTAAATCAGCTCTCATTAATAAACAAGAACATAAACCTCTTTATGATGTTCGTTTCTTTGTTCGTGACCTTGATCGTGATGAACTTTATGAACGAATCAATCAAAGAGTCGATGAAATGTTCGAACAAGGTTTGGTGGATGAAGTTCAATCATTAATAAAAAAATACGACGCCTCTTTACATTGTTTCCAAGCTATTGGATATAAAGAACTTATTGATTGTTTAAATAACAATGGTGACTTAGAAGAAGCAAAAGAACTTATTAAACAACACACTCGTAACTATGCGAAAAGACAAATGACCTACATTCGTCACCAATTCCCAGTTACTTTCTATAAAGACGATGAAGAACTTTTAAAGGAGATTCAAAATGGCTAGTTATTTAGATCGAACAGAAACTCTCCTTGGAAAAGAAAAATTAGAACGCATCCAAAAAGCTAGAATCATGGTGATTGGTTTAGGTGGTGTTGGTGGAACAGCATTAAGTGCTTTATATCGAAGTGGATTCCGTCACTTTGTTTTAGTCGATAACGATAAAGTTGACCCATCTAATTTAAATCGTCAAATCATGTACTCAAATAATGATGTCGGTAAACTTAAAACAGATGTCTGTAAAGCTAAATTAACCGAGTTTTGCGGTGAA
>DGSJ01000061.1 GCA_002393905.1 Caryophanales bacterium UBA4365
TATTGAATCGATCAACACGGCCATCGGCAGCAACGAAACGTTGTTTGCCAGTGTAGAATGGGTGACAGTTGGCACAGGTATCAACCTTAATGTCTTTTCTTGTGCTGTGGGTTTTGAATTTGCTACCACAGGAGATGCAAGTCACTTCTACTTCGTAAACTTGTGGGTGAATATCTTTTTTCATAAATCTTTAACTCCTTCTGCCTTAGGGCTCAAGTGGCTCCTAAAGAAAGTTGCTCGTTAATGATACCAATGAGATTTATCAAAATCAACAAATAAAAGATTTATTCTTTTCTTTAATTAAGTCTAACGCATCAATATAATTGAAAATACGGAGGTCGAAATATGCCATCGAAATCAGCTTATTTATCAATTCTAAATACTGCTCTTTCTACCGGTGGAGACTATGCTGAAATTTTTATTGAAGAAAAAGTTTCTCAAGTAGTATCCATTGAAAATGGAAAAGTAGATGCTTCTAGTGTTTCTAGAACGTATGGAGCAGGTGTTAGAATCTTACAAAACGTGAATAGCGTTTATGGATACACCAATGATGTTTCCACAAAAGGACTTCTTGAATTAGCTAAATCACTTTCTAATTCATTTAATGGAAAACAAGTTCTTAAAGTAGAAACATTAAAAACCAAACATTTTAAGAATAATCACCCTGCTCAAGAACCACTTAGTGAGGTTAGCGTAGAAGATAAAATTAACTACATTCGACCAGCAGAAAAAGTAATGCGTGAATACGACAAAAGAATCGTTCGTACGAAAGCCGCGTTCGCTAACTCACAATCTAAGATTACAATTGTGAATTCGAACGGATTCATTGTTCATGATGAAAAGGAACGTGGACGTGCGATTTTATCCGCCATTGCTTCAGATGGAGAAAAATACGAAACAGCATTTGAAGGTCCAGGAGCAATGTCTGGGTTTGAATATTTTAAAAACGATGTTGATCTTGTTGCTTTAGCAAAAGAAGCTGCAAAATCTGCAATCACAATGCTTTCCGCTAAAGATTGCCCAAGCGGAAAAATGACTGTTGTTATCGGTAACGGTAACGGAGGTGTTATTTTCCACGAAGCTTGTGGACACTCCTTAGAAGCCACATCAGTGTCTAAAAACTTATCGGTTTTCTCTAACAAACTTGGAACACAAATTGCTTCCAAAGTTGTTAGCGCTGTCGATGATGGAACAATTGCCAATTCCTGGGGATCAAACAACATCGATGATGAAGGAAACAAAACTCAGAAAGTTGTTTTAATTGAAAACGGCATTCTTAAAAACTACCTTGTCGACACTGTTGGTGGACGTCGTATGGGTATGAAACCAACCGGATGTTCTCGTAGAGAATCATACAAGTATGAACCAACATCCAGAATGTCCAACACATACATTTGTAACGGAAAATCTACTCCAGAAGAAATTATTGCTGCAACCAAACTTGGTTTATATGCAAAAACTCTTTCTGGTGGATCAGTTAATCCAGCAACCGGGGAATTTAACTTTGGTTGCAGCGAAGCCTACATCATTAGAGATGGAAAAATCTGCGAACCAGTTCGTGGAGCTTCTTTAATTGGTACAGGTGGAGAAGTGTTAATGAACATTGATATGGTTGGAAATGATTGCGCTCGTAGTAATGGAATGTGCGGTTCTGCTAGTGGTTATGTTCCTGTTGATATTGGACAACCAACAATCCGTGTTCAAAACATTTTAGTCGGCGGAAATGGAGGAGAATTAAAATGAGATTTAATACAAAAAAATTCTTTGAATTAGCAAAGGCTCATGGATTTGAAGCTGCTGATTTAAACATTTCCAAAGGCCATTCGATGTCTGTCACTCTCTATCATGGAGAAATTGAAAACTACAGTGAGGAAAATACCGCTGATGCTGTTGCTCGCGGAATTATTAATGGAAAACTCGGTGGATGTGTTACAGAAAAGTTTGATAAGAACACGATTGAATTCATGATCGATTCAATTGAAAAGACTGCTCGCGTTATTGAAACTAACGACCCAGTAATTATTTACAAAGGAAGCAAAAAGTATCACCGTGGAAGTTACTATAACAAAGCGCTCTTTGAAGTTCCTTTCGAAGAGAAAAAGAAAATCCTTTTTGAAATCGAGAAGAAACTTTTTGCTTACGATAAAAGAATTAATGAGGTCGCTAGTGTTTCCTATTCTGAAAGTAGCGAGGATTCAATCCTTCAAAACTCATATGGTTTAAAACTAAAAACAAAGAAATCTGATTTCTCGATTGTTGCCCAAATTACCGCAAAAGAAAAAGACGAGATTCGCTCAAATTATGCAGTTTTTGCCGGGAATAATTTAGAAGAATTCGATATTGATAAATTTGTTAAGGAATTAGCCGATGAAACACTCAAAAAACTCGGCAGTTCTCAATGCAAATCCAAAAAATACCCAGTAATTTTAAACCCTGATTGTGCTGCTACATTAATTCGTGCTTATTTATCTAGTACCAACGCCGAAGATGTCCAAAAGAATAGTTCATTATTCATTGGAAAACTTCATCAACAAATTGCTAGTAAAAAGTTAACAGTCACTGAAAACCCACTTACAAAAAATGTTTTCTTTGACTACTACGATGATGAAGGTGTGGCCATTAACAAGAAGGACATTGTTAAAAAAGGTGTTCTTCAAACTTACCTTTATACATTAGAAACCGCCGCTAAGGATGGAGTTGAACCAACTGGTAACGGTTATCGTGGAGCGGGTAAGGCCAGCGCTGGCTTAGGCTACATCATTGTTAAACCGGGACGCAAATCGGAAGAAGAAATGATGTCTTCGATTAAAGAAGGTGTCTACATTACTGACTTAGAAGGTTTACACGCTGGCATGAACGCAAGAAGCGGAAACTTCTCCTTACAATCGCAAGGTTTTATGATTCGTGATGGAAAACTTGCTGAACCTCTCTCCTTAATTACTGTTTCAGGTAACTTAGTGGAGATGTTTAACAACATTAAAGACGTTGGATCAAATTCAAAATTCCTTCTAGGAGGCAAAGCCTCTTGCCCATCAATAAGCTTTAAAAAGTTATTTGTTTCTGGTCAATAAACAACAAAAAAACTCGAGATTCAATTTCTCGAGTTTTTGTTTACTTATTTCTTGATATAAAGAATACCAATTGTTCCGTAACCACAGTGGGTTGAGATAACGCAACCTGCTCGTGTTTCGTGAATACATTTTGGATCAATCATTTTTCCTAATTCAGCGTGGAGATAATCTGCAACTTCTCTAGAGGTTCCAGCGTGTGTGATCATGACGTTTTCAAGATCAACATTTGGGAAGTCTTCTTTGAAGACATTGAGAAGTTCGTTTGCAGCCATCTTCAATGTTCCACGAGGTTTTTTGTAAACAATTAATTTGCCATCAATGACTTTAATCATTGGGTGAATGTGGAAGAGATGACCGAAGATTTTCGCGGTTCCACTACAACGACCACCTTTATGAAGGTAATCAAGGGTATCAACGATGAATTGGGAAGAAATTTTACTTGCTAAAGGAGTGACTTCATCATAAATCTCTTTTGCGGACTTTCCTTCTTTAGCCAAACGGCCCATTTTCAACGCTAATAATCCGGTTCCGGAAGAAAGATTCAAAGAATCAATTAAATAAATACGATCATCTGGGAAAGCGGATTTAGCAATGGTTGCGCTTTGGAAGTTGGTCGATAATGTTGAACCAATTCCGGTAAAAACAATATCGTAACCTTGATCAATGTATTTTCTAAATACTTCTTCAATAACAGCTGGGGATGCGGCGGCAGAACTTGGAAGAGTTTTCTTTTCTTTAACCTTCGCATAAAGTTCATCCGGAGTAAGAGTAACATTATCTAGATAATTCTCTTCACCAAAGTTGACATTTAGAGGAATAACTTCCATGTCAAATTCTTTATATAACTCCGGTGTTAAATCGGCAGTTGAATCAACAATAACTTTTACTTTGTTCATATATAGCACCTATTTCTTTCTTATATATTAGACAAAAAAATTGAATTTCACACTATTTTATTTATTTAAATAATGAATTATAATCATTTTAACCTTGGAGGAGAAATATGAAAAAAGAAAAGGCCAAAAAAACAAAAAAAGTAAAAGGCTTCCTTGCTGATTTTAAGGCATTTATTTCCCGTGGAAACGCAGTTGACTTAGCTGTTGGCGTTGTCATTGGCGGTGCCTTTGGAGCCATTGTTAATGCTCTCGTTAACATTTTGTTAAACCTCTGCATGTGGGGAGTCCCAGGTGGACTTGCTGGATTAGTTACTATTCTTCCAGCTGCCAGCCCAAGTCAAATCCCACCAGAAGGATACAAGCAAGTTTATACTGTCGGAGAATTCATGAATCTCCAAGTAACCGAACAAGCCCTTTACACCAAACATGGTGGAAAATACATCTATTCCGGCTGTTCAGTTCTTGACTGGGGTGCATTAATCAATGCAGTCATTACATTCATCATTATTGCCGTTGTCCTATTCACTGTTATCAAAGTAATTGGCTACTTCAACAGACTTAAAGAAGAAGCTAAGGCAAAAGCAAAAGAAGAATATTATGAAAAACACCCAGAAGAAAGACCAGCACCAGTTGAACCAGGAACACCTGAACCAACTGAAACTGAACTTCTTGCTGAAATTCGTGATTTACTGAAAAAAGAAAAAGCAAAATAATGACACTATTTGAGAAAGTTGATTTTATTCAAAAACGCTCAGGATTTGGTGATAAAAAGTTCTGTAAAGTTTATGGGCTTCAATTGCCAGTTCTTTGGCAGATTCGTAAAGGTCTTTACCAACCAGATAAAAGCGAGTTAGCTTATCTTTGTGGTAAATTTAATTTAGATCTGGATGATTTTATGGATGATAAATCTTCTTTAAAAACTGTTGGATTAAAACCTGGCGAGCACACATGTAAGCTAGCAAATGTCCAAGAGGATTCAGATATTTATGAAGACTTTCCGCAAGAAAGTAATGATCGTTACGAAGAAAAGGATTAGTTAACTTCTCAAATAAAAATATTTAAGTTTTGCAAAAAAGGAACGGGATTTGCCGTTCCTTTTTCATTTTCTTATTTTTTCCAATCAGGATGTTTTTCTTGAATTTTTGCAACGACTTCATCGAAGAGTTTCTTTTCTTCTTCTAAGTCTGCCTTATTCACTTTTTTAAACGCTTTTTCTCTCTTGGATAAGGCGTATTGAACCTCGAACGAGGAATCATCAATCAAGCCAGCGATTAAAGCGTAAGCTCTTAATGATTCAACCGATGCTTCATTAGAAATATATTTACGATCTCCATCGCCAACTTGTTCGTCATAGAATTTCTTCACCTCATCAAGCGGTTTAGTCATCAAATAAACAAACATCTCTAAAGCAACAATTCTCTTCTTTAAGAAAGCATCAATTTTTAATTCTGGAGCCTTCATTTTAAGAAGCATTTCAAGAGCTCTATCGTAATCGCGTTTTAATAATGCATGTTCCACTGCAATAAGGTTTAATTCAACAGTGAAATCAGTCAATGTTTCATTAAATTCAACGCTTGCTGATTCATCTTCGATTGCCAGGCGTCCTTGATAATCCATATAGTCAACTAATGCTTTAGCATTATCTGATTTTGTAAGCAATGATAAACGATATCCATCATTCATTGTATCTAACTTAAATGGAATGAAATCATAAACGAATAAAATTGAAGAAAGAATAATCCAAAGAAGAGCAGCAATAGCAAGCCATTTCATTGCGCTTCCACTTGGTGCGGTTTGACCCATTGAATAAAGAACAATACAGGTTGCAAGTTCTGCGGCATAGAAAACGATTGGCATCCAAACGTATGCGTTTAATTTACTCTTTTCGGTTTTAATTATTTTTGTTTCTCCGGTTAACCCATCGAAATCATCGATGCAGAATTTCCATCCTTCTTTTTTCTTCTTTAAACAAAGGAAGTAACAGTTAACTGAAACAACTTTACATTTGCCGACTTTGGCGCCAACAACGTGAGATATCTCCATAAAGACAATGTTGAAGACAAAACCGACAATCAAAACCACCAATGTAAACACAACTGGTGAAAGATTTGGTTCATAAAGTCTTTCAAACGCATCAGAAATTACAGTTAATCCCATGATGATTGCCACAGCTAAGACAATAAATAGAAATACGGTACTAATTACAGATTCTTTTTTCATAAAAATCCCCCTAAATCTTGCGTAAATCCTGATGATATTGCGATGTAAAGTAATTCCAAATCACTTTCATTCGTCTAGTTAACATTTCAACTTTTTCACGTCGTTTTTGTGCTAACCAGTACATCATCTCAGACGAGTATAATGTGCATAGATAACGCATGATTGAGTTTCCGTTAGGAATCTTTTTAACATCACCAAGAAGATTGGAAATTGAACTATAGAAATAAGAATAGAAGAACGATTCTTCTTTATCACTACAGAATGATTTATTAATTGCATAAAGGAACGAATATTTACTGTTCATATACGCAACGATTTGTTTCATCACCTCATCAAAGTTTTTATATTTGAGATTAAATGTTTGTTTGTCTTTTAAGAAGATAGACTCAACAACATCTGAAATATCTCTAAAGTGGTAATAAAATGTTTGACGATTTGACTTAACATGTTCGCAAAGTAAAACAACATTGATCTCATCAAGAGGCATCTCTTTGATCAATTTTAAAAGACCAAATTGGAACTTTGCTTCAATTTTCATAACTTTGTTAATTCAGCAGCAATCGCTGCGCCAAGTTTAGCATTGTTAATAACTAATTTAATATTTGATTCTAAAGAATCACCGTGAGTAAGCTCGACAATTGTTTTGAGAAGGAATGGAGTAATATCTTTTCCTTCAATGTGTTCTTCATCGGCTTTCTTTAAGGCTGTTTCAATAGCAGCATTAATCACATCAGCATCCATGGCATCTTCTTCAGGAATTGGGTTTGCAACAAGAATTCCACCATCAAGTTTGTTAACTCTTTTTGCATGGATAATCTCAGCGACTTCTTTTGGTGAGTTAACAACATTTTCCATCTTAATACCAGAGTGTCTGGTGTAGAAATCAGCAAACTCATCAGATTGATATGAAAGAACTGGAACGCCTTTTGTTTCAAGAATTTCGAGTGTAAGTTTTAAATCAAGAATTGCTTTGACTCCAGCCGAAACAACTGTAACGTTTGTTTTGCCGAGTTCTTCAAGATCGGCAGAAATGTCAAAGTTATTTTGTGCACCACGATGAGCGCCACCAACACCACCAGTAACGAATACTTCAATGCCAGCCATATTAGCTAAGATCATTGTGGCCGCAACAGTCGTCGCACCCCATGTTTTCTTTGCAAAAACAATTGGTAAATCACGACGAGAAACCTTGCAAATCCCCTTTCTTTTTCCAAATTCCTCAATTTCTTCTGGGCTCATTCCGATGACCGGTTCACCATCAATAATTCCAATTGTTGCTGGAACTGCACCATGCTCACGAATTGTTTTTTCGACGAGCATTGCGGTCTCAACATTCTTTGGATATGGCATCCCATGAGAAATGATTGTTGATTCTAGAGCAACAACTGGTTTGTTGTTACTTAGAGCTTGTTGTACTTCCTTTGAAATCTTCATCAATAGCACCTCTAAACTTTTCGTTTTTTTCCGCTAAGCGATTAACAGACGCATTAGCAATTAATTCAAATAAGAGTAATGTTGGGATTGATAAGGCACATACGAGTGCTAAAATCCACCAATTATCCTTAGTTACTAAATCATATTCAATTGTGAAAATAGATCTACTTCCACCAGTTTTAATTAAACTGTTATCATAGATAACAAATTTATCGATACAAACAGCAATGACAAATATCACTACTATCGCAATAGCTAAACCAAGACGATATTTATCAAATGGCCAGCATGTTCTAATAAAGACAACAATACTACCGAAACTAAACCCAAGAATTCCGAATGTAATAGCGGCTTCATAGCCTAATCCAGCATCATTCAGAGCATTTGGATTTGCTAGGTTGATAATAAAGAATATCGACGGAATGATTATCTGAAGCAAACCAGCAGGCAACGTTCGTTTTAAAATGTTAATAATAAACGATGATTTGAGTCTTTCCTCGTTTGGTTGAATCGACAAGAAGAACGATCCGATACCAATAGTAAGAAATTCCCAAAGATACATCGAATTGGTAATAAATGGATAATTTATGAAGGTTCTGTCAGTAATTTTTACTAAACCAACAATGAAGAACATCAATGTCATAACGATGGCAAAGACTGTTTTTGTTAAGAATAACGTACATGTTCTTTGTAGGTTATTAATAACACGTCGACCTTCAGCAACAACTTTTGGAAGCGAACCAAAGTTTGAATCAAGAGCAACCAAGTGGGCGGTATTTTTCGTGGCGTCTGTTCCGGAGGCCATGGCAATGGAACAATCAGCGACCTTCAAAGCTAAAATATCGTTAACACCATCACCAGTCATAGCAACTGTATGCCCGCATTCTTGAAGTGTCTCAACGATAACCTGTTTTTGCTCAGGAGAAACACGTCCGAAAACAGTATATTTGTTCGCAATTAAACGAACCTCATCTAAAGACATACCTTCAAGCGAAATAAATTTACTAGCTCCAGGTACTCCAACTCGATTAGCGATTTGACTAACACTAATTGGGTTATCACCGGAAATAACTCTTAAACTAACATCGTTATCATTGAACCATTTCACAATTTCATAAGCGTCTTCACGAATATGATCTTCAATAACTAAGATTGCTAAAAACTCTAGTTTCGGTAATTCTTTTTGGATAGAAACCTCTTTTTTGGTTTGACCTACGAGTAAAACTCGTAATCCGTGGCGTTCGTATTCTTTACACTTACGAATGATTTCTTCATCTTTGCAACCAAGGAATTCTCTTGCACCAACAACAACGTTTCTTCCATCAGAAAGAAATACAGCGGAATATTTACGTTCAGAATTGAATGGAATTTCTCCATAACATTTAATGACGCGAGCATCGCCACAAGTTGTTAAAATCGCATTCGCAGTTGAGTTGTTATCTCCTGTTGCATCGACTAGTGTGTGTAATATCTGCTTAATTTCATCTTCACTTGTATCAGACAATTGATGGATTTCTTTTAGATGCATTGTCCCATCTGTAATTGTTCCAGTTTTGTCTAAACACAAAACATCACAACGAGCGAGCATCTCGATCGAGTACATTGATTGAACAAGAACTCGATGGTTAGCTAAACGAATAACACCAATTGCTAATGTAACAGATGTTA
>DGSJ01000001.1 GCA_002393905.1 Caryophanales bacterium UBA4365
TAAAGATGACTGATTTCAAAGGCGAAAAGATCGTTGATGAATATTGGTACGCTTTTGCTGTCTATGCCAATATGGATTTACCAAAGCTCATGCGTGATCTTGGTAAGTTCGCTAACGAAAAAGTTGGAGGCTTAATCGACGCCTTGATCAACGGAAGCACTGAAGAAAGCAACGAAAACGCTAATGCAGAACCATCTACAGGTGGTTTTGACTTTATGTCACTTCTTGCTAACGGACCAAAAGAAGAACAAGTCGGCACCGACTGGCTCTTTACTCTTGGTGAAGAAGGCGGAGATTTCTGCATCAAGATCACAACCGATGATAAATTCACATTAAAATATGTTGATCTTGGTACAATCACCTTTGGTGACACCACTATCCAAGGTGGAATCCGCGTTAATCTTAAAGACTACGAAGACTTTGTTTCCCCAGCAAGCGGAAACGATTATGTTGAAGTCTTTAACTACACCGGTATCACAAACAAACTCTTCTCTATTCTAAGAGAAGATGGCAAACATCAACGTTTTGGATTTGAATTTGCTTTAGATCTTGACGGAAAAGACAATAAGAAACACGACATTGATATTGCTAAAATTGAAGGTTCGGTCAACGTTGACTTCGATAAGTTGCTTGATTTAAGTCAATATATTATTGACTCTGAACCTCAAGAAGACCCACAGGTTTTAAATCTTGACGATGCTCTTAATGACGTTGGATTCAACTTGCAGGTTGATCTTATCGGTCAAAACGATATCGAATATGCTAACTTTGACCTCGGCTTTGCCGAAGGAAGTGGTTATGTTCGTTTTAACGAACAAGAAGATGTGAATCATAACAAGAAAGCCGTCATGAAGTTAAAAATGGACACTGAAACCACAAATCGAATTGTGGATATGATTCCAAATATGATTGAATCAACTAGCGGTGAAGAAAGCACCGATTCTCTTGAAACTTTAAAGAGTTTCTTAACCGACGAACTCGTTGAATGTGTTGATAAAGGTGATTTCTCCTTTGTTTTAGATATTCTTGAAACACTTGAAAGTGACAATGAAGGAATTCGCGTCGGTTTAAATCTTAATAAATTAGGTATTGGTGAAAACGCCCGTGTTGATATCAATATTAAAAATGATTCAAATATTGCTGATATTAACGATGTTTTTGGAACCTCGCCAACATTAGAAGAAGTCGAGGCAATCCTTAATGATAATGATAATCAATCTTTAAGTAACATTAGTAAATTCTCCATTGATGCTTCAAATATCTCCTTTGGAGATTATACCGCCAATGTGAGTGTTAATACCGCTGCATTTAGCGAACTTAGCCTTGGAAACAAAGCTGAATACCAATCTGTGAAATTTATTCCAGATGTCATTGATCAAGTCAGTGACTTTATCCAAACCAAAAAGACTGGATTCAGTGTAACTGGTTCCATGAAAGATAAAAATGGTCTTGGAACAGTTTTCTCTGGCGAAGGTCAATTAGACAATAACGATGAAGTTAAACGTGGTTATGGAACAATGCACATTGACGAATACAAGTATCGTGCCAACTCAATTTGGGCACAACACGACATGGCTGTTGATATTGCTAACGTTGCAAGTAACATTGTTCCGGCATATGAACAAAACGGCGTTACTTATAAACGTCAAAACAACAACCAAGCCTTATTTGTCTATGGCGATCCAAATGCCGCAAATATTAAAGGTAAATTACGTTTACAAACATTTAGTGATATTTTGGACATCGTTAAAACATTCGCAAACGATTACGGTAATCAACCAAAATTCACCAAGTTCCTTGGACCAATTATGGAACTAATGGGCTTTGGTGCAATCGGCGACATTATTAATAGTAAAGACTATGTTAGATTAACAAGTAATGAACTTCTTAAAGAAGTTTCCGTCATTGATAATGGTGCCAAATTACGCATTGTTATTTCTAAAGTCATGCTTGGCTTACCAAGCGATATTACAATCGAAGTTGCCTTTAATGGCAATAATGATTCTGGAAATCAAACATTAAAATCTTTAGATGTTGTTAATTTTGCTATGGGTAGTGGAGATGATGCTAAATTACTCAACTTCCATTTCCAACTTGAAGATTATGATGAAAATTATCAATCCGTCATTAATCGCGCCAATGTTGCTAATGAAAAATATATGAACCTTGATGGTATCAAAGTCTTATTGGATTTAGGTATCAATACAACCAAACCAAATTATTGGCACTTAAGCGCCAGCGCACATGTTGACGCCAAAATCATTAATATCGATTTATCAAACATCGACTTCTATATCTATGTTGATGGCGAAAAAGCCAAAGTTTATGGTAAATTCGGTTCAGTCCCAGTCAGTGGTCTTTACACTGAAGACGTGCTCGTTTCTGGTGACAAGATTATGTCATCAGAAATGACATTTGAAACATTTAACGATGAAAACCATAACGGTGTCAGTGGAATGTTTAATGTTCAAAGAACATTAAAAAACCCAACATCTAGACCAACCTGGTCTGGTGGCTTAAAACGTTACTATTATTACGATAACAAAACATATCATTATCGTTCAGAAAGTAAGAACTTCCTCGACGAAATCGCTCGTTACCTTTTAGGTGGCGTCATTGGTATTAAGAATGCTTATCTTGATTCCGACCTCTTAGGTGGATCTAGCTCAAGTAGCAGTGAAACTGCTGCCGGAGACTTTACAAACACATTTACATCCACAGGCTTTAACTGCGGACGTGAAATCTATGAAGGCGTTGATTCCTCAGTCATCCGTTTAGGTCTAAACCTCAACGAATTAACTGGTATCGATGCACTTCGTGAAGTTGAAGCAACCATCGTATCTAAAGAAATTCCAGTCGGCTACGACGAAGAAGGAAATCCACTTGTTGATAAAGACAATAAAGTGATTACAATGGATATCCTTGGTAAATTAGTCGCTTCACTACGTGTCCACTTCATTGCTGATATTAATGTTTCATTTACAGCAACTGTTGAAGACGCTGAACTTGATGCAGATGCAGCATTAAGCAAGTGGAACGATAAAGGTCAAGCCCGCTTAACAGCTTTAAGCGGAAACATTAATGGCAAAGCCATTAGTAAAACACAAAATAGTTCTTACTTTAACAATGCTAAGAACCCATATACCTACAGTTGGGAAGAGCCAAGACAAGCTTAATGAAAAAACAGGTTTTCTTCTGGTTAAGTATCGCTTTCTTTGCTTTGTTTGTCCTTTGGACAATCTTAGTAAAAACTGTTGATGTTCAAACAATCTCGTATAACGGGACAAAGCTTGGCTTTTATAGTATCAACTATAAGTTTGGCGATCTCGTGACCGAGTTTGGTAAATATGAATTTATGCGCACAGTGTCAAGCATTCTCCTTTATGTATCCTTTGGATACGTGGGAATCCTTGTCGCTGTGGCAATAATTCAGCTCATCAAATACAAATCAATTAAGAAGATTAATCCAATTTTCTATTTCCTTGCTGGAGCGTATGTTCTAGTCGTCATTCTTTATGGCTTCTTTGAACTTGTGCACATTAATTACTCTCCAGAAAGCACATTTGAAAATTTGAAGGTTTCTTATCCTTCAAGCCATGTCTTCATTGGTGGATCATTCTTCTTGCTCAATAGTTACGTCTTATTAAAGTTCCTATGGGTCAAAGATGGCTTATTTAAAACACTAATTCATCTTTCCACAGTGATTATCACCTGCTTACTAGTCTTAACTAGACTACTAGCAGTGAAACACTGGTTAACTGACATTATTGCGAGCGTCATCTTGACCCTGGCGGTCTATTTCCTCTTTATAGGGTTATGCCGCTGGTTAATTCCAACCGAAGTTAAAGACGAGTATATTGAACTAAAAAACGAAGAAGAATAACGATTAATCCTCTTAATTAAGGCGTCATTGTGGCGCCTTTTTAATTTCTCTTAAGGCATTTGCTATAGAAATTTAAAATTAATACAATTGCTGAAAATCGTTAAATCTAGTCTCATATTTGATAGCGAGATCCATCTATAGCAAATCTATCTAAATATATTTTACTATTCTAAACAACTGATTATATTGACACTCTTACATAGTAAGTGCTTGACTCTCTCGCTCTCTTTATGATAAAAATCATAGGTAAAGAGGTTATAATATGAAGAAACACTTTTTATTAATTCCTTTATTAATGATTTTATCTTTTGGAGCTATAAGCTCCCAAAAGAACGATATTAATATTAAACCAACATATGCTTCATATTCATATGAACATGCTGGAACAAGAGAAGATCCATACTCCGTTCAAGATGCATTAGAAAAATGTGCTGAAGTAGGAACAACGGCAACAGGAACTTTTGTGACAAAAGGGATTGTTTGTCATATCAACGAAATTCAAACTTCAATGTGGCAAAACGCCACTTTCTTTATTTCGGATGATGGTTCTCGTAACAACGAATTAGAAATTTATCGTGGTTTTTATATTAATGGGGATGGCTGGACTGAAGAAACAGCTGCTCTTTTAACTGTTGGTAAAGTTGTAACAATTGAAGGAAGCCTTGTGAACTATAAAGGGAACACGAAAGAATACACCAGTGGTAGTCAAGTTGTTTCAATTGAAGAACAACATGAAAAAGATTTTGTAGTGAATTTTGTTTATGTCCAAACTGTGATGAAGGTTGGTGACATGTTCGAGGTCATTTCTGCTCAAGAAGAATACACATACAATTTGGTTAATGTTGATTATTATTCATCGGACGAAAATGTTGTCCAAGTGCTTTATAACACTCGGATTGAATCATATTATGATTACAACGGAAATTATCATCAAGGAAACATTTATACTTTTGTATTAAAGGCTTTAGCAAAAGGTAGTATAATGCTGACCGTTGAAGCCATCTCAAAAGATGGTTTATCTAAAAAAGGTTATGGATATACAGTTATAACTGTTTATGATGAACTTGATTCCAAACAAACAGTGGAAATCGGTCAAACATTACCTGTTGGAACTGTTAGTGAAGAGCGATATTTCTTTGAAGGTTCGATTTATTTATATGATGTTGATCAAAATAATATCTTAAATTTAAAATATGGCTATCAAGATAAATTCTGGATTACAGAATATATTAATATTTATTTTGGCTCATCTAACCAAACCCTTTATGAAGAGATAAAAACCCGTTATCAAACTATTTGTGGTAATGGTATTTATCTTACCTGTCAAATTCAAAACAATGATGGAGTTGTTCGTTTAATTAATCCTAACTTAGTCGGATTGATAGAATTTAGTCTAGAAAATAATCATTATCATACAGAGGAAACAGCTGCAACATTTTTATCAATGACATGTTTAAGCTGTAATTATTATCAAGCTGATCCTTGGAACCACGGGATTTATGGAAGTTTTGAAAATGCTGTTGATCATTACGAAAACATTTTTTCCCGATTCCAAATGACTCCATATTGGGAGAAGATTGATTCAAGTCGAAAAACATATTTGAAAACTGCTAATGCAGAAGAATTAATTAACTCAATAAGCAAACCAAACCAAACTGTCGGAGATTTTTTAAAACGTTACGATTATATTGTCGCTAAATATGGGGTTAGTAATTTCTTAGAAAGAGAAATCACACCTTTACAAATGAGTTATCTATCAACGAGTAGTTTAGATGAAAATGACTCCACCTTAATTGTTGTGATTACCGTCCTTATTTCAACAACACTTTGTTTGGGCTTAATCTTAATTAAAAAGAAAAGATATCATTCGGTATAATAATAGTGCACACTTCCTAAAAATTTAAAGTCGTTTAGTTTAGTAATAGCAACATTCGGTTATAATTTGTCATTCTTAATCAAATAGGTGCCAAAGGGCACCTTTTCATATTGATATTATGATTTAATTGTATTAAAGTATTTTCGTTTAAAACGAAAGGAAAGAAAGAAATGAGTGAAAAGAATAAAACATTAGTCAGTGGAATCTTCCTCATCGTCATGGGTATCTTAATCGCTATCTTTGGTGGTCAAGCTGTTCTTGATGTTTACTTTGGAATCGTTTCACTAGTCGCTGGTATTTGCTTAGTTGCCATGGGCATCTATGCAATGAGTAAGAAACAACCTCTTCCAGCACCAACCTTAACCTTAGGCTGTGTTCTTTTAGCCGTTGGCGTCACCTTATTTACCGACTTTTTATCCGTTGGAGTTTTAATTAACTTCCTCGTTGTCGTGATCTTAGGCGCCGGTGCAGGAATCTTAACCTATGGAATCTATCTTTTAGTTAAGAAACAAACCGTTCCTGGTTTAATGAATTTAGTCCTCGGATTAGTCGCGATTGTTGTTTCTGTTCTTTACATTGCTGTCCCAGATTTCCGTAGTGTTTTCTGGATCATTGTCGGTGTCTTAATCGCCGTTTATGGTCTTGTTGAATTTATCTACGCAATTAAAGAAGGCAAGTAATTAGAATATTAATTAACAATAGAAATAGTCGGGCGAAAATCGCTCGACTTTTTCTTATCAAAAATATTGAGGTTTTGTATTGGATTTACCAGCAATTCTTGGTTAATTTGGAATCTTAGGCAACAAAAAAACGCATCGTCAATGATGCGTTATTTTCTTTCAATTTGTTTCTTATTTGGATTCCTTTTTACCAAGGAAGGAGAGGACTGTCATTAAGCAAAGGACAGCACCTGCAACGATCACAAGGACAGAGGTTGCAGTCATTGAACCGGTGACGGTTAATGCGGCAACATCTTGAGCATGTTTTGGAGCAAGAATCATGAACACTCCAGAGACGATCAGTAATGCCGATCCGACTGGAAGAACGAACTTGCGGAACTTGGTTGGAATTAAGCAGAAGACTAAGACAACTGAGCCAACAACAAGAAGAATGAAGCTTAATAAAGCAAAGACATTGCTTCCACGTTCGAAGACCAATTGATAATAGTTACCAAAATTCGAACCATCAACACGAGTTGCCGCAGTTTGAGCAGCAATGCCAAACGCGATTGCAACTAGAATCACACTAACAAGAGAGAGAATTGGTAATAAAATTTTGCGCATAATTTTAATTATCCTTTCTTAGAAAGCACGTAAATTATATGTAAAAGTCGCATTCTTTGCAACATATTTACAATATATTAGTAAATTTGTTAGTTTTGTCTTACAATATGTAGCATTGAGGTAAATAAAATATGCAACTAGTTATTCTTGCTGCTGGAATGGGTTCCCGTTTCGGTGGATTAAAACAAATGGAAAAAATGGATGAAGCGGGTAACTTTTTACTCGATTACTCCGTTCATGACGCTAAATTAGCTGGTTTCACATCAGTTATTTTCGTTATTAAGAAAGCCTTTTATCAAGCTTTTAAAGACACAATCGGTAAAAGAGTCGAAAAGATTATTGAAACTCACTACGCCTTCCAAGAAATGGATGATCTTCCAAAAGGATATAAAGTTCCAGAAGGAAGAGAAAAACCATGGGGAACCGCCCACGCGATTTATGCTGCTCGTGATTTAATTAAAGAAGATTTTATTATTATCAATGGTGACGACTACTATGGACAACAAACCTACCAAGTCGCTGCTAATTATCTAAGAGGTTTAAAATCCAATAAAGAAGGACAATACGTCAACGTGGCCTTTAAAGTCGCTAACACGATGACCGAAAACGGATCCGTGAAACGTGGTGTCTGTTTCTATGATAAAGATTTATATCTTACAAAGATGATTGAATCATCTGTGGAAAGAAACGCGAAAGGTGAAGTCGAATGCACACCTCTTGATGGAGGAGATTCCTTCATTGTCCCAGATGATCAATTAGTTTCCATGAATCTTTTTGCTTTTAGCAAAGACATTATTAAACGTTTGGAAGAACGTTTCCCAGCTTGGTTAGATAAACATGGCCAAACTCTTAAAGATGAATGGCTCATCCCATCCGTTGTTTCTGAACTTGTTGAAGAAGGTAAAGCATCCTTAAAACTCTTATCCACTCCAGACGTTTGGTTTGGTGTCACTTATAAAGAAGATAAGGATTTTGTTGTTGCTTCTTTAAAGAAACTTGTGGAGAAGGGTTTATACAAAAAAGGCCTCTATTAATAAATAATAGTTGCAACTTCGTTTGTATTTGATATCATTATGTTGCTCACTTCGGTGAGTAACTCTTGTTGTTAAGAGTGCCACGCGGCACTCTTTAATTTATTAAAAGGGGTTAGAAATGGGTATTGAAGAACGTGTTTTAGACTTAATCAAGGCGCCAATTCTTGCTTTAGGTTATAGCGATGTTGCTGTGTCCTACAAGAAAGAAATGGGAACGTTTTATCTACGTGTCATGATTGATAAGGAAGAAGTGATCTCCCTAGAAGAAATCATCACGGTAAACGATCTAATTAGTCCATTGCTCGACAAAGCGGATTTAATCCAAAACGAATATGTTTTAGATGTCACAAGCTTTGGAGCGGAAAAACCGATTAAACTTGGTGAGTTAGAAAAATACGTTGGAAAATATGTCCATTTCCATTTGTCTCACCCTCTTAAGGGTGAAAACATTCTTGAAGGAGATCTCGATGAAGTTAATTCTGATATCGTTAAACTCTCCTTCAGAGTGAAAACTCGTCTTGTCAAAGTCGAAATCCCACGCAAGGATATCGACGATGCCAGACTCGCAATTAAATTTTAATTTAATAAAACTGCATTTGTTATAAAGGAGAATAAACAATGGATGCAACAAAATTCTTAGAAGCTCTCGATGAACTCGAAGCGCAAAAAGGCATTTCTAAACAATCAATTATTGATGCCTTAAAAGAATCACTCCGTAAAGCCTACGCGAAACAATTAGGCGGTGGAGATGATGCGGATATTCGTGTCGAAATTACCGAAGATCCAGCAGCCATCAAAATGGAACTTGTCAAGAAAGTCGTCAAAGACGTAGAAGATGACTACCTTGAAATTTCCGAAGAAGATGCCAAGAAAATTAATAAAAAACTTAAAGCAGGTGATGAATACCACGAAGAAGTGAACGTTGAAGATTTAAAACGTTTAACTGCTTTAATCGTTAAATCTGTCTTAAGACAGAAACTTGCCGAAGCTGAAAAACTTGCTTTATATGAATCCCATAAAGATAAAGTCGGCGAAATGATTACCGGTGTTGTCGAAAAATGTGATGATCGCGGAGCGATCGTGAACATTGGTCGTACATCGATGTATCTTTCACGTAGAGAACTCATTGGTGACGAAATGTTTAATATCGGCGACCCAATTCGTTTATATGTGAGCCAAGTCTCCACAAGCGAAAAAGGACCAATGGTTCGTGTTTCCCGTAGTGATGCTGGCTATTTACGTCGTCTTTTTGAAGAAGAAGTTTCTGATATTTATAACGGAACTGTCATCATCAAAAACCTCGTTCGTGAAGCCGGAATCCGTAGTAAAGTTGCTGTTTACAGCAACGATGTCAACGTTGACTGTGTTGGCTCCTGTATTGGAGTTAACGGAAGCAACATCCAAAAAATCGTCGCTCAACTCGGCAATAGCCGTGATAAAGAAAAGATTGATATCATTTCTTATTCTCCAAATGATTATCTTTTCATTATCGATGCTCTTCGCCCAGCAACCGTGACTAACATCTATTTAGATGAAGAAAATAAACAAGCCATCGCCATTGTTCCAACTGGCCAACTTTCTTTAGCCATTGGACGTAAGGGTGCCAATGCTCGTTTAGCTTGTAAATTAACTGGCTGGAACATTGATATTAAAGAAGAACACGAAATGGCTGATCTTGGAGTCGAATTCAAATCTCTTGAAAAGATCCAAGAAGAAGAAAAGGTTCGTGCTCAAAAAGAAAAATACGAGAAGTATCTTGCTCAAGTTAAAGCTGCTCGCGAACAAGAATCTGCTCTGGAAACAGGCAATGAAAAAGCCAAACCAAGACAAATTCTTGATGAAGAAGTTCAAGAAGAAAAACCAGTTGTTGAAGTCTCTCAACCAAAGGTTGAAGAACCAGCTCCAGAAGCTCCTAAAGCTGAAGTTAAAGAAACTAAGGTTCGTACAACAACCACTCTTGAATCCTTAGAAGCTGAACTTGATAAGGAACAAAAGAAAGAAGCTTTCAAAGCCACTCAAAAGACTAGTAAACGTCCACGTAAGATTACTGAAGACGAAGTCGAACACGAAAAAGTGGAAGAAGCTAAACCAGTTAAAAAAGAACCACAAATGTCTATTTATACTGATGAAGAATTGGCTCGTATGGAAGAGGAAGACGAATTCTTCGATGACGAATACGAAGATGATGAAGAAGAAATCGACTACGACGAATACGACCAATACTACGATGATGACGATAAATAATATCGTTTTCTAGTAGGAAAGGAGGAAGTTAGATATGGCCAA
Organism: Caryophanales bacterium UBA4365; assembly: GCA_002393905.1. GTDB lineage: Bacteria > Bacillota_I > Bacilli_A > RFN20 > CAG-826 > Fiminaster. The sequence goes on from DGSJ01000001.1 coordinate 10,363, forward strand.
AAAAGATTTTCGAAAAAGCAATATCCCAACATCTCAAAACCAAAAAGAACAAACTAACCGCGTGAATAACGGTGTGTTTGTTTTCACCCGTAGCATGACTGTTAGCGAACTTGCCAAAGAACTTGGTATTAACGTTAACGATATCATTAAATTTCTTTTCTTAGAAAAGAAGATGATGGTTACCATCAACCAAAACCTTGATGATGAAACTATTGGTCTCATTTGTCTTCAATTCGGTTTTGACTTTAAGAAAGAAAAGATTGTTTCTGAAGAACAATTCGAAGAAGTTGAAATCGTTGATAAACCAGAAGACTTAAAACCTCGACCAGCTGTTGTCACCATTATGGGTCACGTTGACCATGGTAAAACAACCTTGATTGACGCTATTCGTTCATCACACCTTGTTGATAGTGAAGTTGGTGGAATTTCCCAAGCCATTGGTGCTTACCAAAAAGAAATCAATGGACAAAAAATTACATTCTTAGACACTCCAGGACACGAAGCGTTTACTGCGATGAGAAGTCGTGGTGCTGCGGTTACTGACATTGTTGTTTTAGTTGTCGCCGCCGATGACGGAGTCATGCCGCAAACAATCGAGGCGATTGACCACGCTAAAGCAGCTGGAGTCCCAATCATTGTCGCAATCAACAAGATTGATAAGGAAGGTGCTGATCCAAACCGAATCAAAACTGAATTAATGTCTTATGACATTATTGCTGAAGAATATGGCGGAAATAATATCTGCTGTGAAATCTCCGCAAAGAAGAATATTGGTATTAAAGAACTTCTAGAATCCATCCTTTTAGTCGCAGAAATGCAAGAACTGAAAGCTAACCCAAATCGTTATGCGATTGGTACAGTTATTGAAGCAAATCTCGACAAAGGTGAGGGTCCAAAAGCAACACTTCTTGTCCAAAACGGAACACTTTCTTTCCAAGACTACGTTGTCGTTGGTACAGCATATGGAAAGATTCGTCGTATGACGAATGAACATAAGAAGATTCTTAAAGAAGCTAAACCATCCACACCAGTTGTGGTTATTGGTTTAAGTGAAGTACCAAACGCTGGTGATAAATTCATGGCTTTCCCAACGGAAAAGCAAGCTCGTGAAATCGCTGAAAAGCGTGCATTAATTAAGAAACAAAATGAACAAGGCGCTCAAGCGGCCGCAACCTTAGAAAAACTTTACAGCAAAATTACTGAAAGTAATGGTGAAGTCCAAGAAGTAAATATTGTTCTTAAAGCTGATACAACAGGATCTGCTGAAGCAGTTAAAGCTAGCTTAGATAAATTAAGTAACGATCAAGTTCATATTAACGTTATTCATAGTAGCGCAGGTGCGATTACCAATAACGACATTATGCTTGCTAGTGCATCAAATGCGATTATCTATGGCTTTAATGTTCGTCCGACCGCAATGGTCCAAGCCAAAGCCGAAGAAGAAGGCGTTGAAATTCGATTACATCGAATCATCTACGCTCTAACTGAGGAAATGGAAGCTGCCATTAAAGGTATGTATAAGAAAGAACAAGTGGAAAAAGTTATTGGACAAGCAGAAGTTCGTTCATTAATTAAGATTTCCAAAGTCGGTACAGTTGCTGGATCTTATGTCACCTCCGGTGTCATTAAATCTGGTTCTAGTGTCCGCGTTCTTCGTGATGGTGTCATTGTCTATGAAGGCAAATTAAATTCTCTTAAGAGATTTAAAGATGACGCTAAAGAAGTTAAAGAAGGATTCGAATGTGGTATGACCATTGAAAACTTTAACGATATTAAAGAAAACGATGTCATTGAAGCATACGAAATGGTGGAGAAAGAATAATGGCTGATCGTACACAACGTATCCAGTCAATTATCGGAAAGAATATTTCTGAGATCATCCAGTTCGAACTAAAGAACCCAAGAATTGGTTTTTGTACAGTGAGTGAAGTCTGGGTGAGTAGCGATTTTTCTTACGCTAGAGTCTATGTGACTTTCTTAGGAGCAAAATATCCTAAACAAAACCTCGAAGAATTAAATAAAACTCGTGGTTATGTTCGCTCTTCCTTAGCCAAGAAAATCGACATTAGAAAAACTCCAGAAATTACCTTCTATCTAGATGAAACATATGAAAAAATGAACCATCTTGATGAGGTATTAAAAAAGGAGTCCGAACAACTTCAAAAAATGAAGAAATAATTCTTCTATTTGAGATACTTAATAAGCTCGCCTCGGCGGGCTTTTTTATAACCTAAAGTTTTGTAGAATTCACTGTGACTAGATTTCTCTAAAATAACTGCATCAGCAAGATCAAAATGTTCAATCGTTGTTTCTAAGTAATGAATGATATTTTGACGATTTTTCTTTGATTCACGAATGAACTCTAAATCGCAAATTAACCGAGAATTGCTGGTTGTTTTCATCGACAAAACCCCAATAGGTTGGTTAATTTTGTAAATAATAAAACGTTCACGATCATCATTAAAATTAGTGATATTTAATTTGTTTCTGAGCTGTTGTTCAAGTAAAGCATCTTTAGCCGAAATAACTGGGTGAAGAGACAAATCTTTTCGTTCAATTTTAAAGTAGTAATCTTGGTAATAAAGAACTTCTTTTTCATAGTTTTCAAGCATCGAGAAAAAGTTCTTTTTTGCCATCGGATATTTAGCATAAATTTCCTTTAGCATTTGTTTCATTTCAGCACGCATTGTATTGCCATCATTTGGACAATGAGACGGGAAGGCTGGAATGCCTTCTTCTTTGACACATCGAATAATTTGATCTTCATGACAAAGAATCAGTGGTCGAATAAACTCAATTCCGCTTCTTTCTAGAAACATTTTTGGTTGGAATGTAGCAAATCGACCACCAAAAATCTGGTTCATCATTAATGTTTCAACAGCATCATCGCCATGATGAGCAAAAGCAACTTTATTGCAGCCTAGTTCATGAGCAGTCTTATTAATGGCCGCTTTTTTCATTCTTGAACAGATTGAACATGGTAGGTGTGGTGCATCTTTTTGTTGAACTTTCAGGATTTGATAAACCTCTTTTGAATCAACAACATGAAGCTTAAGACCTAAAGAAGCAACATATTTCTCCATTTCTCTAGAATCAAAACCAGGAAAACCGAGATCAAGAATTGCTGGAACGATCTCAAAATTGGCGCATTTAAACTTTTTATATTGATTTAAGGCATACAAAAGAAGCATCGAATCTTTTCCGCCTGAAACACCAATCATAATGCGATCTTTTTCATTGAAAAAAGAGAACTTTTGATCAGCTTTTCTGATTTGACCTAAAATGGTTCGTATGGTTTTCATGACGCTATTGTATCACTTTTATCTAAAAGATAATATTTTGAAATATAAAAAGATAAAAAGACTAAAGCAAATCCTGTTAGGATATCCGTTGGGTAATGCATTCCTTCAAACAATCGCGAAATTCCTGTGGCAATACCAAATAAAATTGTGATTAAAAGAACAATATATGATAGCTTTGTTTTACTAAAGTAAAGCGGTATTAAAGAAAAACAGATTGCAGTTGTTGCTCTAGCTGTATGTCCGGAAGGGAATGATGAGTTAAATAAAAAGTTATTAATATAGAACCATGGTTTAAATTGGTTTGCATTTGCTAAATCAATGTAACGAATTCTTCCGAATATACATTTAATAATGTCGACACCTAATAGGCTAACTGAGGATGTAATTAGCATAATGAATAATATTTTTATGTGTTTTGGTAGCAACTTTTCACATTTTTGTTTAAGTTGTTTATTTAAATAAACACATAAAACACTAAACAAAAGATAAATAACAATACTTGGAACGAACATCCATGGAGCATAACTGTGCAAATGTGTCATTACTCCCATAAATGTTCCATAGATAAAAAGAAAACCTAGGCCGATATATGAGAAAATCGTTTTTGCTTTGGTATTGAACTTGAGATTTAATGCTAATCCAATTGTTGAATATATAATAAAAAACGGCATAAACATCGGACCAGTCGCTTCAAAAAAGATTCCATAACCTGTTTTTGGATTATATAAAGTGCTTGTTATTTGATAATCAAAGAATGTAAAAACAACCATCAATGCAATATAAAGCACTAAAAATGATAAAAGCAATGTCAGAAATACGTTTTTTCTCATGTTAGATATATTATAATTCTATATTAAATTTAAAATGATTACAGGCGCATTATTAATTAATAAGGAAAAAGGAAGAACTTCTCGTCAAGAAGTCAACACAGTTTCAAAACTTCTTCATGAAAAGAAGATGGGACACATTGGAACTCTTGATCCTTTTGCCGAAGGTTTATTAATTGTTTTAGCCGGTCGAGCAACTAAAATTGCTCCTTTTATTGAGCAACTCGATAAAACTTATTTAGCTAGGCTAAAACTTGGACAAAAAACGGATACTGGTGATAAAGATGGAGCGGTGGTTGAAGAAACTAAAGTTCCAGCTTTGGATATTAATAAAATTAATGAAATTCTCCAGCAATTTTTGGGTAAATCTTTACAAACACCACCAAAGTATTCAGCATTAAAAGTTAACGGAGAAAGAGCTTATGCTCTTGCTCGAAAGAATGTTGAATTTGAATTAAAACAACGAGAAATTGAAGTTTTTGAAATAGGGTTAGTTAATTTTAATGGAACAGACGAAATTACATTTATTTGTCGAGTTTCCAAAGGAACATATGTTCGAACTTTAGCTGAAGATATCGCCGCAAAACTCGGCTGTGTTGGCCATTTAGTTGAATTAACAAGAATAAAAATTGGTAAGTATTCTTTAGAGAATTCTGTCAAAGCTAGCGACGCAAAAGCTGAAGATTTAATCAGCGTGGAAGAAATGCTCAAGGATTTCCCGACTGAATTTGTAAGTGGTGAAGATGCTAAAAAAGCTAAAAATGGAGTATCGCTTTGCTTTGTTAAGCAAAAAGATAAACTAGTGGTGGTCAAAGATGAAGAAGGACCAATTGCAATGTATGAATTACAAAGCGGTAAGGTATATCATTGTTTAAGAGGTTTGAGATGAAACTAGAACGATTTGATCAATATCATCTACCAGTAAACAAGGAGCCAATCTCCATTATTTTAGGTTACTTTGATGGAATCCATCTTGGACATCAATTTTTAATTGAAACTGCTCGCAAAACTGCCAAATTTTCAACTGTTTTGATGACTTTTTCAAAACCTGTTAGTGCTTTTCTAAATAAAGAAAAATCACCAGCAATTCTGACATCATTAGATGACCGGTTCCGAATCGTATCAAAAATGGGAATTGATCAATTCTATGTTTTAGATATCGATGAAGAATTCCTTAACTTATCTCCAAATGCATTTATTGATTTATTAAAGAAAATGAATGTTCAAGAAGTCTTCTGTGGATCGGATTTTTGCTTTGGAAAAGATCGACTTGGAAAAGCTGAATTATTGAAGAAATTTTTCAAAACAAAAATTGTTGATCTAATCATCGATCATGACTCAAAAGTTAGTTCGAGAGATATAAAATATCTCATTACTCAAGGAAACATTCCAGAAGCAAATCGTTTACTTGGTCATAATTTCACAATGTCTGGCTCTGTCATTCACGGTCTTGGAATTGGTCGAAAAATCGGCATTCGAACAATGAACCTAAAACCATCTGATTATTATGTCATTCCTCGATTTGGTGTTTATAAAACAATCGCCTATATCGATGGAATTCCACATCGCGCCATCACAAACGTTGGCGTCAAACCAACGATCGATGATTCTCAAGTTGTCACAATTGAAATCCATGTCATGAATTACACGAAAGAAAACTATTCTGAATCAATCCAACTCGAATTCCTCGAATTTGTCCGTGATGAGAAGAAGTTTTCTTCTTTAGAAGAACTTAAGAAACAAATTGAATCTGATATTAAGTTTGTTTTTGGAGTTTAAATTAGTGTTGAAATCATTTTGATTTCTTATATAATAGTTATCGCAACTTATTCTAAGATTAGCGAGTACTCCGACGCTATTCCTGGATTAAGTCAAGTCTTTATAAAAGGAGGGATACAACATGTTATCCAAAGAAAAAGTCGCCGAAATCGTTAAGAAGTACGGCAAGAACGAAAAAGACACCGGCTCTGTCGAAGTCCAAATCGCTCTTCTTACTGAACAAATTAACGAACTCACAAAGCACCTTAAGAAAAACAAAAAAGATGCTTCCGGTAGACGTGGATTATTCGTGCTTGTTGGAAAACGTCGTGGTTTACTCGATTACTTAAATCGTACTGACCGTGATGCTTACGCCAAGCTCTTAGCTGAATTATCCATTCGTAAATAAGTTAAATCTTATTAAAAGTTACACCATACTTTGTATGGTGTTTTCTTTTTTCAAATTCTTGTATTATTCAACTAACATTTATGTTAAAATTTTAATAGTTTTAAAAAGGAGAAATTAATTAATGAAAAAAACATTCGAATTAGAATTCGATGGCCGCAAACTCGTTGTTGAAGCCGGTGAAATCGGTAAACAAACACGTGGTTGCGTTTTGGTGCGTTATGGCGACACTGTCGTTACTTCAAACGTGACAATGTCCAAACACACTGTTGACTGGGATTTCTTCCCTCTCAGTGTTGAGTACCAAGAAAGAATGTATGCTGCCGGAAAGATTCCTGGTGGATTCCTTCGTAGAGAATCACGCCCAAGTTCTCATGCGATCTTAGCAAGTCGTATTACCGATAGAACAATGCGTCCTCTCTTCCCAGAAGGCTTCCGTAACGAAGTTCAAGTCGTCTCCCAAGTAATGGCAGTCGACTATGACAACTCCCCAGAAATTACAGCAATGTTTGGTTCTTCCCTCTGCGTTTGCATCTCTGATGTTCCATTCAATGGTCCTATCGCGGGTGTCTATGTTGGACGTGTTGATGGAAAACTTGTCATCAACCCAACAGTTGAACAACGTAAAGTTTCTGATATCGACCTCTGTGTCGCTGGTACAGAAGAAGCCATTAACATGGTTGAAGCCGGTGCTAACGAAGTTAGCGAAGAAGATATGCTTGACGCTTTAATGTTTGGTCATGAAGCCGTCAAGAAACTCTGCCGTTTCCAAAAAGAAATTATCAAGAAGATTGGTGTTGAAAAGAACAAAGACATCCAATTCAAGGTTATTCCAGAAGAATTACGTGCAGAAGTCACTGAAAAAGTTGATAAGAAATTACGTAAAGCTGTCTCCACAAAAGACAAACTTGAACGTGAAGAAAAGATTGAAGCAATTGAAAAGGAAACTGAAGCTGCCTATACAGAAGCTGGTGCTGATCCAAAGACAGTTCAACAAGTCCACGAAATCCAAGAAGATATCGTTCACCAAGAAGTTCGCCGTTTAATTGCTGAAGATAAAATTAGACCAGATGGCCGTAAACCAGATGAACTTCGCCCACTTGATGCCCAAGTCGACATCCT
>DGSJ01000028.1:0-15826 GCA_002393905.1 Caryophanales bacterium UBA4365
GTGGATAATAAATCGGCTTCAGTAAAAGTCTATTGTTATAATTCCGAATCTGATTTTGAAAAATCATGGAAAAGAATGGAACCAAGCGACACGCTTATTCCAGGAGATCAATTAATTATTGCCTGCCCACAAGAAAACAAGGCAGCGACTGATGATTGTAGTGGAATGAAGCTTCATTCTTGTGATGTCACGTTTAACACTGATAAATCAGTGATGACTAATCCTGGTGATGCCGCGCAATTTGTTCTTGGAACAGATTATAAAGGTCGTGATGGTTATAACCTCGAAGTTCCTAAAAGAAAAGATGGAACTTATCTAGCTTGCACTAACGAAAAGAAAGTGTCATTTTTTGACACTCCAAAAGCAACATCAAATCTATGGGAAATTGAATATAACAATGACCAATCTTGTTGGGATATGCGTTCAGCCACAACAATTGATGGTTGGATGATGTATAACAAAAATGTAGAGCAATTTGCGCCATATCAATCTAGTGAAACAGAGTTCATGAAAGTGATCACTCTATATCGCTTAACTAGAACATTTAAATAAATTATTAGTCAGAGAAATCAGTATCCTGGATAATATAGAACGTATAAGTAGGATACTTTTCTTTTAGTTTATTAACTAATTCCGCAATTTTCTTTTGTGGATTGTTGTATTTAAAATCAAAAATTAAATCGAAGGTGATTAACTTTTTCGCATCATCAAAGTAGAAACCATGGATTTGGTGAATACCTTTTTCATTTTCGATAAGCTTAAAAATATAATCCTTAATTTCTTTAACTTCTGGGCTTGCTTCATTAGAAGCATAGATGCCAATAGTTAGAATCGCGCCTGTTTCGGCATAGACACGTGCTTGAATATTTTTACTTAAGTGGTGGATCTCTTTCGCGGTTAAATAATCATCAACTTCAATATGGATGGAGGCAATAATTCGTCCAGCTCCATAATTATTAATAATTAAGTCGTATGCTCCTCGAACTTCTTCATAGGAGTTAACAATACGCTTGATATGATCAATTTCTTCTTGGGATGCTCTTTCTCCGATAATGAGTGATACTCCATCACGAAGAATTTCATAAGCAGTTTTAAGAATAAATAAACCAATTAAGATACCAATGTATCCTTCAATATTGACTCCCCAAATCATTGAGGTTCCAATACCAATTAATGTTGCTACTGAAAGTAGAGCATCAAAGAAAGCATCTTTTCCAGAAGCTTTTAATGGTTCGGAGTTCACTTGTTTTCCAACTTTACCAAAGTAAATGGAAACGCCAATTTTAACAAGGATAGCTAATCCAATAATGACTAATGACCAAATGCTATGGTCAACAATTGGATTATCAATAAGAGTTTTAATGGATTCGTAGATCGCCATCACGCCAGCAGCTAAAACGATGATTCCAATAATTAGACTGGTTAAGTATTCTACTCGACCATGTCCGTATGGATGTTTCTTGTCTGGTTTTTTATTGGATAACTTAGTTCCAATAATGGTAATAGCACTACTTAAAGAATCAGAAAGGTTATTAATAGCGTCAGTAATAATCGCCACACTATGAGCGATAAAACCAATGATTGCTTTACCGATAACGAGAAAAACATTGGCAATAATTCCAATGATACTCGTTTGAATAATTTTCTTTTCTCTATTCATTTAAAAATACCAGCAATTCTTGGTTATTTCTTGAGTTCTGCAGCGATTTTTTCTTCAAAAGATCCTGGTGTAGCAGTTGGTTCAAAACGTTCCACAACTTCACCTTCTTTGTTAATTAAGAACTTAGTGAAATTCCATTTAATCTTTTTAAGTTTACCCTTGTCGTTTTGCTTACAAAGATAGACATATAATGGATCAGCATTATCTCCATTGACTTCAATCTTTTTAAAACGTGGGAACTTTGTATCGAAATGTAAACTACAGAAAGCGTTAATTTCTTCATCGCTTCCTGGAGCTTGTCTAAAGAACTGGTTGCATGGGAAATCTAAGATCTCGAAACCTTGACCTCTATATTTCTCATAGAGTTCTTCAAGTTCTTTATATTGTTTAGTGAATCCGCATTTAGTTGCGGTGTTCACAATTAAAAGAACTTTTCCTTTAAAAGCCGATAAGGAAAAATCTTCTCCGCGTTGGTCTTTGACTGAAAAATCATAAACTGACATATCGTTGTACCTCTAACGAAGATTTTATACTCAAAAATTAAATATGTAATAAGAAAATAATAAAAAAATTCTTACACGCGAGACATATATTATGTATATTAAAAGCAGTTAGAGGAGACTAACAATTATGAAAAAGACTTCAATCCTCACCATTCTTGCATCAATGCTAGCTTTAGCAAGCTGTAGTTTAACTACGACTTCTCGCAAAGTTAAACGTAACTCTAAAGCTGAAAATGACTCTGATCCAATCAGTGAAATTACAGATGATGAAACTCCTGTAACTGAAGAAGATACAGAACACGAACAAACAATTGATGATGAACAAAACATTTCTGTTCCAGAAGAAGATGAACGTGAAACAGTTGAAGATGGCTCCGTTATTTCTGCTGCTGGTTCCTATACCTTAAAAGGAAATTATAGTTCTGTCTCAATTACTGCAGCGAAGAACTCTGAAATTTACATTTATTAAGATGGAGCAACAATTAACTCATCTACTGGAATTGCTTTTGGTAGTTCAAAAGCGATCACACTTCACTTAGTCATTATTAATGAATCTGAAAACACAATCATTAATGATTTTGCTGATACAAATGCTTTCCATGTTAAAGGAAATGTTTTGATTTCTGGTGTTGGTATTCTTAATGTTGAATCCAAACAAAAGAACGCCATTAAAGTTGGTCAATCCTTAACTATTACTCAAACAACAATTAACGCCAAAGCCAAGAAAAGCGCAATTACTGCTGAAAGTATTGTTGCTGAAGGTTGCACTTTAAATCTTGAAGCGGAAGGTGATGGTATTCAAGCGGATGCAGATGATGATTTAACAGCCTTTTCTAAAGAAAGAGGTTATACATATTTAAAAAATGTCTCTCTAACTTATAACGGAACTGGTGATGGTATCCAATCTGAGACATACACTGACATCAATGGTGGAACAATCAATATCAAAACCGAAGGTACATTTGTTCCTTACTCACAAAAAGACACTTACGAATTAACTGATGATGACTATAAATGGAACTCCTCTCATAAGAGAGTCGCTAAAGATTCTATTCGTAGTTATTCCAATATGTATGCTTTAGCAAACTCTGTTAAAGCAATCAAAGTTGGACCGATTAAATATGAAGATGATGATAAAGTTGAACACGAGGTTACAACAGGTGATTACTCTATTTCCATCCGTGGTTTAGCTGGTATCACATTAAACTCAACAGATGACGCAATTCACTGTAATTACGGTTCGATTTCTTTAGAAAGCGCGAACATGGATATCACAACGAGTGACGATGGAGTTCATGCTGATTACAACACAAATATCAATAATACTTCGTTAGTAGTCAATGATTCTTATGAAGGAATTGAAGGTCAAAACGTCACTATCAGTGGAGAAAACACAAATATTGTCGTTAATAGTCAAGATGATGGCATTAATGCTGCATCTGACTTTGGCTCAAGTTATGTTTGTACCATTAACAACGGCTTTGTCCGAGTAAAAGCCGGTGGTGATGGTCTTGATGCTAATACAACCTTAAATATTAATGGTGGTAAGGTCATTATCGAAGGTCCTGGTAGTGGAAACGGATCTTTAGATGCTGATCGAGTTAATATTAATGGCGGAATTGTCTTTGCTTGTTCTAATAATGGAATGCTCGAAAACATGACTGCTACCCAACCAACATTTATTTATAACGGTTCGACAATGAGCGCGAACTCCATAATTAGTGTTGCGGATGCTAATAACGAAGATAGTGCCTTATACACATACACCTTAAAACTGTCCTGTACACAACTCATTTTCTCTTCACCAGAAATGAAGGTTGGTTCAACCTACACCATTTTCAATGGTGATAATGTTATCACTGACATTAACATGACTTCTAATTTAACTAAAGTCGGAACAAGTTCCGGTGGTCCTGGTGGTGGAGGTCATGGACCAGGGGGATGGTAATAATTTGATAGAAAGCGAGCATTGCTCGTTTTCTTTTTATTCATAATAGGTATAATTATTACGAAATGAAAAAGAATTCCGAAATTAAGATTATCTTCACTGATGTTGACTGGACAATTTTAAACCACGGTCATGGAAAACATATCTATGATCAAAAGAGTTTAAAAGCATTACGTAAAGCCCAGAAAAACGGAGCGAAAGTTTTTATTGCGACAGCTCGTCCATATGAATCCTTAAAACTGACCGGATTCTTCGACGAATTTAAACCAGATGGAATGATTTTAGCCAATGGTTCAGTCATTTTTATTGGAGACAAAATCATCTATCATGACTACATGAATAAAAAGCTTGTTCATCACATTTGTCAGGTAGCAAAAGAGCGTGGAATTGTCATCCAATTTGTCGATGAATACAACCGTTGGATTTCCGATGAACTCAATGAGGTCGCTAAACATTATTTCGATGTCTTTTTTGAAAAAATACCAGCAATTCGCGGTTATAATGATGAAAATATCTCAGGATTGCTACTATTTTGTGAGAAGGAACAAGACGAAGAATTACTCAAAGCGATCAACTATAAAGACCTAGATGCTTACCGTCTTTTCCCATACGCCATTGATATTCGAGATCATGTCATTCGTAAGAGTGATGGAATTAAAAAAGTTCTCGATTATTATGGTCTAAATAAAGAAAATGCGATGGCTATTGGTGATGATGTCCAAGACATTCCAATGTTTGAGCTTTGTAAGTATAGTGCAGCAATGGAAAATGGTGTAGATAAAGCTAAACAATCAGCCTCGTTTGTGACTACTCATATCGACTGTCACGGTGTCAAAAAAGCGCTCAAAAATTTCAAGGTAATCTAGTTTTCAATTAAATATGTATGTTATGATTGTTGAACATTTGATGGTAAATTAAATACTCTTAAAAATCTCAACAATTTGAATAAAAATCACCAGCAAAACACAAAGGAATTAGTAATGAGAACATTCATCTATAAGTACAAATCTCATATCTTAACATTTGTCTTTTCCCTTGTTTTTGGTGCGGCTGTTTTTTGTTTATATTTCTTTTTGAAGAATCAAACCTTAAAAGATGCTGTTGATGCATGTTCAATTGCTGGAGTAGCTTTAATTGGTGGTGGTTTAATGGTCATCATCACCCGTTTAGGTGCTTTTGATACATTTGCTTATGGCTTTAAACAACTTTTAACTTCAATGTTTAATCGTAATCCAAATATGTATAACTCAATGGCCGACTATAAAATCCAAAAATACGACCAACGAAAAAAGAAGAAAAAAACATATTTGATGCTGTTTTTAGCGGGATTTTTGTTCATCATTGCTGTGATAGTTTTAGAAATCATTTTGCGCCTACAAATTAAATAAAAAGTTTACTCGCAAGCACGAAATTCGCACATCGCCTGTGCGATTTTTTGTTGCATACCCACGCATACTTATATAAAATATACGCAATTACTATTCTCGTGTACTCGCACGATTAGGAGGTAATGTTATGAAGAAAAGTCGATTACTCTGCGGCGTGATTGCAACTATGTCTTTAGGAACAATCGGTGCTTCAACCGGTGCTATTAAAGCCACTGAAGCCCTTGAACCTGATACTCGGGTGATTGTTAAACTTAAAAAAGACATTGATGAGTTAACTTCTGAGGAAGCACTCAATCAACAAGAAAACCTTCTTTCACGTATTCGCTACTCAGTGAACCCAAAAGCTGAATTAGTTAATAGGTTTACAGTTTTAAACAACGCCATGACTTTAAAGGTCAATGAAGAAGACGTTGCTAAAATTGAAAACCTTTCTGGTGTCGAACATGTCTATAAGGACAATTTTGTTGTCCGTAAAAACAAAGGACAAGGTGTCACCTACCAAGTTAATCGTTCAGCCAGTGAAGAAATTGATCAAAACGAGAACGTTTCTGCTCGAACCATGCGTAAGCCAGGCTATGATGATGGAACTGGAAATATTCTTCCAGGCTCCACATATGATGGTGAAGGCACCGTTATTGCGATCTTAGATAACGAGTTCTATTTCCGTGGCAAAGTTAATGGTGAGCCAGAATGGCACCACGAAGTCTTTGATGCTCTTGATGATAGTGTCAAAGTTCGTTTTGCTCCAAAATTCGTTGATCGTCCATCATTAAAGAACAAACTTAATGCTTCGATGGATTTCTCGAAATCTACCCCAAGCACTCGTCCAGGATTAAAAACTGATAAACCTGGCGAAGAAGGATCTTTATATTTCAATAGTAAAGTTCCATTCTACTTTGACTATGGTGGTTCCACATTAACTGGTAACTCAACTGATGCTAAACCAGACTTCGATGTTCATAGTGATATCGATTACCATGGTTCCCACGTTGCATCAATTACTGCTGCTAATGCTCCAGAATACAAAGGTATTGCTCCAAAAGCTCAATTAGCTTGTATGAGAGTCTTCACCGAATATCGCGCTGACGATATCGCTAAAGATATTGGCTTAGGTGATAGTGATGGCGCTTATGACTCCTGCATCTTAATGGCTCTTGAAGACTGTATTACCTTAGGTGTTGATGGAATCAACATGTCCTTAGGTAGTGACCTTGGCGAATTCGAAGATGATGATCTTGCTATGCAAACCATTGAAAAGATGGTCTCTGAAGAAAAAATTCTTACTTCCATCTCGAATGGTAACGCTGGTAAAGAATCCTATGCCTTCGCTGGAGGTTATGGTAACTGGACCAACGAAATGGTTGAAACAGGTATCTTAGGAAGCTATGCTAACCACCCAACTTCCATGTCCATTGGTTCTGCTCACCCAGATTACATCTATTACAAAACAGGTATTAAATGCGGTGAAAGTAACATCGCTTATGATGACCAAATCGTTAATAACGAACGTTATCCAAGTGAATACGATACCGAATACAAGATGAGAGATATTGTTAACTCTCTCGAAGACGAAGTCGAATGGGCTTATATTCCAGGATTTGGTACTGCTAACGATTACTCTGGTATTGATATTGAAGGAAAAGTCGCTGTTGTTAACCGTGGATCCATCTCCTTTGCGGATAAGTACAATACTGCCGCTGATAAAGGAGCGATTGGATTATTCATCATTAACAACGACCCAACCGAAACAGACTTCACATTCCGTTGTTCCTTCGGTGACGACTTCAACCCAACCATGCCATGTGCGGTTGTTCTATTCAAAGATAAACCATTCTTTGAAAAAGAAAGAACCGGATTATTCACATTCATTGAGAAAGAACTATCAAAAGATAGTGCTGCTCGTACAATGTCAACATTCTCCACTGATGGCGCTCGTAGTGATCTTGATATCAAACCAGAAATCACTGCTCCAGGAGACATCATCCGTGGTGCTGTTCCACCTCAAACAAAAGAAGATAAGCAACTTACTCCTTTAACAACATATGAATACCTCTCTGGTACTTCAATGTCCGCACCAAACTATGCTGGTGCCCAAGCAGTTGTCTTATCAAAAGTCAGTGGACCTCTTATTGCTGATGGTTCATTAAGCAAAGATGACTTAGCCGCCATTAAAGAAGAACGCGGTAAAGTCAACATGCGCTTAATGTCCACAGCTAACCCAATGGATATTGTTGAACCAAACCCAGAAACCAACGTGAAGAACTATGCTTCTCCACGTGTCCAAGGTGCTGGTATGGCTGATATCTATGGTGCTTTAAACTCAAAAGTCTACCTTGAAGGATTTAAGGTTGTTGATGGAGAAGAAAAAGGTATTGGCAAAGCCAAAGTCGAACTTCACAACAATGACGATATCAATAAAGGTAACTTAAAATTAAGTTTCTATGCTCATAACGAAAGCGAAGAAACACTTGATTATAAAGTGAAGTTAACTGTGATGCGTCCTGCTCAAGCAGAAAACAACAAGATCATCACATCTGACTATAACTATTTAGGAGAAGTTGATTCCTTCGAAAAACTCCCAGGAATTCAATACTACGACTACTCCTATAAGAAAGTGGTTTACACCTCTGGTACAGCATCATATAAAGATGTTTACAAGGTGACTAAACAACTCACCTACTACAAGACTGAAGCGGATTACAAGAATAAGACCAACCCAGTCATCATCGAACCAGATACTTACTATGTAAGTAGTCAAGTCAAAGATGCTCAAGAAGGTGTTGTCTATGAATCACTTCCAAACCACAAATACTTATCCACGAAGGATGTTGTTCTTGATGTAATTGAAGGACAAAAGATCTCCATCGCTCCAGGCGATTCAAAGATCACCATCAATCCATACTCCTTATCGAAAGCGGATAAAGAAAAAATCCTCGAGATGTATCCATATGGAACCTATATTGAAGGGTATTGTGAACTCATCGCCGATGGATTTGAAGAAGACCTCAACATTCCATTCTTAGGATTCTATGGTGGAGGCGATATCAAAGCTGGGCAAAACTACAACTCTGCTCCAGTTGTCGAAGAATTCCAATTCGAAAAGAATCCTGGCCAAGTTTATCCAAGTGATCTTGTTAACGACACTGCCAAACAACTCGTTGGTAAAGATAACGCGGATATGGGTTCTCTCTGGGTGGCTGGTTATGCTAAATCACCAGATAGCATTGCTACCGACCAGATTCTTAAGAATGATCGTAACATCACTCAATTAAACGGTTTCTATCCAGTTGGTACTGATCCATTAACATTAAGTGATGAAGATGCAGCAAACAACATTTATGTTGGCAATGCTGAAAAGACAAACACCATGATCATTCAACAATTCGTTTTACGTTCTGTTCGTAATAACTTCTTTACGATTAAGAATAAAGCTGACGGAAAAGTCGTCTATAAGTCAGCGCTCGAAGATATGCTCTTCGGTGATACAAATAATGAGTTCGCTCTTTATAAGTCTCACGTCGAAGGCGGATTCCTTGGAGCAGGCTACATCGCTCACCGTGCGTGGGCTGTTGTGCCGCTATATGACGAAGTCACCCAAGAAAGATTCGCTGATGGCGAATACGAAGTCACCTTCAACTACCAGATCAATGGTACAGGTGAATGGGTGAAGAAATCCTACACACTTCATATCGATAACACCCCAGCTGAGGTGACAAAAGTCTATGAAGTGAATGGAAAGGTTCGTATTGAAATAAAAGACAAAGCCTTATCATACGTCACTGTTGGTTATACCAACCTTCCAGTGAACTATGATGAAGCTAAAGGTGTCTATTACGTCGAAGTCGAACCATCATTCATTGAATCTTCAATGAAAGAACTTGGACGTCGTCAAGACGGAACCTACCGTCTCTATGTTCGTCCAGTTGATAAAGCCTTTGGTGAAAGTGGCGCTGTGATTCACTTCACTAAAGAAGGTAGTTATGACGATTTCGAGATCGTCCAAAACCGTTACCTCAAATCTAACCACGACTTTAAGTTAGGTGAAGATGGAAAAGTTCAATTTATTGAAATTGACCAATACGGAAATGAAAAAGTAATTACCTTAGGCTCCGAAGTATCTGTTGCAACTGGTGCTAAACCAGATCGTGGCGGAGACTTAGCGATTGGTATTGGCGTGCCAGCCGCTGTGGGAGTAGCTGTCCTAGCCGTTGGATGTATTGCGATCGTCAAGGCATTAGGAAAAAAACGCCCAAAGAAACATTAGGAGGTTTCTAATATGAAAAAAGCACATGTCTTTACATTAGCTTTAGCTGGCACGATGTGTCTTGCCGGCTTAGCCGGATGTGGAAGCAAGGGTGGTAACGAAGAAGGCGAATTCGCTTTCTCTGTCGCAATTGATGGTGACTACGCCGCACTTGAAGTTCGTGATACTCCTTATCAACTAGTTGTCTTTGACAATGGTGTGAATACAGAAGGTCGTGAATACACATACGAATCTAATAACTCTAATGTTGCCTCAATCATTTCTACAACAGGTTATATTACCGCCAAAGCTCCTGGTACAGTTAGATTCACCGTTACCGAAACAACTTCTGGATTAGAAGCTTACAAAGTCATTGAAGTTGTTGCAGCTTCTCCAAAAGCTGTTGGTGGTTATAACTATTCCGCTGCGGCAACACCTGATCAACGCAAAAAACGTACAGAAATCCTTGGCAAACTCGAAAAATACGCCATGGATACACACTTAACAGGTATTTCCCTATTCGAAAATGGTGGTTTCATGCTTTATAGTGATCGCGCTAAAGCACTTCTTGGAAACCGTCAATATATCACTGGTTATGGTTATGGTTTATTAAGTGACTCTGATGCTCCATTTACATCAGAACTTCCAGGTGATGGAAGAGACGCTCAATTCCCACTCCATTATCACAGTGCATCAAGCTCTGACCCAGGAACCATTAACGCACTTAATGCTGCTGGTTCTCAAGTCTCTGACTTAAGTAGCTACATTACCGCCTCATACTTTGGTATGAAACTTAATGTAACTCGTACAGAAGCTGAATGGTACCCACTTTTAGCTCGTGAAGATATTCACGAAACTGATACGGTAACTAAAGCTCCAAAGATGTTCCACTTAGGTGCTCATAATGACACCGATATGTATACTGGTTGGAGAATTTATCTCCGTACTAATGATTCTGGTGTTACTTACAGTTACAAAGGTTCAGGTTCATATGGAGAAACTCCATTCAATGGTCGTAAAGTTCAACTTGAAGACTATGAATTCATTCTCCGCTTCCTTTTAACAGGAAGCCACAACCTCAAACGTGGTAACGAAATGGCTGCCGATGCTTCTTATGGTATTAAAGGCGCAAACGCTTATAACGCCCAAACTAAAGAAGGTAAAAACGACGCCGAATGTAAAGCCCTTTGGGAATCCATGCAAGCTGCTGGAAAACTTGGTATTAAAACTGGCCACGCCGATGGCACTGAGCCATACGAAAGTGGCACATACCCAGAAGGTGACTACATTGAATTCACTCTTTTAAATCCAATTGATGCCTTTACAGCGATGTATACCTTATCATCTTCACTTTATTCTCCAATTCCTGAAGACTTCATGAAGATGGTTGGTCGTAAGCGTATTAGCAAAGATGATGGTGGTGAAGCTCCAATTGATAATGGCGAACTCCTCCGTGCTAGTAAGCGTTATGGCGGATTTAATAACAACGATGAAGTTCCTTCTCACTTAAAGAACAGCATTGTTGAATCAACAATCGGTTGTGGACCATATTTCTTAGATGTTTGGGAAAAAGAACAAAGAACTGTTTTTACAGTTAACCCAAATTGGTTTGAAGTTAAAGAACCATACAATCGTTATAAAATTGCTGGTGTCCGTATTAAAATCGACAAATCTATTACTGAAAATACCGATGCTTATTATGATGAATTTAAAGCTGGAAACCTTGATGCCTGCTCACTTCCACAAAAACATATGGATGAAAAGAGCTCGGCAAAAAAAGTCGAAGGTGACTCCGTCTTTAAACTTAATGTCAACTCTTGTACACAAGAACAATGGACAGAAAGATTTGGTCCAAGTGGTTCCATCTCTGCTGGACATAGCTGGGATGTTAAACCATGGATGTCTAATGAAAACTTCTTAAATGGTTTATTCTGGTCCATCGACCGTAAAACATTTGCGGATAAGCGTGGTGTGCAACCATCCATTAACTATTTCTCTGGATCATATATGTCTGATCCACAAAATAGTATTTCCTATAATTCCACTGATGACCACAAGGAAGCAGTGAAGAATTATCACAATGTCCGTAAGGATAGTGAAGGACATGAAATTCCAGAAACCGACGACTATGGTTATAACAAGGATACCGCGATCAACTACTTCAAGACCGCTGTAGCCCAACTTGTTAAACAAGGTAAGTTAAACTATGGTACTGTCGATAATCCAACAGAAATTAAGATTGAAATCTGGTGGATGTATCAATCTGATACAACTGAATACGGTGTTGATATCAAATCCTACTTTGAATCAGCATTCAACGATCCAGCCGTTTCAGGCGGACGCGTTAAATTAAATGTTATTAATAAGGCTGTTACCGTTTGGGAATACGTCTATGACCAACACCTCCAAGTCGGTGAATTCGACCTTGGCTTTGGTGCTATTTCCGGTAACACTTATAACCCACTTAACTTCTTAGAAGTTCTTAAATCAGATAACTCCTCAACATTCACCCTTAACTGGGGTGCTGATACAGGTATCGTCGATGAAAAACACCCACTTGTTTATAACGGTGAAAAATATTCCTTCGATGCTCTTTGGGAAGTTGCTGACCACGGTGGTGTTGTTGATCAAGGAGAGCGTATCAAACCAGTTAAGAAACTTTACACATCTACATACACAACATTAAAGAAGACCAGTGGTGACTCTACTGTTACACTTAACAGCGAATTTATCGATGTTGGTGATTCAGCTGTCTTTAACATTGAATCGGTCTCACTTTATGTCTATGGTGGATTAAACTTCGGTGTTGATGAAGGTGTTAGCTACGATCCAACAACAAAGAAGATTACTCTCACCCAAGAAGCACAAGTTGCTATAGAAAATAGTATTCGTAAAGCCATTAAGTGGGATGATGATCCAAATCCAAAAAAAGAAACAGATCACTTAAAACACACCTTCTATAAAAAACTATGGATCTTTGATGTGACCTACTCACTCAAAATCAATGGTGGTCAAGAAACACTTAACTCCATTATTGCTGGTGGTTCTTCAACCGATCCAATTTATTAATATTGAATTAATTACATACACGAAAGGAGGATTATAGATGATGAAAAAGAGAATTCCATTCATTGTTGCGACAATGTCGATGTTACTAGCTTTTAGTGCATGTGACGCACATGCTCATAAAGACTTAGAACCAACAAAATCCGGTTCTTATTCACCAGTTGAAAATCTCGGTTTATCATCTTTTAACATTAAGGAAGCTAACGTTTCCATGGTTAAAGGTGAAACCTATCAACTTGGTAAAGTTATTAAGCCAAATTTAGCTAACATCCCTAGCATTTCTTACACATCTAGCAATCCAAGTGCTGTTAGTGTTGACGCTAACGGAAAACTCACTGCAAAAGAATGCGGTTTTGCAATTATAACCGCGAATTGCGGTGGATTTTCGAGCCAAACTTATGTCTCCGTCACACTTGCTGATAGCTTCGATCAAGGCCATGATAACATCAAAACAATCATGAACCATCAAGCTGCTTCTAGTTACGAAATTCCAAGCTACTTAAACATTAGCGAATCCACTATTTCGACAATTACGAAAGATGGTGTTGTTCAAAATAGTTCCACAAACTATGAGAAGATGGTCATTTCTACCGAAGAAGCTTATGTCTACATTAGCGACTCCTACTGGGGTAAAATGAAAGTTGAAGGCGGAAACGTTGAATTCTCCAGCGGAACATGGGTTATTTACTGTACTGATGAATTTGAAACATTCTTGTTCCATATTGATCACGAAGTAAAACGCTACATCAAAGTTGACTGTACAGCCTATGTTGAACAAGGTGACCGTTGGGCCGCTGTTGCTCATGTTCTTGATCTTCTTTTCTCCAGTGGTTCTAAAATCTTCACAAACCAAATTGAAACTGTTTCAAGTAGTGAAGAAACTGCTGGTATTGAAGAATGTCTCCGTGTCTCTGATCCAGTCATCACTTATAAGGATGCTCGTGGAGACGATAGCGGAAACGCTTGGGCGAAGTACACCCTGAACTGGGAAGATAACTTAATCGACTTCGATTTAGGTAATAACCTTGGCATTCCAAATGGTGTTTATGCTGACATTAACCGTACCGAAGACTTCTACTATACAGAAGACTACTGCCGATACATGAACTCTCGTCAAGTTATGACCTATGATTGGCGTGGTTCAACTTATGTTGATGATAGCATCACCTCCAAATCATTTGATATCGAGCCAAAAGAACTTTACTACCCAGACATTAAGGGTGAAGGTTGGACTGAAGGCGAAGATATCTTTGATATCTAATTAATTCAATTACACAAAATAACTAAGGCAATCATTTGATTGCCTTTTTTATTAACTTGCAATAATGTTTATAATTTATTATAATTCATACAACTTATAGGAAGGACGTAAAAAGGATGCTAAAGTACTCAATTAAACGTATCATCTTAGCGTTTGTGACCACTTTTATCATTTTAACGTTAACATTTTTCCTCATTAAATCCCTAGGACCAGCTAAAATTGCTAGTTCAAAACCTGCCGAAATTTATTCCTTCTATGAAACCCAATGGGAATACGGCTATGTTTTAAAGTTTGATACGCCTCATCCAGAACTAGGCGAATTTTTAGCATATTATGATCGTCCAGGAACAAGTCAAAGAATCTATTATTATGAACGTCCAATCGTTGACCAATACTTTGAATGGCTAGGTAACATCGTTACCAAATTCGACTGGGGTCGTTCAACACATATCGAACCAGAAGCAAGCGCGATTGCTATTATTGCGGAACGTTTACCAGTTTCCTTAAAGATTAACATCATTGCTGTTGTCATCTCCGTTCCATTAGGAATTGGCTTAGGAATTCTTGCTGGTTTAAAGAAAAACACCTGGATTGACCACACTATTTCGACATCAGTCATGGTCCTTATTTCCATTCCATCATTCGTTATTATTATTTTCTTACTGTGGTGGTTTGCCTATAACGGTAATTTACCAACCAAGTGGCCAACAAGTGATAAATCAACTGGTGTCAAAGCATTAGGCTACATCATTCCAGTCATGTCCTTATCATTTGGTTCAATTTGTGGCTACACTCGTTTCGTCCGTGCGGAACTTTGTGAAGTCATGTCTAGTGAATACTTACTTTTAGCAAGAACAAAAGGCTTAACCAAACGTCAAGCTATTATGAGACATGCTTTACGCAACGCATTCGTCCCAATTTTACCGTCAATTCTCGCCGAATTTATTGGTATCTTCTCTGGATCAATGATTCTAGAAAAGATTTATAACATCAATGGTATTGGCGACCTTTATATTACTTCTCTTTCCGCAGGAAACGCTGCTGATCGAGACTTAAACGTGTTAATGGTTGATATGGCCATCTTTACAATTGTTGGATTACTTGCGGGAGTGATCCTCGACCTTTCCTATGGCTTTATTGATCCACGTATTAGAATGGGAGAAAAGAACTCGTAATGAAAAAGAAACAAGACGATTTCGAAATCTTAAATAACCTTCCTGAAGCAGCCCGCGATCCAGAAATCACTCAGGATGATTTTAAGCTTGTCACAACTGACGAGACCATTCATGAACAAAAGTTCCAAACCAAACCAACAACATTCTTTAAAGACTGTTTAAGAAGATTCCGTAAGAATAAATCCTCTGTTGTCGCTGCAGTGATTTTAGGTCTCCTTCTTGTTTTAGCCATCATTATTCCAGCTGTTTCACCATATGACGTTAGTGCTGATGCTGCAAACACTGGTTTTGAATATCTTGAACCAAAACTTTTTGATGCTGGAACAGGATTCTGGGATGGTACAAGAAAATACAAAGACTACTCCGTTGATGTTAGTGCTAATCCAGATGCCAAAACTGATGAGGAAAAACAAAAAGATTGGTGGCCAAACGAAACATTTGTTCGTAGCGCGATTTCGAAAAAGAAATTCTCTGATGAAAAATACACTGATTCTGTCACTGATTTTGGTAAAGGTGGATTTATTCGTCACTCAATGCTGAAGACAATTCGTGATGAAGATGAATACGCTGAACTTCGTACCC
>DGSJ01000028.1:15948-19608 GCA_002393905.1 Caryophanales bacterium UBA4365
AAGATTAACCTTCTTCCAAATGAAAAGGCTCAACCAATTGAAAGTGACTATACTTTAGCTAAAGTTGGACTCCATCTTGTTAGTATCGATATGGATGGCGATAAAGAAGTCAAAACTTACTATGAAATTATCGAACCAAAGGTTGTTCACTCCATTGGTTCAGAAATTTCTTCGATGTCTGAATCCGCCGTTGATGTTGAAACAGCTTTAGCTGACGCTGGTATTTCACGTACTGAATTTAGTCGTTACTATTTTGCTTTAACCATCAAAAACGAGAAAAAACATCAAAATCAATCAAGTATGATTCGTTCGTTAACATTTGATGTTGACGGTGATCAAGCAATTAGAGAAAAACTTTGTGACTATACCGAAGGTGGTAAAGTTAACAATGGTTGTTCCTTTACTGATGCTACAGCATCAGGAAGAGAACCATACTACCTTGATGATGCGAAAACAAAACTTAATTACGCTTATTTAATCTCGGATAAATCTTCGAGACAAATGTACATGTCTAAAGCTTACTTTGTTAGCTTTACATATGACACCTATGAAGCTAAACTCGGAACCAAATACATGACTCGTATTTCTTATAACGATTTACGTGCATGGTCCAAAGCTGTGAAATCCGCTTCTAACCCATGGGGAGTGAAACTTCTCCGTGTCAATATTGACATCATCTATAGCGGTGGTAAATACGTTGTTGATCAATCAACATTTGATTGTAAGATTCTTGATGAACGTTGTCCACTTGCCAAAGACTTAACAATTGATGACATCTATGTCGATCCAAGTGGTCCAAGCGATTCTAACCCATACGGTTTTGAAGTCGACGGTTATATCACGATGTATAAGTATTATGGCTACGAAAAGATGCCAAAGTTCCTTTTAGGAACTGATAAGAACGGTAAAGACATGCTTAAATACGTCTTTGATGGATTAAGATGGTCCTTATTACTTGGTATTCTTTCTAGTGCTGTCTGCTTTATCTTTGGATTAATTTGGGGCGCGATCTGTGGTTACTTCGGCGGTAACGTCGACTTAATCATGGAACGTTTCACTGATATCTTAAGTGGTATTCCATGGATTGTTGTAATGACTTTAGTCATCATTCACCTCGGATCAACGTTCTTTAGCTTTGCTTTGGCATTGTGTCTAACCGGGTGGATTGGTACAGCCGCAACCACGCGAACGCAGTTCTACAGGTTTAGAGGACGAGAATACGTTCTTGCCTCTCGTACCCTTGGTGCGTCTAATGCTCGCTTAATTGCAAAACACATCTTACCAAACGCCATGGGCACAATTATTACCTCTGCTGTTTTAATGATTCCAGGTGTCATCTTCTCTGAAGCCACAATTTCCTACTTAGGATTAGGCTTTAAGAACTTAAACTCTTTAGGTGTTATTCTTTCGAATAACCAACCAGAATTAAAACAGTATCCATATCTATTAATATTCCCAGCTGTCATTATTGCCTTACTGATGATTTCCTTTAACTTATTCGGTAATGGTTTACGTGACGCTGTTAACCCAAGCTTGAAAGGAGAAGACCAATAATGGAACAAAAAGAAATTGTTTTATCCGTTAAAGACTTACGTGTCAACTTCTCCACAGATCACGGTTATGTTCAAGCTGTTCGTGGTGTTTCATTTGATCTATACAAGGGTGAAACCCTTTGTATTGTCGGTGAATCTGGATCAGGAAAATCTGTTACATCCAAAACAATCATGGGTATTTTAGCTGCTAATGGTCGTATCGTTGGTGGCTCAATCATGTACCAAGGTGAAGATCTCACCAAAGTTAGTGAAGATGAATTCCATCGAATCCGTGGTAATAAGATTGGAATGATTTTCCAAGACCCATTATCATCTTTAAACCCAATTGTTCGTATCGGTAAACAAATTACCGAAGCAATGCTTGTGAATAATAGCCGCATTAAGCGTCTATACGAAGAAAAGGTTGCTGATGAACTTGTTGCATATCGTAACGCCCAAACTGAACTTCGTGCTGGTTTAGCTAAAGGCCCAGAACTAGTGAAGTTCTTAAAAGCTGAAAAGAAGAAAGAAATCGCTAAAGCAAAGAACTATGCTCATAACGAAAAAGAGTCGAGACTCTATACTTTAAAGCAGACTAATGGTGCTAGCGAATTCGCGATTAAAAATGATAAGAATTTAAGTGAAGCTGAACGTAAAGCGAAACTTGCTGAACTGAAAGCTCAAACTGCTGTAGAACGCAAAAATATCCAGCAATTTGCGGCTGAATTAAATAAATCAACTAAAGAAAACGTCGCCAAAGTTCGCCAAGAATACGACGAAAAAATCGCTGAAGCAAAGAAGAACGCTAACTCTGAAAAAGGCGACTTAAAAGCCAAATATAAACCTCTTATCAAAGAGAATAAGGCGAAGTTTAATGTTGCTTCTAAAAAGGCGAAAAAAGAAGTTAAAGAATATAAATATGAACTTAAGCGTTCCTATCTTGACGATGTTGCCAAGATTAAAATGGATGTCGATGGTTCTAGTGAAGAACAAAAACAAAAGATTGAAGAACGTAAACGTCAATACATCTCTTCAATTAAGATTACTAAATCTGAAGCCAAAGCTCGTGCCTTAAAGATTATGGCTGAAGTTGGTATTCCAAACCCAGAAAAGAGATTCCGTCAATATCCATTTGAATTCTCTGGTGGTATGAGACAACGTATCGTTATTGCGATTGCCTTAACTGCTGACCCAGATATCTTAATCTGTGACGAACCAACCACAGCTCTTGACGTGACCATTCAAGCCCAAATCCTTGAACTTATTAACCGTCTTAAAAAAGAACGTAACTTATCATGTATTTTCATTACCCACGACTTAGGTGTTGTCGCTAACATGGCCGACCGTGTCGCCGTAATGTATGCTGGTAAGATTGTCGAATATGGCTTAGAAGAAGATATCTTCTATGATCCACGTCACCCATACACCTGGGCTCTTCTTTCCTCTATTCCAGATATTGATAGTAAGGAAAAACTTGAAGCTATCCCAGGAACACCTCCAAATATGATTTATCCACCAAAAGGTGATGCCTTTGCTTTACGTAGTAAATATGCTATGGCAATTGACTTTAAGAAGGAACCTCCATTATTCAAGGTTTCTGACACCCACTATGCTGCCACATGGCTTTTAGATCCACGTGCACCAAAGGTGGAAATGCCAAAGATTGTTAAGACCCGTATTGAAAACTCTTTAAAAGCGGCGAAGAAAGGAGCGAAATAATGAAACTTAAACGTCAAGTTACTTATCGTCCTGAACTCGTCGATCAAGGTATCGAACTTTCCGTACGTCACTTAAAACAATATTTTAGTTTTGGTCATGGACGTAACGCTTTTAAAACAAAAGCTGTTCACGACGTCTCCTTTGATATTAAAAAAGGTGAATGCTTTGGTCTTGTCGGTGAATCTGGTTGTGGTAAAACCACAACAGGTCGTTCACTAATTCGACTTTACAATATTACCAGTGGTTCCATTTATTTTGAAGGTTACCGCATTAGTGCTGGTCGTAGATGGAACGATAAAGAGATCAAGTGGTCTCGTATTAAAGGCAATAACAAGATTAAAGAACTTCGTCATGAATATGCGAATAAAATTGCTGAAGAAAAAGACGAAGTAAAGAAAAAAGAATTAGC
>DGSJ01000049.1:0-1081 GCA_002393905.1 Caryophanales bacterium UBA4365
CAGAAGAGCATGATGGTGGATGTGAGCATTAATAGACCAGCTAAGAGCAGAAGTGCGCTTGATTTCTTGTAGAATACGTAACAAACGACTGCAGCAACAAGAAGAACAAGGAAGGCAATTCCAGCTCCAGAAACAAGAGCAGCACCATCGACGGCGTGAGCTTGTAAGTTACGAGCTTCTTGTGATCCACCAAAGATGAATTCGAATCCGCCCATCGCTCCTTTGGTTACTGAACCAGTTGGAATAAGTGAAGCGAATTGTTCTGGAATAGCGAAGAGCACAAGAGATAGCGCAATCGCTACGAATGAAACAATGACAACTAATCTAGTTTTATCTTTCATTTCTTTCCTCCTTGTTTCTACTTTAATTTCATAGAAGTGGTTGGGGCGGCCGGGATCGAACCAGCGAATGGCGAGTTCAGAGCCCGCTGCCTTACCGCTTGGCTACGCCCCAAAATAAAAAGTGGCGTAAATTGGTGCCCGGGACCGGACTTGAACCGGTATGGGATTTGACTCCCGAAGGATTTTAAGTCCTTTGCGTCTACCAATTTCGCCACCTGGGCATCTGGTCTCCCGTAGACGATTTGAACGTCCGACCCCTTGATTAAAAGTCGAGTGCTCTAGCCAGCTGAGCTAACGGGAGATGTTTGCGATTTATAAAAATCGCTTGATTATTATTACACACGTTAATAGTTATTGCTACTACTTTTTTATTTAAAATTAAAAAACACCTCTAATAGGTGCTTAATGTTCCGATTTGGTTGGGGTGGCTGGGATCGAACCAGCGAAATGATAGAGTCAAAGTCTATTGCCTTACCACTTGGCTACACCCCAAGAAATGGTGGACGAAGGTGGATTTGAACCACCGAACCCGAAGGAATTGATTTACAGTCAACCGCGTTTGGCCGCTTCGCTATTCGTCCAGTTCTATTGGGATTTGACGTCTTAGTGGTGGATGTTAAGGGGCTCGAACCCCTGACCCCCGCCGTGTAAAGGCGATGCTCTCCCAACTGAGCTAAACATCCAGTACACTTCGTAAGACGTGCTCAAATAATATATCAAAACGATATATTGGTGTCAAT
>DGSJ01000049.1:1163-5387 GCA_002393905.1 Caryophanales bacterium UBA4365
CCTTTTTTGCCAAGGAGATGGAACATGTTTTTCTTATAGATTTCCACCCCTGGTTGATTGAATGGGTTTACTTTTAGTAAATATGCTGACATAGCACATGCTTTCATAAAGAAATAGAACATGTATCCGAGTGTGTATTCATCAAGTTTTTCAACTTCTAAAACAACGTTTGGAACTTGACCAGATTTTTCATGGGCTTCAAGAGTTCCTTTGAACGCTTGTTCGTTGACATAGTTTAGATTTTTACCAGCAAGATAATTTAAACCATCGAGGTCTAATTTATCTGATGGAATTTCAACATCATGATTAGCTTTTTCAAAATGAACAATCGTTTCAAATAAACATTTTGATCCATCTTGAATGAATTGACCTAAGGAGTGGAGGTCAGTTGAGAAGGTTGCTGAAGTTGGGAATAAACCCTTTCCATCCTTACCTTCACTTTCTCCATAAAGTTGTTTGAACCATTCACCTAATTGAACAAGTTTTGGTTCATATGTCACAAACAATTCAACCGACTTTTGCTGGCGTTTTTGATCAAAACGAATTATGGCATATTTGTAGGCCTCATTTTCAAATAATGAAGGATTTGCGGTATCTTTTTGAGCCTGGAGTGCTCCTAACATAAGTTGATCAATATTTAATCCAGCACAAGCGATTGGGAATAAACCAACAGCGGTGAAAACGGAATATCTTCCGCCGATATCACCTGGTAAAACAAATGTTGGGTAACCTTCATTTGTGGCAAGTGTTTTAAGAGCGCCTTTCTCTTTATCGGTTGTTGCAAAGATGGCTTTTCTTGCACCTTCAACGCCAAGTTTCTTTTCTAACAAACTCCTCAGTAATCTAAAGGCAATTGAAGTTTCGGTGGTGGTGCCGCTCTTAGAAATGACGTTAACCGCAAACTTCTTGTCTTTGATGTAATCTAAAACTTCGTAGGTGTAATCACTAGAGAATGTTTGACCAAGGAAAATGATTTCAAGTTTATCTTGGCTGTGTAATCCTCGTAATGCTTCAATGGCGGCACGTGCTCCTAAGTAGGAACCGCCAATTCCACATACGACTAAAACTTCGAAATTATCGCGAACATATTTGGCATATTTCTTAATCGCTTCGAACTCGACACGATCATACATTGTCGGATAATTTAGCCAACCGAGGAAGTCGTTTCCTGGACCACTTTTTTCGTGGATCATCTCGTGAATATCGCTTACGGTTTTCTCATACTTTTTGTAGTCGACACCTTTAATAAGGTGTTTATCATTTGCTTTAATCATTTCTTCAATTCCTCCTGGGCTAATTTTATCCATTCTGGTAGTTTTTCTTTTAATGCAGTAAAGTCGATATATTTTTCATCAATTGGATTACGTTTGACTTGTGAGTTTCGATACAATTCTTTTTCTTCATCAGTAATCTTACTCATCGAGACTTTTAAAAAGCCATCATCCTCAATATCAATTACTTTCACTTGGTAAGTTTTACCAATCTTGAGATAACGATTGATATTGCGGATAAAAGTATTCGCAATCTCTGAAATATGAAGCAAACCTAAAGATTCATCTTCAAAAATCATAATCGCCCCAAACGGACGAATATTGATAATGGTCCCTTCAATAATATCGTTTACTTTGTAATTCATTGTTGTTTTAGATATGCCTCAATTAATGCAATATCGTCTTTAGTTGTGACCTTTAATGTTTGTTTATCACCTTGGATAAATCCAATTTCTCCAAATGGGCGATACATGCTTGCTTCATCAAGTGCCTTTGAATCAAAGTGGTCTTTAAAGACCTTTTTAATGACTTCAATTCTGAAAGCTTGTGGAGTTTGAATTCTAAACAAATCGTGTCGATCAATATAGTTATTCTTACTCAAAGAGTAAGTAGCATCTTCTTGCAGAAGAAATGGAACAACACATTTGCTCTTATCGAGCTCTTCAATAATGCGAGTAATTAATCCTTCCCTAACTAGTGGGCGAG
The DNA here is from genome assembly GCA_002393905.1 of Caryophanales bacterium UBA4365. GTDB lineage: Bacteria > Bacillota_I > Bacilli_A > RFN20 > CAG-826 > Fiminaster. The sequence continues at coordinate 3,140 of DGSJ01000049.1, forward strand.
CTCCATCATGAATGAGAACTTTACCTTTTTCTAAGGAGATGGCATCTAATCCATTGCGAACAGATTCAGCTCGAGTTTCTCCTCCATAAATCATCTTGCTAACTTTGTTAAATCCAAAGTCTTTAATGATCTGTTTTAGTTCTTCTTCATCTTCTTTTCTAATAACAAGAACAATTTCATCAACTAATGGATGAGAATTAAATGCCGAGATTGTATAGGAAACCAAAGGTTTACCTTCAACAGGAAAGAACTGTTTGGCTTGACCAAAACGAGTCGAATTTCCCGCTAAAACAATCACGACGGAAGTGTTCATTATTTTGTTCCGACTTCTTTCTTAAAGATCTTTTCTTCTTGGTCTCTTAAAACCGCATTAGTTGCGACGTTATCAATGACCGCTTTAACGATGGTGTCGAGGTGTGATCCATCGGTGTAATCAGCTAAACATGCATAGTTAACACGTCCGCCTCTAAGAAGAGTACGAATTGTATCCTTATTGCCTTTGGCGAAGATAGCGATGGATTTACCTCCGTTATCTTTGACTAGTTGCATACAAGGAACATCAGTCATTCCATCACCCATGTAAATCATGTTGGAATATGGAACGCGGTGGTCAACACCTTTGGTGTTAACTTTGGCATCATCGGTGACATCAAGTGCACCTTTAGAAATGCGGAAGAAATATTGCGTTTTTTGTGTATAGTTGACAGCAAGCTTTGGCCAGATTGGTTGAAGTGTTTTTTCATCGAACAAGAATTCACATCCATAAACTTCTTTGAATTGTTTGTAGATGGAGCAACCTTCGATAATCTCTTTGGTTCCGCTACTAATCAAGTAGTGTTCAATTTTAACGCCTTTTCTGGCTCCATAGGAATTAATTCTATTGAACCATCTTTCAACTCCTGGGAAGTATTGAATTCCGGATCCCATCTTGTTAAGAGCTTTGCGGGATAAATCAACACCTTTTTCTCTTGAGAGAGCGATCATCATATACATGTAGGAAAGGATTCTTTCACAACCTGTTTTCTTTGAGAATTCACCGGTGGCTCCCCAGAATTGATTTGGTGTCATTCCAAGAGCCGGAATAAAGCCATAGTTTTGCATATCTGTTGTCGACAATGTTTTATCAAAGTCGTACATAATGGCAACGATTGGTTTCTTCATATTTCTAACCTCATTTCGTAGCGCGCATTAAAACGCCTATACATATTGTATCGCAATTGGCAATTAATGCCAATTTATAAACAATTCACGCTTGTGAGAAAAACAAAAAACGCCGCCAATTTGACAGCGTTTTTAAGATTTTAACCGTAATTTGATGGTTATTTTTAAAAGCAACGATTAATTAATTCTGGATAATCAATGAAAGGATTTCGATTGCCCTGGATGCCTAATTCCACCATATTGTTTCTCTTTTTTTCCAAATCACTTACTGGGTCGAGTTTATTCCACTCTTTTATAAGTCTAATACATTCGTCTTCTGAAAAATTCATAATAAGACTAAATTTTAGTGATTTATTTGGATTACAAACGTATGGAGTATGAGTAGAGGATTCTGGTATTGCCTCGGCTGGATTATATGTTGGAGTATAATCGTTGCTGTAGTAAACATCATAATTATCATATGAATTATAATGAACATACATGTAAGCTAATGTTCGAGCAACATCACCTTTAAAATAATCATCAACTTCGCATGTTTTTTTTGATTCATTATATTTTAGAGAATATGGCGCGCCTTGATCGGTAACTGTTGAAAATGGTTCGCCAGATTTATAAACGTAATACTTGTAGTTTTGTCTTTTTGAGTTTACTTCATATGTACACGGTCTAAGTTGGAAAATATCGCTCCCGCCGCCCCAGTAGTTTTCTGGAGAACCAGGTGCATCATCCATTTTCCATTCCATTTTCGAAGAACTTCTATACCACATACTTGCAGAATTTGCGCAACACCACATATGTTCGCGAGTAACTGTATTATCTCTATAAAGATATCCAGTGTAAAAGTTCTCATATTTGTTCGATCCTTCTGGACAGTCGGTATATGTAAAATATTGAGCAACTTGAGAATAATGTAAATATGTGCGGTGTTGATCAATTAAATAATGGTGAATGCGTTTTTGTAGTTCCTCACCAGTTGCGGTTTCCAAATAATAATCTGTTACGGGATTACCATTTCGATCAATTTTGTTCATGTAGTGTTCTTCATAACCTTCCCAATGTTCGCCAGGTGGAATAACACTTTCACCTT
>DGSJ01000050.1 GCA_002393905.1 Caryophanales bacterium UBA4365
ACCAAACTTCAACAACAAGAAAGTGGTAAACAAGCCTAATCAAACTTTGTTTGATAGAAAGTAGGTTATTCAATGAAAGACAAATTTAGTAAGAAAGAATTAGTTGGCTATATCATTAGTGGCATTATTGCCATGTTTGGTTTAGTCCTAGTTATCCTCGGCATTGTCGAACGTAACATGGATGTTGTTCCAAGCAAAAACTTCTTATATCAAGCTGACCAAAAAGTCCAAACTGCTTTAAACATTAAGCTTTCCTTCTGGGAATGGGGACTTATCTTCATGGCTCTTGGAGTCATTATCGCTGTCATCATTCTTTGCGTTTGTGCCAAGAAAGCTGACCGTGAAGTCGACCGTAAACTTCGTCGTCAAGCTCGTGCCTCTAGCGCGATTGATATTAATAGTGAAGTTAAAGCCGCTGTCCAAATCATTGAAGAACCTGCTCCAGCTGAAGAAGTTAAACCAGAAGAGAAATAATTCTCTTAAAAGTTCAAATTAAGCCTTGATATCAAGGCTTTTTTTGATACAATGGGCGGTGAGATAACTTGATTATGAATTTAAGCCCTGAATTATATGATCTTTCAAATAAATGCAAAGAATTAGGTGAGCCCATTGTTATAACAAAAGATGGAAAGCCTGAACTTGTTGTAATGTCTTTTGATGTTTATCAGCGTCGTCTAGATTTAATAAAGTTAAAAGAAAAACTTATTGATGCTGAACCGGAAGGCAAATATTACACCTTAGAAGAATTAGATGCTTCGTTAAAAAAGCTCCTTTCATAAGAAAAAAGCTCCAACGGAGCTTTTTTAATTACTATGTAATTATTTGCGTTCAACAACGTTTGTCGGAGTTTTCACAATACTATTGGCAGGATAAACTCCTCTTAACATTGATAGTGGATAAACAGAGGTGTTCTTTCCAATAATTGTACCTGGATTAAGAACTGATCCACATCCGATATCGGCGTGTTCACCAAGGAAGCCACCAATCTTACGTAAACCAGTTTCGTAGTCTTTTTCTGCATGGATGACAACGTTACTTCCACCTGATTTTAAATTAGATAAAATAGAACCTGCGCCCATGTGCGCGTAATCACCTAAGATCGAATCTCCAACATAGTTATAATGTGGGACTTGGACATGATCAAGGAGAATGGAGTTTTTTAATTCGGAAGAGTTTCCGATAACACACTTCTCTCCGATAATGACATTACCACGAAGGAACGCTCCTGGACGAAGTTCAGTATTTGCTCCAATAATGGCCGGAGCCTCGATAGTGGCGGTCTTAGCAATTTTGACGTTTTCTCCAACAAGAATTCCTGGTTCAATTTCTGTGTAACCTGGAATACCAGATTCAACAAGTTTTGCACAGATTTCTTTAATTTGAGGCAGGATTTGCCAAGGATATTGACTATTTTCGAAGACTTCTTTTAAGAATGGAATATGACACTCAAAGAGGTCTTTTGTTTCAACAAGTTTCTTATTCACTAACGTATCCTCTTTTCTTAATTACGTTATAGATTTGTTCAATATAACGGTTACATTCATCTAAGCTATCAAGTTCAAGCATGATACGCACAACTGGTTCAGTACCAGATTGACGTAAGATGGCTCGACCATTGTCACCAATCTCTTTGTTTACCTTTTCAAATGCTGCTTTAACTTCTTCATCTTCAACAACAGCAGCCTTATTCGTGACTCTCACATTCTTTAAGACTTGTGGAAGAACTTTGACTGGTGCAACAAGTTTAGATAAGGATTGTTTACTATCAAGCATTGCTTCCACAATATTGATAGCTGTAAGGACGCCATCACCTGTGGTGGCGTACTTTCGAATAATAATGTGTCCAGATTGTTCTCCACCTAAGTAGTAACCAGATTTCATCATTTCTTCGTAAACGAAGCGGTCACCAACTTTGGTTTGAACATTCTTAATACCAATCGCTTTAAGAGCTTTAGTTAAACCAGAGTTAGACATAATTGTGGTAACAACTGTGTCTCCATTTAATTTGTCTTCAGATTTAAGTTTTTTAGCGAGAAGATAAATAATTTTATCTCCATCAACTTCATTGCCGTTTTCATCAACAGCAATACATCGATCAGCATCGCCATCAAAAGCAAAACCAACATCAAGATGGTTTTCTTTACAGAAGTCTTTAAAGTGGTCGATGTGAGTACTACCAGCGTTTAAATTAACATTTAATCCGTTTGGTTCATTGTTCACAATGTAAACATTGGCACCTAAAGCATCAAAAACAGATTTCGCAATCATCCATGATGCCCCATTAGCAGTATCTAAACCAATCTTTAATCCTTTAAAGGAGTGAACCGCGATGGAGATTAAGTAAGCAATATAACGATTTCTTCCACTGGAGTAGTCGTTAATTGTGCCAATATTTTCTCTTGTTGCGAGTGGAAGATCTTCTCCTTCCACACCAAGTTTCTTTAAGTCATGATCGATATATGCTTCGCATAAGTAAGCTACTGAATCTTCTAACTTTTCACCTTTGGCGTTAATGACTTTAATACCGTTATCATAGAATGGGTTATGAGAAGCAGTAATCATTACTCCACAATCAAATCCATCTTTTCTAGTAATATAAGAAACGCTAGGTGTGGTGGTAACGTGCAGTAAGCACACATCCGCACCTGAAGCAGCTAAACCAGCTGCGACAGCGTACTCAAGCATATAAGAAGAACGTCTAGTATCTTTACCAATAACGATTCTTGGTCGATATCCTGGTTTTACTCCGGTGTATTCTGGATTAGAGTAGAACCAACCTAAGAAACGACCAATTTTATAGGCGTGATCCGCGGTTAATACTTTATTCACTTCTCCACGGAATCCATCTGTTCCAAAATATTTTGTTTTAATATCCTCTCCAATGGAGACTTTTAATTGTTGACCACGGTGAATGGTGACTGAATCATGAAGTAATTCATCAGTGGTCACTTTAAAAAGTTCACCAAGTTCAATAATCTTGTCTAGTGATGGAGTGGATTCTCCACTTTCCCATTTCGAAACTGATTGACGTGAAACATTCATCATCTTGGCTAGTTTCTCTTGGGAAATATCATTCATTGTTCGTAAATGAACGATTTTCTCTGCTAATGTCATAAATTGACCTCCAGCCGCAATTACTGGTTGCGGTGTTATTAAATCTTGCTATATCTTGCTACATAAGTAAGTTCTTGTCAATTAATTTTATGTAAAGAGGTATTTACAAACTCAAAACTCGTGTCTATAATAATGCCCATAAAAACGAAACGAGGACAAAAGCAATGATTGTTAAAGTTTTAAAACAAGCCGACATCGATAAAGAGATGGCGGAAGAATTTATCAAAGTCATTAATTCCAAGAAACATCCTGTAATTGGTTTAGCCACAGGTACCTCTCCTTTAGGTGTCTACGCTAATCTAATTAAAGCTAATAAAGAAGGACGTGTTTCTTTTAAAAATGTCACTACCTTTAATCTTGATGAATATGTTGGATTAGAAGGTACACATAACCAATCTTACCGTTACTTTATGAACGATAACCTCTTCGATCATATCGATATTGATAAGAAGAACACTCACGTCTTACTTGGTGTTGGAGACTATGTCTCTTTCATGAAGAAATATGACAAGATGATCGAAGACGCCGGAGGAATTGATATTCAAATCCTCGGCATTGGTAGTGATGGTCATATCGCTTTTAATGAACCAGGCACACCATTTGATTCCTTAACTCACGAAACTGCCCTAACCGAACAAACCATTAAAGATAACTCCCGTTTATTTAACGATATCTCAGAAGTTCCTACTCGCGCAGTTACAATGGGATTAAAATCAATTATGAACGCGCGTAAGATTATCTTAGTCGCGACTGGTAAAAACAAAGCTAAAGCCGTCTATGGTTTAATCAAAGGACCAATCACTGAAGACATGCCATGCTCTATTCTTCAAAAACATCCAGATTGCACAATCTATGTTGATGAAGATGCTTATTCTTTAGTGAAATAACCCATCATCTAAATAAACTAAAAAAGTGCGATTATGTCGCACTTTTTGTTTTGATAATCATTAAATCCCTAAATAATGAGATAAGACAATCCAGACTGCTAGAACAATTAAAATCACACCAGCGATTATGGATGAAACATCATATTTCCCTTTGAGGAGTTTTTCAAAGAACTTCCCTAAGAAAACTCCGAGAAGGGAAATAATAAATGTGGTCACCATAATAATCACCACGTGCAACCAAATTGTTGAAGTAGTGGAGATTCCAGCGTGGAAACTCACTCCAACAGCGAGTGCGTCTATCGCGGTCGCGATCGACATAATAAATACTTCTTTAAAGGAATATAACTTCAAGACTTTCTCTTCTTTAGGTTTCTTGAGATTAATGATCCCCTCAATAAACATCTTCCCTCCAATAATAAGAAGTGCTGCAAAAGAGATCCAGGTGACCACAAGCGCCATAATTTTTCCCGCTTGTTCTCCACCTGCTACCCCAACTATTTGGGAAATACCTTCCACTAACCAATATCCAAGTAAAGGCATTAACGCTTGCATGAGACCAAACATAAAAGCAATCGTTAATCCCTTTTTCTTGTCGATATTGGTATAAACCAAAGAATCAACAATGGATACCGCAAAGGCATCCATACTTAGGGCGATTCCGAATAAGAAGACTTGAATAAGAATTTGAGCTGTCATTAAAAAATATTATAGAACTAATCGAAACTATTTATCTTGTTCTTTTTTCTTCTTTTATCCTTGTTATAATAATAACAACGAAGACTAATAGTAAGAAACATCTAGATGCAGATAGATTTTATTGTTATTAGTTTCGCTAGATATTGATCTTTTAGATGATCTTGAAGATTAACTAAGCTTATTAATCTTCTCCTTTATTTAAAAAGGATGTATCGAAATAATTTATTCAAAAAAAGAAAGGAGAAGAAAATGAACAAATTATTTACAAAAGTAGCCGCGCTAACCCTCGGTGTAGCGATGGCTGCTGGTGTAGGTGTTGCTGTTGGCGCAAGTCAAAAAGCCAGTGCAGCCGATGCTGCTCAAGCCACCATTACTTCCTCCCAATTTACAGCTGTTGACAATTCCTCAACCGACCAGACTGTAAGTGGCATTCGTTTTGAGTTAGAAAATGGTACGATTAATTCAAGCGAGCTTAGACTTTTTAAAGGCAAATCTTTGAAAATTACTGCCCCAGCTAATAATCTGTTAACATCAGTCAAAATTACTTGTACTGCTAGCGGCACATCAAAATACGGTCCTGGCTGTATGAAGGCAATGACTGGATACAGTTATTCTGGTACTGTTGGAACATGGACAGGTTCAGAGTCAAACATTACATTTACTTCTGACACGAATCAGGTTCGTATTACACAATTCGTCGTTGATTATGAACCTGAACAAACTGATGAACCTAAAATTTCATTAAGTAAAGAAAGTTTAAACTTTATTGAAAATGATTCTGCTGCAGCAGTAACAGTGACACCAAATAGCGCTTTTACCGATGTTCCTACAATCTCTGTTGAAGGAACACCAGCATATGTAGATGTTGCTATTGATGGTTTGTCTTTATATGTTTTGCCAAAAGCTGTTGGTAATGAAACTGTTACTATTAAGGCTACAAATGACACACAAGTTGCAACAGCTACGTTTACCGTCAAAGTTGTGCCATCTCATGGTCGTTCTGCTGAAGACCCATATACAGTTCCAGAAGTTATTGCTGCTATCGATGCTGAATATACTACTTTTGGAAAAGTTTATGTTACTGGTATTGTTTCGAGTGTAGAAATTCCATCAGAATTTAGCGGATCTCTTTGTTATTACATTTCTGCTGATGGAACAACAACTGCACCTCAATTTAAAATCTATTGGGGTAAAGGTTTAAATAATCAAAACTTTACTTCAGCTGATGATGTACAAGTTGGTGCTACAATTGTCAATTATGGCGCTGTTACCAAATATAATTCCGAATATGAATTCTCTTCTGGTAGCTATCTAATTTCTTATGAATCATCCGGACCAGAATTGACATCTGTTGAAATCAGTGGTTCCGCTTCTGCTGTTGCTGGTAAGTCTTGGAATTATGACAGTGTTACTGTAACAGGTCATTATTCTGATCAATCAACAAAGGATATTAAGGAATTCTGCACAATTGTGATTGAAGAAACACCTGTCGAAACAATGACAAGTGCTACTGTTAAAGTCACATATAAAGACCAACTTTATACAGAAACAATTACTGTTTCCGTTTCGCCAGCACCTGCTGCTAAAGACTTCCAAAAGATTACATCTACTAGTGAATTAGCAGATGGTAAATATTTAATTGTTTTTGAGGATTCTGGTTCTGAAACACCTGCTCCACTTACATTTGATTCTAGTCTTGAAACACTTGACGCAGTTTCAAATACAGTTAGTGTTACAGTTGCAGATTCCAAAATTAATATTAGCGAAGATGAGGCTTTTGAAATCAAAGAAGGAACCGATGGTTATACAATCAAATCATCAAGTGGCTATTATATCGGACAAACAAGCGATGCAAATGGTCTTCAAGCAAGTAAAACTGTTGAATATAAAAATGGTATTACTTTCGATGAAAATGGTAACGCAAACATTAGCTCATCCGGCGCTTTCTTAAGATATAACGATGCATCGAATCAAGTTCGTTTCCGTTATTACAAATCAGCCTCTTATACAGGTCAAAAACCTATCGCTCTTTATAAGGTTTACGAAGCTCCGACACCAACTTTAGAATCTATTGCTGTTTCTGGTGAATACAAAACAGAATATGGTTATCAAGCAGAAGAATTTGATAAGGAAGGTATTGTTGTTACTGCAACATATAGCGATCAATCCCAACAATCTGTTGATTTAAAAGATGTCGAATTCAGCGGATACAACAAGAGTTTTCTTGGTGAACAAACAGTTACTGTTACATACCAAGAGAAAACTACTACCTTTAATGTTACTGTTTACTACACAGCGACATATAAACCAGGTGAAGGCACTTCTGAAGATGGTGATTATGTTGAATACATTAAAAATCCAGACAATTACGAATTAGTTTCGTTTGAAAAAACTGGATTCGTTGCCCCAACAGGTAAACAATTTAAAGAATGGTCTCAAGGAACTACTGGAAAACTAGTGGTTTCTGCTAATGGTAACTTAAACTTTACCGCTGTTTATGAAGATATCCCAGTTGCTAAGTACTCTGTTACTTATAAAGCTGGTGATGGACAAGGAAACGATTATGTCGTTCCTAACATCGAAGCTGGTTCAAAACACGCTTTGGTTACATTTGCTCAATCTGAATTTGCTGCCCCAGATGGACAACAATTCAAAGGTTGGCAAGTTGGTAACGATGCTGAATTACATGACGCTGGTTATGAAGTCACTGTTAATAGTGATCTTACTGTAACAGCCATCTATGAAGCTAAAGATTGGTCTGATGCACAAAAAGAAGCCATGACCACTAATGTTGGTTTAGTCCTACCATATTTAGGTGATGACATTGCTGCTGCGTTTACATTAAATGACTCTGACCCTGAGGATGTTTACTTCGAAGGTGAAGTTGATGGAAACCAACTTTCTTCCATCTATACGGCTTTCAATTCAGCTCAATGGGCTTATGTTTGGATGAATGAAGAAACTAACAATTTCTTCTTCACAAATCCATGTAGCACTGGTACAGCCGTCTTCCAATGTGGAGCATATAAAGATAGCAATAACGCTATTCACACATTCTTCTATTACTATTTCTCATTCTATAGAGGAATCATTGAAACTCATGCTTCAGTTGAAGCATATGTTGGAGATTCTGTCAGTGATCTTGAATTACAGCTTGCTCTTGTTAATACAGAAATGCAAGGAAGCTTAATCAGCGCTGAAAACTGTGAATTCAGCGTAGATAAGTTTGAGGAAGCCGGTGAAGTAACAGTTAATGTTTACTACAATTACTTCTATGGTTCATTCAAAGTTAATGTTAAAGCTGTTGAAGCTACAGGTTTAGAGATTGATTATTCAAACGTCAAATTGTCTTATGAAATTGGTGAAGAATTCGATCAAACTGGCTTAGTGGCTACATTGAAGTTCAACAACGGAAGCACACAAGATGTGTCTGCCGATGTTGAACTCTCTGGATTCGATTCTCAAACAGCTGGTGAAAAGACAATTACAGTGACTTATGGTGATTTCTCACAGGAATTCACAGTTACAGTTAATGAACCAGCACCAGTTTACGATGCTGATGCCTTTGCTAAAGACTTACTCGATTTAGTTGCTCCAATTTGTGCAAACTATGACGGAAAGAAGAATAACAAAGCTGCGTTAAAGACTGTATGGGATACAATGTCTCAACGTTACTCAACTCTCTCTAACGAAGAGAAAGCAAAAGTTATCGCTGCTGCTGCTAAGACAGATGGCACTGACCTTGAAAAGGCAATGGCCTTCTACAATTATGCTTGTAATAAATACGGCTTAACCAAGTTCATTGAAGGACGTCAAGTCAAAGCACTTGTCACCGAACATGAAACTGGTAATAGCATTCTCCCAATCGTTGTGATTGTTGCATCTAGTGTTGCTGCAATTACTGCTATTGGTGTTGTCATTGCTCTTAAACGTCGCAAAGCATTACTTGCTAAATAATAATTGATTAAATCACTGCATTAATTTATTCAATGGCCTCTCACTTATGTGGGAGGCTTTTTAAATAAGGACTTTATTTTGAGAAATTAAAAACCGCCCCGATTGGCCTATTAAGCCCTGCGTACCGGTTGCGGTAACAATATTAAACACAAAACGAAAAGAGAAATCAAGAATGTTCGTTAAAGTGTTCATTTCGCTCGGAATAATTATCACAATAAAATATAAATAAATTTGCACATAAATGTAATATTTGCATATTTATTTTGACAAGTTAGTTTTGTTTATACTATAGTATCAACGAAAGAGGGTCAAACTATGTCATTACGTGAAACTCGCAAAAATTGCAAATTAACTCAAGAAGAAGCCGCCAAGCTTTGTGGTGTCTCTCTTCGTACTTACGTTAGCTATGAAAAGGATGAAGAAAAAGCTGACCAACTTAAACTAGAAAGAATGAAACAAGTTCTTGATGAAGCTGCTGCTAAAGATACATCTATCTTAAAAGATAAGATTCTTCTTATTACTGGAGGAACAGGCTCCTTTGGTCACGCTGTCGTCGATCGTTTCTTAGATACTGATATTAAAGAAATCCGTATCTTATCAAGAGACGAAAAGAAACAAGATGATATGCGTAAAGCCTATCATAACGATAAACTTAAATTCTATATCGGAGATGTGCGTAACCTTCCAAGTATAGTTGACGCCTTTAAAGGCGTAGACTATGTCTTTAGTGCTGCTGCACTCAAACAAGTTCCATCTTGTGAATTCTACCCAATGGAGGCTGTTAGAACTAACGTTATCGGGTCAGATAACGTCATTACTGCCTGTGTCCAAAACCACGTTAAAAAAGCCATCTTCTTATCAACAGATAAAGCCGCTTACCCAATTAACGCGATGGGCATTTCCAAAGCCTTAATGGAAAAGAACGTTATCGCTCGTTCTAGACAAATGCTCAAAGGTGATACTGTTTTATGTTTAACCCGTTACGGTAACGTGATGGCGTCTCGTGGGTCAGTTATTCCTTTATTTTTAAATCAAATTAAAGAAGGTAAACCAATTACGATCACTAATCCAGAGATGACTCGTTTCATGATGACTCTTGATGATGCTGTTGATCTTGTTTTATACGCCTTTGAACATGGTGAACAAGGTGACTTATTCGTTCAAAAAGCTCCAGCAGCCACAATTGAAACTCTTGCTAAAGCAATTATTGAATTAACTGGTTCAAAAACAGGAGTGAGTTATATTGGTACTCGTCATGGGGAGAAACTCTATGAAACATTAGTTACACAAGAAGAAATGCTTAAATCAATTGACTGCGGAAACTTCTTTAGAGTTTGTGCAGATAACCGTGATTTAAACTATGATAAATATTTCTCTAAAGGAAATAAGAAACTCAATTTAGGTGAATCATACACCTCTCATAACACTGGTCGACTGAATGTTGAAGAAATGAAGATACTTCTAAAGAAGTTAGAACTCTTTGGTGGACCAGTCCGTCAACACGAATAAAGAAATGAAAGTATTAGTTACTGGCGCAAAAGGATTTATCGGAACTCATGTGGTGGAGTCTTTAAAAAGACACCAACACGAAGTTTTTGAATTTGATATAAACGATACCGAAACATCCTTAATTGAATATATTGAGCAAGCTGACTGGATTATTCATCTTGCTGGAGTAAATCGTCCACTCACAATGGAAGAGTTTTACGACGGTAACACTAACTTCACAAAAAAGATTATCGATTTAGTCAAACGATATAACCCAAATGTGAAGATTGTCGCGAATAGTTCGATCCAAGCAGAACTCGATAATGATTATGGACGTTCTAAAAAAATGGCCGAAGATGCATTAATTGCTTCTGGCTTAAACGTTTACATCTATCGTTTCTATAATGTTTTTGGAAGAGGATGTCGCCCAAACTATAACTCTGCAACTGCAACATTTTGTTATAACATTGCCCACGATTTAGACGTCTATGTTCGTGATCCAAATTATGTGGTTACTTATAACTATGTTGATGATATTGCTCTAGAAATCACAAACCTCGTTGAAAATAAGGTTAACCGAAAATTGCTGGTGATTTCTTATGTAAAACCTCAGTATTCTTGTTCACTAGGAAAACAAGTTGAACTCTTAAAATACTTCAAAAAATGTGTGGAATCTGATGTACATCTTCCACTAATTCATGATGAGTTTGAACTCAAACTATTTATGTCTTTCTTGTGGTATCTCTCAGATGAAGGAAGTAAATATAACTTTGCTCAAGATGAACGTGGTTTCTTTATAGAGTTATATAAATCTAGTAAGTATGGTCAAATCTCTCTTAATATGGCTTACCCAGGCATCACTAAAGGTGGACATTACCATACATACAAAAAAGAAATCTTCTATCCTGTTTTAGGTAAGTGCCGTATTCGTCAAAGAAACATCTATGATGATAAAACTATCATCGATGAAGTTGAAAACGGATTAAAACATGTTCACATCATCCCAGAATACACCCACGAAATCACCAATTTAGGAAAAGATAATTCCTATACATTAATGTGGATCTCGGAAGTTTATAACCCGGAGACACATGACACATACCGCGCACCAGTAGATAAGGAGTAATTAAAATATGAAAAAGAAAATTAGAGTTGTCACCATTATTGGTACTCGTCCAGAAATCATTCGTCTTAGCGAAGTCATTAAAGCGTTAGATAAAGATGAAGAAATTGAACATCTTTTAGTTCATACTGGACAAAACTATGACTATGAACTCAACCAAGTCTTCTTTGAAGATCTTGATCTAAGAGCCCCAGATTACTATCTTAACTGCGCTGGTAAAGATTTAGGTGAAACCATTGGTAACGCTATCTCCAAATCATATGATTTACTTAGAGAACTAAAACCAGACGCTGTTCTTATCTTAGGAGATACTAATAGTGCGTTATGCGCCATCAGCGCAAAACGCCTTAAACTCCCAATCTTCCATATGGAAGCTGGTAACCGCTGTGGTGATTGGAACGTACCAGAAACAATTAACCGTAAAATTGTTGATCATATCTCTGATATTAATCTTCCTTATACCAATCACGCCTACGCTAATTTAATGAAAGAAGGTATTGAACCAGAATACACCTTTGTTACTGGTTCTCCAATGCTGGAAGTATTAAATGCTCAAAACGCCAAGATTGAAAAGAGTGATATCTTATCTCGATTAGGCTTAACTAAAGGAGAATACATCGTTGTCTCTTCTCACAGAGAAGAAAACATTGATATTGAAAAGAATTTCAATCAACTCATGCCAGCGATTAATGAAATCGCCGAGAAATACCAAGTTCCTGTCATCTTCTCTACTCACCCACGTACAAAGAAGCGACTTGAAGCTAACCACTTCACAATGCATCCACTTGTTCGTAACCTTAAGCCACTCGGCTTCTTAGATTACGTGAAACTCCAAGAGAATGCGAAATTCGTTCTCTCTGATAGCGGAACACTTACAGAAGAAAGTGCGATGAGACACTTCCCAGCGGTCTTAATTCGTACATCCACAGAAAGACCAGAAGGAGTGGAAGTAAACTCCATTGTTGTCTCTGGCATCACAAAAGACGGAATTCTTAACGCTATTGAAAAAGAACTTAAACAATATAAAACCGCAGGTACTCCAGAAAACTATGATGTACCAGATGTTTCCAAAAGAGTTCTAAAGATCATCAAAGAAAAAATCGCTGTGGTGAACAAAGAAATCTGGAAAAAATAACGTATGCCTCCTAAAAGGAGGCTTTTTTAATCTGAAAAAATTATTAGTTAAAACTAACTTTTTTCA
>DGSJ01000051.1 GCA_002393905.1 Caryophanales bacterium UBA4365
TTATTAAAGAGCTTAAACCTGAAGTTATTTATACCCATTCATTACTTGATAAACACCCAACTCATGTTGGAGTGGTTCTTAAGTTAATCGCTGCTCTTCGTATCCTTCCAAAAGAAGAACAACCAAAGGTTCTCTATGGATGCGAAGTCTGGAGAGGTCTCGACTGGATCTCTGATAAACGTAAAATAGGTTTTGATTTATCAGAACACAAAGATCTTCAAATCGCGTTACTCGATGTCTTTAAAAGTCAAATCGAAGGAGGTAAATCTTATACCGAAGCTTCGATTGGAAGAAGATATGCCAACGCCACATATTTTCAATCCCATAGTGTTGATTCATACAAGATGGTCTCATATGGAATTGATATGACTGAACTTATTAAAAATCCATCACACAAGATTAAAGATTTTGTTCTCTCGTTTGTCGATGAACTAAAAGAAGAATTACTAGAAAATTTGTAATTTTTAAAAATTGAATTACTAATGAAACACCAACAATTAACCAAGATTTGCTGGTGTTTTTTTAATTTTATATGCTCGTGTAGCGTTTGATGCTGCTAAAGAAGGTGATAAATATGCTTTAGAAGTAGTCGATAACTACTGCATGTATCTTGCTGAAGGATTATTAGATATCTGTAACGGCCTTCGTAATCAAGGTTTCTTGAACCTAGTTCATATTTAGAAAAGTCATACTTTTTATCATAAGCAATATCTCTTTGTTAGTTGTTTCCATTGACTTTCACTAATTTTGTGATGGGTTGTCTCTTTTTTTGCTCTTGAATCGATTGCATAAGCAAGATTCATATAAAGTCCATAATCATTCAAAATGTCTGCTTTCTCAGCTTCGTTCATTAAGTTTTGTAGAACTTTTGGAACTTCAAAATCGATTTTTACTTCATTATTAATGAAATTATATTTATGGTTTCGGTATATATCTTCATTAATTAATGAAATGATGTATTGATTAATGTTATCAACCGAAGAAATTTTGTTCATTAAAATTTGATCATCTTTACGAATCCTAATTTTAAGAGTCTTGTAATGATCTTTAATGAAATCATTGATGTATTCTTGTTGATTAAACATATGTTTACCTCTGATTTGATTGTAATACATTTGGGGGCAAATGTAAATTGAATAATGAAAAAAGGTTATCCCTTTTTTCTAATAATTTTAATTTAGAATAAGAAATGTTTAAATGCTTTGGCAAACAAGTGACCAAGTTTCACTTGGGATTATATGTCGTAATGACATAAATCTGGTTCATCAAATGGTTCTTGATCTGTATGCAAACCTTCTTCTTGAATATCAATCAATAAAAGAACTCTTGAAATATTAATACAAACATCATCTTTAGACATATATTTGGTCGGATTTTTTTGTGATGAATGTAGATGTAGTAAAATGTAGTAAAATGTAGTAAAATGTAGTAAACAAAGAGAGGAGAAAGCTCAAAATGGATCTCAAAGGTAGCATCGTTATCAAGAAAAATCGAGGGAAAATGTACTACGTTCACCAGTATCGCGAAGGGAATAAAGTTGTTAATCGCTCACTAAGTGAAAATAAAGCGTATGAACTAGCTTTCCAACTCGAATATAGTAAGCATGATAACTATGAAGAATTCAAAAATCACCAATTTGAAACCGATGTTCAATTTGGAATGAATCTTTTCTATCTCTTTGAAAAGTCTCGTAACTTTAACAAAAGATATTGTTTTAAGACAATTCAATCATTTCTATATGATGAAAATGTCTATGGAAAAGTTCTGGCATTATATGGCTTAAGAAGAACAGGTAAAACCACACTCATCTTTCAAAGTCTCGCTTCTCTTTCTTTTGCTGATTATGCTAAAGCAGCCTACATTAAAATTTCTCCAAAAGATACTTTCCGTTCATTAACGAATGATCTTTCATATCTAACGGAACACGGATTTCAATATATCTTCATCGATGAAGTAACTTTAATTAAGGATTTTATTTCTCTATCCTCGACATTATCTGACATTTATGGGTTGCGAGCTAAAATCATTCTCTCTGGTACAGATTCACTAGGTTTAATGATGTCGAAATATGATGAACTATATGATCGAGTCATCTTCATTCATACAACATATATTTCTTTTAAAGAATTTTCTGAAGTATTAAATAAAAATTCAATTGATGAATATATTGAATATGGCGGCTTGATGTCGATTGAATCAGAACCATATCAACAAAACCAAATATTTAGTGAGGAAAGTGTGAATGAATATGTTGATAGTGCTATCGCTCATAACATTGAACACTCTTTGAAATATTATCAGGATGGCGATCATTTTGGAGCGCTCTACCCTCTATATGAAAAACATGAGCTCACCAATGTCATCAATCGACTGATTGAAGATAGTAACCATCGATTTGCTATCTCCGTTATTGAACAATCATTTAAATCTCATGACTATGGATCTTTAAAGAATCTTGTTTTGAAACATCCAGATCCAAAATATCAATCATCATTGGATGAAGTTGATGAAAAGAAAATCATTTCTTTACTGATGAATGAACTTTCCATCATCAACAAAGAAAAACAAAGTCAAAAAGTCGATGAACATGTTCTTAGTGAAATTGATTCTTATCTCGATCTTCTTGATTTATGTAAAGAGATCGATGTAGTAAGAATTCCATCATTCTTTGTTGAAAAAAGAAAGATCTTTATTCAACCAGGATTACGATATTCCCAAGCCAAATCACTTTTAGAGATATTATTTAAACAACCGAAGGTTTTAGAACTACCAATTAAGATTCGCTTATTCCTCAAAGAGAAATTACTAAGCGACATTAAAGGAAGAATGTTAGAAGAAATTGTTGTCTATCAAACTCTTCAATCCGGGATTGATGCTTTTAAAGTGATGTTTCCAATCGGAGAAATCGATCTTGTTTCTTTAGATAATCAAAAACAAGAAACATCACTTTATGAAGTTAAATATTCAACTGAAACTCATCCTCGACAATCCGTTTTTTTACATGATGAAGAAAAACTCTCTATCCTAGAAAGAGCGTATTATCCAATCGTTAAAAAAGCGGTCTTATATCGAGGAGAATCAAAACATATTGACGACATTGACTACATTAATGTTGAAGAATATTTGAAATCTCTTTAATTATCTAAAAACACTAGCAATTCTCGGTTAAAACATTGGTAAATAACGAATAAACATCATGCTTGAAATGAACTTTTGAGTATCTTATAATGGTATCACTTGATACCTAATAAAATCTTAGATATTTGTGAGTAGAAGGAGGAACACTATATGCCTAACAAAGTAGTTTGTATGTATTGTGACCACGAAGAAGAATACATCATTAAAGAAGAACCACAACACATCTGTATAAATGGAGTAGACTTCGACACCACATTTAAATACGCCTACTGTAAAAAATGTGGTGGAGATGTCTACCCATCTAACCTAGGTCGATATAATGACCTCCAGATGTTTGATGGTTATAAAAAACGTGTTGGTCTACTAACTAGTGATCAAATCAAATCCATCAGAAAGAAAAGAGGAATGAGTCAAGTTGAACTCGCTAGGTTCTTGCGACTTGGTGATAAAACAATTGCCCGCTATGAAACCGGGACCATCCAAGAAAAATCACTCGATCTCTTACTAAGACTAGTCGATAACGACGAATCATTCCAAATTATTAAAAAGCTCAATCAAAAAAAGTAAGATTTTCTTCTTTACCTAATAGACCCGTTAGACCATCTCTAATGGGTCTTTCATTATGTGTTAAATCTACATACCTATTAATAAAGAACAAACACCCCAGAACACATATATAGGGGGAACATAAAAATTAACAAAGAAATTTTGTCATTAAAAAAATTTTTTTGTCACGTCTAATACAAAGTATTAAATTGTTCTCCCTATATGTGTGTACTTGTATTCTCATGCACGTACATATACAATACAAACAAATTCAGAGACAGAACGAATCAATTGTTCCTGGTCAAAACAAATGATGAGTGAAGTCAATGAATTAAGTTAGAAGAATCAATAGATAAGAATATCGATGCATAATATTCTCTTAATGAGATTCTCCTAACAAGTCACTACATTTTCTTGTTATTTAGAACAACTCATTGTGGTGACACAACTACATTTGTTTTTGCTTTATCGTTCAATCTAGTGAGCAAGTTGCAAAAACAAATGAGATCTTTCTTCTTATTTTAAGGAGGTGTTATTTAGAATAACCTCAGAATTTCATGAATAAGAAAAAGATCACAGTTGTTCATATACCTCACGAGTGTAAATTATCGAAAACGCACTCGGAGGAATAAAGAAAGGAGAAAAAACAAATATGAACAAATTATTTACAAAAGTAGCCACCCTTTGCGTTGGTCTAGCGATGGCTACTGGTGTAGGTGTAGCTGTATCCGCAGGTCGTAAGGATGTGAGTCCGGCACAAGCTGATGCGGCGACAATGGCTCCTGGTACAAATGGCTCAGAATGTACTGTAAATGGTAATGACGGCATTAAAGTTGGAACATCCAAAAAAGGCGGCGATATGACAATCACCGTTGGTTCTGGTGCTACATCATTATCTTTCTATGCTGCTGCATGGAATGGTGTTAGTGGTTTATCGCTTAATTTAACAATGACAGTGGGTTCCGCAACAACAACCAGTTTTGCCTTAACTGCTGATAGTGGCGTTTCGAATAATTCACCATTTACATTAAGTGGTACCGAAAGCTCTTACCTTTTCACAACAGATTTGAGTAATGTCACATCCGAAAGCGTTATAACATTGGAATCTTCAATAGCGAAGCGTTTTGTTGTTTGGAATGCAACGTATGAAGCGGATTCAAAAACACTTTCAAGTATTTCAGTAAGTGGATATACAACGTCGTTCACGGTTGGTGACACATTTTCATTCGGTGGCACTGTTACTGCTCACTATAGTGATTCGACATCTGCAAATGTAACAAGTAGCGCAACATTTAGCGGTTACAACATGTCTACTGCCGGTAATTATACTGTGACTGCAAGCTACACTGAAGGTGCAGTTACAAAAACAGCAACTTACGGAATAACTGTTTCTGTTCCATCAAAGACTCTCTCGTCTATAGCGATTACAACACCACCTACAAAAACGTCTTATGAAGCTGGAGAATTGTTTGATTCCGCTGGAATGGTTGTAACTGCGACATTTAGCGATGCATCAACAGATCCTGTCACAAGTAGTTGCACATTTTCGCCAAGTGGGGCTTTAACTACTTCAGATGATCAAATTACTGTTTCCTACACGTATGCAGGAACTACAAAAACAGCGACTCAAGCAATTACAGTTACTGCTGCTAGTTCCATTACTTTAGACCCAACAGTAACAACGACGTTCCCATATCAAGGAATTACACTTTCAGTATCAAACGGTGTTTTAGACAATGGCACGGATTATCGTGTTTATAAGGGAGCAACAATAACAGTTACTTCTACAGTTGGAGATATTGCTTCCATTTCATTAACTTATGTAAGCACATCTTACGATGGTGGAGGATGGGCATCATCATATAGTCCGAATGCTTCAACATGGACCTCTCCAGCTGCTACCTCAGGTAGTAGCGGTGAACAGGCAAGAATAACTCTAATTGTTATTAAATTAGCGTCATCTGATCCTGTCCAGTCATTATCTATTACCGGTTCAATGACCAAAACAACCTATAATCAAAATGAAGCTTGGGACCCAACTGGTTTTACTGTTAACGCATATTATGAAAGCGCACCTAGTACACCAGTTGATGTTACTAGTGAAGTTCAATGGTCCTATAGTCCGGAAACAACTGCTAGTACATCTACAACAAGCGTTGTTGCAACCGCCTCTTTTGGTGGCCAAACAGCTAATAGTTCTGCTCAATCAGTAACTATTAATGCTGCTTCGTACACAAACACTACGAACCTGACACCAGGAAACTATTACATTAAATATGTTGAGAGTGATACACCACATTATATGACAAGTGTTTCTGGTGGTACTGGCGCCACTCAAACATCAAAAACTAATGCGTTAGTCTTCACATTTTCCTTGGTCGGAAACGATACTTGGCAAATTATCAATGAAACAAATTATCTTAGTATCGGCGCATCATCTACATCTCTAAGTCTTGAAAGTACAGTTGTGACATGTTCAATTGCCTGGGATGACGAAAATAGCGGAACAAGAAAAATTGGAGGAGGAAGCGATGGAAGATTCCTTGCGTGGTATGCTTCAAACAGTGAATTCAGAACTTATAAATCAGGCACTCTTGCAGTGACATTAGAATCTGCAAAAACAGTTGCAGGATTCTCTGTTTATACTGTAGGAGCAAATAAAAATGTTTTGAAAGGATCTACATTCGACGCTTCTGCTGCGGCTGCTGCCGGCTTCCAAGCGCGTTTAAATTATACTGATAGTACATACGACGATGTTACATCAGCCGCCACTTGGACTCTTGATACAGCGACTAGTGGCACAAAAACATTAACCGTATCATATTTAACGTACACCGATTCATCTGTTGATGATATGGTTGTTTATGCTGCTGTTATAAAAACATTATCTGTTGATTCAAGTGGCGCTAAAACAACATATGTTGAAGGCGAGCAACTTAATACTGCTGATTTAGTTATTAAGGGCTATGAACAAGATAGCACAGAACACACGTTATCAATCTCTGACTGTTCATTTTCACCAGCAAATGGAGATATATTGTCTACGAGCGACACCTCTGTAACTGTTACGTATACTAACGAGGATACATCGACTGCAACAACAACATATTCAATTACTGTTTCTGCATTTGTTGGCTATACAAAGATTACAAGTACAGCAGATTTAGTTGTTGGTGAATCATATGTGCTTGGAGTAGAAAATAACAATCACATTGATGATTTGATGGGTGATGCAAAAGACGAATCGGCAACTGCATTTAGAAATAGAGTTGATGCTGCATCTGCGTTTAATGCATCGCATACTACAGTGACTCAAAGTGGCGCATCTACAGCTGGTGCCGTTGTTGTTACATTATTAAGTGATGGATCAGGAATGTTTGCGTTTTATAGTATTACAGACGATAAGTACTTAGCTGGTACAGCTTCTGGTGGATATTTTATTAATAAATCTTCACTAAGTGATGCTGGAGACTTTGCATGGTGGACTATTGCGTTTGCTGACGGATTAATGTCTGTAACGTTAAAAGATTCTACAAGAGTTCTTGGTTATAATTTAGGATCACCAAGATTTGCAACATATGCAAGTTATGCCAACAATAGTACAACTGCAACAAGCGGAACAGCACATCCTGTTTTGTTTAAGATGGCTGGTTCATCTGTTAAGACAGAAGTTACTTCATTTGCTAATACTTCATTAAAAATGAACGATCCAGCATATGAAGGCGATATCACAACTCCTAACTGTGCTTCTAACTATTCAGCTATGAAGACAGCTTACACAGCGTTATCTGATGCTCAAAAGAATGTTTTCCAATATTCTGAAGATTATTCAGCTGCTAGAGCCAGACTAAACAACTGGGCTAAAGCCAATGGTGAAACATTCACATACGGTGCTGAAACCCCATTTGCTGCTGGAAAACTTAATACTCTTTCAGTTGTTTCTAACAACGGCACAGAAGTCGCCATTATCGTTGTGACCGCAATGATTGGTTTATCTGCTTTAGGCGGATTCTTCTTCATACGTAAACGTAAAGAGATTTAATTATTTCATGGAAGCCTCCAATGGAAACTAAGGAGGCTTCCTTCTTGTATTATGGGTTTTTTTAAAAAATCCATAATGGAGGAATAAACTAATGATAGATTCTAATTCAAAGAATATTGTTTTCTTTTACAAAAAAGATGGACGTAAATTTCGTTTATACGATAACAATTTATCTAGTATAAATCTTGAGGATGGTAAATCTGGCAGAATTGTTCCTGCACATTATCAACCATCTAAAACAAACGAAAAGAAGAAAAATCCTTTATATAAAATATTGCCTATATCGAATTATGTTGTTAAATATGGTCAACCACATATTGACACCGAAAAGGATACTGAAATGTCTGATTATTTAAATGATCCTAAGAAGGCATTACGTGACCATAAAAACAATGTTGCTCGGACATATATTGTTTTTGATCCAGTAAATCCAACTAAACAAATTGGCTATTTCACTCTTTGTATAACTTGTCTTTATGCACCAAAAGGAACATCAATTAATGGCGAAGTTAATGCATATGATGGATGTAATATTATTAATCAGGATTATTATCCGGCTGTTAAATTGGTAATGATTGCTAAGGATGACAATAATTCTTTTGTAAAAATGCAAACCATCTTTGAAAAAGAAATAGCCAAACGAATCTTTAATGTTTTTAAAGAAATTGGAATGGTATATGTTTATTTAGAATGTTCAGTAGACAATCACAAACTGATTGATTTTTATTCCCAACAACTTCATTTTGATGATTATCCGTATTTCCAAGACGAATTACGTGAACATGGTTTAAAAGGAATGATTCAAAGAATTGAATTTATTAATCGCTCATATAAATAAATTTTGCACTTATTTACACTTATTTTGGCTCTATTAAGTAAATTGTGGTTTTCTGTTGTTTTAACCGAAAATTACATATCATCGAGATATGAAATTAAATGGATCTGCAACATTCGCTGGTGTTTTATGGGTCTGAGGTCAAAAACCTATTCTTAAAGCTCGAACATTTGTTTGGGTGTTGAGGACCCGTTAGTCAATTTTGACTAGCGGGTCTTCTTACTATTTGAGATAAAAATTGCGCATTTTGTCGAAATTAACTAATCCAAAGGATGCATTAATTATGGTCTCAATAACGTTGTTATTTGCTTCTATAACAGCTTTGTTGATCGCTTTTTGAATTCGTTAATGGCAAGATCATTCGGAACAGAGCACTTTCAATTTTGAAGTTTTTTACAAGTAAAAAGCTATAACTTATAATGGGGTAACCAAAAAATGCCACTCTCTAAATGTTAGAGAGCCTAAATCTATAAAATAGATAAAGGAAGACCGATTCTCATGTAGAATTGGTCTTTTCTTTATGTATGCGTATCATGTGCACATACGCAATTATTTAATAAATATATAAAGAAGTATTTTTTAGTATTGTCTTACTCTTGTTTTCTTTAATATAATGGAAATAACTAAGGAAGTTAGATATATGAAGAAAATAAATGTTTTTCCTTTGTTAGTTTCTTTATTTGTGCTTGTTTCTTGTAATACTCCTAAAGGAGGAAACAAAGGAAACACAAATAAAGAAATAACAAAAGAAGTATATGAAGAATATACTGATCCAAAGAAACTCCTTTTAAAGAGGAATCTTTGTATCACGATTACTAGTGACTATACCTCTAGTTTGAAACAAGGTCGAAGTATTAGAACAGTTAACCTTGACCAAGGCAAATTAGAGATGAGTATTGAACAAACTAATGATGCACACCCCGATCATGTTCCTAACTATGGTTTATTTGGCTATGATGAAAGTAGTGATACCTTATCCTTTGATTGGTATGTCACAAGTTATACAGATTCGGAATTTGATCATTATAATATTCATCACCAAGACAATACTCCAGCAAATTTCTCTTATTATGTCACAGAATATCTGGGTTTAATCTTTGATGTCACCTATGATGAGCTAACATATGAAAGTGGTGTATATGTTGCTCATCATCTTACAAAACATGCTTCCGAGGTTGATATAGATATTGATCGATATGAAATCTTCTTTAGTGATTCATTCGTATCAAAGATTAAACTAACTGGTACGTTTATTGAAGATGATGTCTCCTTTACATATATTCAAGATATTACCTTCTCGAAGTTTAATTCGGTTAGTGTCACTCTCCCATCTATCTAAAAATTTTTTCAAATTTCTAAATAACCGAGATTTATCGTAGATTTTACAAAAATATATGAGATTAGCTGGTGGTTTTCATAAATCACCAGATAATCACACATAAATTAGCAATATCTAACAATGTAACTTTTAAAATAAAAAAAGTTTCATTTTTATTTTTGGACTGATTAAATTGTAAAAATTTAACAGATAGTGTTTGCGAACATTGTCGAATTGAATTTTATCCTACCTGCGAGTTAGGAGTGAATTTATATGAAAAAAACTTTAAAGTTTTGAGTCTTATTGCGATTTTCTTTGTTTGCTTCTCAAGCATTAGAAACAACTAGAGTAGGAACATATGATGAAGAGAACCACTAGATTACTGTTGATTTATCAACATCAACTGGAACAAACCCTTCCACTCGAGAGTTTGCTCTTCAATAACAACCTTTATTAATGTATCAGGCCACATTAATATGTGGTCTTTTCATTATATCTTTACATAGTTGTATGTTTGTATTACAATGTATTACAGAAGAGGTAGTAGTATGGTTATTTCAATTAGAATGAGCAATGAAGAAAGACAACTAGCAGATGCTTATGCGAAACTCAATGGAGTATCTTTAAGTGAAGCGATTAAACGTGCTTATTTTGAAAAAATAGAAGATGAGTATGATATTGCTTTAGCAGATGCGGCATTAAGAGAATATGAAAAGAATCCAAAAACATATACTCACGATGAAATAAAGAAGATGTTGGGTTTATGATGTATCAAGTAGAGTATCTTCCGAGTGTCTATAAAACGCTTGAAAAAATGGATAAGTTCACCAAGCGTATTATTTTAGAATGGATTGAAAAGAACCTTGTTGGATGCTCTAATCCCCGTCTGCATGGTAAGGCACTATCAGCTAATCGAGTTGGGCAGTGGAGATATCGTGTTGGAGATTATCGAATCATTGCCAAAATTGAAGATAACAAACTAATTATCTTAGTCATCGCGATTGGACATCGAAGAGAAATCTATTAATTGTTGATTGGACCACGTATACTTCATCTGTGGTCTTTTCTTATATCTAAATATCCATGAATTGCATCAATTTCACCAGCAATTCATGGATAATTTGGTTAATCATATCTAATCTTCTCTATAAGATATTATCTTTTGATAATGGATGTATTATACTGAATTTATGGAATCCATTATCCCTTTATTAACTCCAAAGAAAGCAACCTTCTATCTTTTAGAGAACTCGACAATCCGTCAAGTTTTAGAGAAGTTTGATGCGCATAAGTTTACTGTGGTTCCTCTAATTGATGAAGAAGGTCACTATAAAGGAACATTATCTGAAGGAGACATTCTCCGCTTCATTAAGAATCAAGCCAACTTCAATCTATCACTAGCGGAGAATATCTCCGTGAAAGATATTGATCATTACCGTCCATATCAATCACTTCATTTTGATGCATCCTTAATGGAGGTCTACACCTTAGCGTTAGACCAGAACTTTGTTCCACTTGTGGATGATCAAGATCACTACATTGGAATTATTAAACGTAAAGAAGTTCTCTTATATCTTAACAAGAAGAACAATAAGTAATTTGGCACTCGCGAGTGCCGAATTGAAACGGTGGTGTAATAACCACCTTTTTAAAAAGCGCACACACTGTGTACGCAATTGAAAAAACGACCACAATGTTGACGTAATTATAAAACCGCAGGCAGTGTCTGCGGAATTTTGAAAATGGTACGCACTGCGTTCCAAATTAGAAAAGTGAACGCACCGTGTACACAATTTGAAAAGGCCACGCACTGCGTGACCAATTTGCTTTTGTCACGTACTGAGTGATGAATTACTTCTCATATATGGGGGGGTATATATTACGAAAAAATTTTACTTATTATTAATATTATTAAACTATCTCTAATATCCTGACTATTAATATATTAATAATAAGTAACATTTGGGGGTATCTTGACACCGTTTTTTTAGTCTCTATTTTAATATGTGAAAGCGATTTTTTAAATATTTGAAAGGAGACTAATTAAATGAATAATTTAGAGAAATGTAATTTCATCGACCAAGATTTCTATTCTGGTGTCAAAGATATTATTGAAAGTGCTTGCGGGCGCATATATCGAAATATGCAAAACGAGATGTTATTTGCGTATTGGAAAATTGGAAAGATGATTGTTGAAAAACAAGGTGGTGAAACAAGAGCTGAATATGGCGCAGGAATCATTAAAGAATTATCTGAACAATTAACCAAAGATTTTGGGAAAGGCTATACAACCACAAATCTTAAATATATGAGGCAATTTTATATTCGATTTCAAAAAAGTCACACACTGTGTGACCAATTGAGTTGGAGCCATTATAGACTTATTATAAGTCTAGATGATGAAAAAGCCCGTGATTTCTATATCAAAGAAGCTATTGATGGAAACTGGAGTGTTCGACAATTAGACCACGCTATTCATTCTCTGACATATCAACGTTATCTACTTAGTCACAATAATCATGAAGTGGTGGAAGAAACTGCTAAAAAAGGAAACGAAGAAAGCAAACAATTTATCATAAAAGATCCAATGGTCTTTGACTTTGCTGGAATTGATCCTGGTACAAAATATTTTGAAAGTGATCTTGAACAAGCGTTAATCAGTCATCTTCAAGATTTCTTATTAGAACTAGGAAACGGTTTTGCTTTTGTGGCTCGTCAAATACGATTTGATATGGATGGACGTAATTTTTATGTTGATCTAGTTCTTTATAACTACAAACTCAAATGCTTTGTCTTAATTGATCTAAAAAGGGGTGATTTAACTCACCAAGATATTGGGCAGATGCAGATGTATGTTAACTATTACACTCGTAATCTAATGGAAGAGGGAGACAATCCCCCAATCGGTATTGTTTTATGTGCGGACAAAAGTGACACGCTTGTTAGTTACACTCTTCCATTAGATAACAAACAAATCTATGCCTCTAAATATATGCTTTATCTTCCAAAAGAAGAAGAACTCAGGGATGAGATTAATAAACAAAGAGAGATTCTTTCTCAACTTGATCAGTTTAAAGACGACATTGAAGAAACGGTTAACACTCCAACTGATCAATTTGAAAAGAATTCTCCATGGAGGGGTAAATAATGAATCGATATATCATCGCCGATCTTCACTTTGGACATACAAACATCATTAAATATGAAAATCGTCCATTTAAGGACGTTTTTGAAATGGATGAAGCATTGATTCAGAATTGGAATAGAACCGTTTCAAAAGACGATTTTGTTTATGTTTTAGGGGATTTTACATTATCTCGTTCGAGAAAGATTATAAAAAATCTTCTCGAAAGACTTAATGGACGTAAAATCCTCATTATGGGCAATCATGATCAATTAAAACCAAAGGATTATGTTTTATGTGGTTTTGAAACCGCTTTAAGAAAACCACTCATGATTGAGCCAGGCGTGATATTGATGCATGAACCATATCAAGATCAATCATTGATTAATAAAGATCTGATATATTTTTTTGGTCATGTTCATGCGAAACACACTTTGATGGATGAATATCCAAACTGTAAGTGTGTCTCAGTGGAAAGAACAAATTACTTCCCAGTTGATTTTGATAAACTCTTGAAAGAGATTAAGCTTCGTAATTCAAAAGAATATCAACGCTTAAAAGAAATTTATCAGAAGCATTAAATTGATAATTAGTGTGATTGGTTATAAAAATGTCACGCAAGTTGTGATGAATTTCTTTCTCCTATATGTGACTTCCTTTTTATATTAACTATTAGTTGATATAAGGAATAAAGTTGCTATAATTCGAACTTGAGAAAGAAATGCCTATTAACCATTTTGGCCTCTATTAATTTAGATAAGCGGTCAAAATGGCCTATTCATCTTGATTGAAGTGGCCAAATAAGATATATTGTTCTATAGAGGTCACAAGATGAACTTAAAAGAAACAAGAGAAAGATATCGAATCACGCAAGAAGAAGCTAGTAAAGTAGTTCAGATGCCGATTCGGACATATCGTCGTTATGAAAATGATGATACTTATGGAAATTTCCATAAGCGTCAATCAATTCTTTCGTTATTAAACAAAGAATATGAAATAACAGAAGAAAAGGGTCTATTGACGATTGATGAGATTAAATCAACAGTCAATGAACTATTCGATATCTCTTACCCTAATCAAATTGATTTTTGTTTCCTTTTTGGTAGCTATGCCAAAGGCACAGCTACTCCTAGTAGTGATATTGATTTATATATCAATAGTTCATTAACTGGCCTAAACCTCGTTGGTTTAATCGAATCACTTCGTCAAAGACTCCATAAGAAGATTGATGTCATTCGCCCAAGTGAACTGGTGAACAATGTTTCTTTAACGAATGAAATCATGAAAACAGGAGTCAAGATATATGACAAGTAAACCAAATGAGTATTACATTGAAAAAGCTTTATTTAGTATTGATCTAGTTATCGAGTATACCAAAGGTAAAACATATGAAGAGATGTTTTCAGATCCACAAGATGC
>DGSJ01000060.1 GCA_002393905.1 Caryophanales bacterium UBA4365
ACGAAGTAAAGAAAAAAGAATTAGCCATTGAACGTGATAACCAAATTAAACAAATTCACGAACACATTGCTAATACACGTAAAGAACAAAAAGAAGCGATTGCTCAAATTAAATACGATAACAAACATGTTGACCGTAAATTAATGAGCAAAATGCAGATGATTTTCCAAGATCCTGTCGATTCTCTTGATCCACGTATGACTGTTGAAGACATTATTCAAGAAGGTCTTCGTATTCAAGGTGAACATAATAAATACGCTAACTCCAAGAAAGTCGCAGATGTTCTTGAACGTGTTGGATTAATTCCAGAATACGCCTCACGTTATCCACACGAATTCTCTGGTGGACAACGTCAACGTATTGGTATTGCTCGTGCTTTGATTATGAATCCACAATTCTTAATCTGTGACGAACCAATCTCTGCTCTTGACGTCTCAATTCGTGCTCAAATCATTAACTTATTAAATGATTTAAAAGAAGAAATGGGCTTAACCATTATGTTTATTGCCCACGACTTATCAGTCGTTAAATACTTCTGTGACCGTATTGGTGTCATGTACTTTGGTCAACTTGTTGAACTAGCGACATCGGATGAACTTTTTAAACATCCATTACACCCATACACTAACGCACTTTTGTCTGCTATTCCAAAGCCAGATCCAATCTCTGAAAAGAAACGTCAAAGAATCGTTTATAAACCTCAAGAAGTTCATGATTATAGCGTGGAGAAACCGGAACTCGTGGAAATTGTTCCAGGACACTGGGTCTTAGCGAATAAGCCAGAACTTGAGAAATATCGAGAAAAGATTGTTGAATTAGATAAAGCTGAAAAGAAACATAAAAAAGCTGATGTTTCAGCTGAAAAAGTTCCTTCTAAGAAGGAGGAAGCTAAACTAGCAAAAGAAAAAGAAGCTCAACGTAAAGCAATTGAAGATGCTTTAAAGGCTCAAGAAGAAGCTCGTAAAGCTCTAGAAGCGAAAGCTGCTCCAGTGGAAGAGAAAAAAGAAGAAGAGCCAAAGGTAGATAAAAAAGCCGAAAAAGCCCAGCAAAAAGCGGATAAAAAAGCTGAAAAAGAAGCCAAGAAAGCTGTTAAATTAGAAGCGAAGAAGGCTAAAAAAGAAGCTAAAGAAGCTGAAAAAGATAAGGCTAAAGCTGCTCCAAAAGAAGAAAAGAAATCCGAACCTGTTAAGCCAGACAAGAAAGCGAAAGCGGTGAAGGAAGAAAAGAAACCTGGGCCAAAGAAAGCTAAAAAGGCTGAACCAGTTGAAGATAAAAAACTTTCTAAGAAAGAAGAAAAGGCTCTTGCTGAAAAAACGAAGGCTGAAAAAGAGCAAGCTTCTTATGAAGCTTATCTAGCCGATAAAGCCGAATGGGAAAAGAAGGTTCAACAAGAAAGAGAAAAAGCGCGTAAAGAGCGCGAAGACGAACGTGCGAAAGGAAATGTTGATCTTCCAGATCTCTTCAAAGAAAACCAACCTCAAAAAGAAGATGAAGTTGAAGTTGATGAAGATCTCCCACTTCTTAGAAGAAGATAATATTATAATTTAAAACCCAGTCACATAATTATTAATTGACTGGGTTTTCCATTTAGAATGTATTATCAATTCGATGTGCTGCTTTGTAAGCGGTGATGTCTGAGATCAAAGATGAGACAAAGCCAACAAGAAGCATAAGCGGCATATTAATAATGAATGAGAATATTGCTGCTTCCCATCCTTTTTGATAAAGGATGAAACAGTTTAGAATTGTTAATAGTGGTGAAATAATAATAAAGAAGATAAAGGAAGATATTAGAGTCGCGAGTAAGCGATATTGCATATTTCCTGTATAAGTATCATTTTTTACACCAAATAATGCGGTGAACCAACGCCCGATGCGTGTAAGCGGAATAAAGTTTGAGATGCACATTGCTAAGACAAAACTTACACCATAGTTAATAGCGAAGTCTCTAAAACTTAAAAGCTTAAAAGCAATATGGAGTGTTCCATCACTAAATGATGAACATGCAGAGATGGATGAGAATAAACATAAAAAGAAACAGACTGGGATATTACAGACAATAGAATAAACCAGTAGGGCGGTCTTCGCCTTACGGTAAGCTTGTCTTTCTTCTTGAGTCATTTTCTTCTTCATAAGCACCAAATTATATAATAATTATTCTAATTATCAAGTGTTAGATGAAGAAAATGAAATTAACTCATTAATTTTTGTCCACAAATGAATGCCCAAGTGAGGTTATAACCTCCACATGGACCATGCATATCAAGTAATTCCCCAAGGAAATATACGTTTGATTCTTTCTTGCTTTCAAAGTTTGGTTTCATATCCGAAATTTGCACGCCACCAATTGTAATTTGACTGTTTTCATAGTCATAAAAATCTTTGAAAGTGAACTTCAAATTTTGGAGATCTTTAACGTAATTCATATCGCTAATTCTATCGGATAAATATTGCGCTAATTTTGGAGCGAAATATTCTTCCAAAAATTTTGATTTATCCAAGAATTGCTGGTGATTTCTCTGCAATTCCCCATTAAAATCTGGAAGAAGATTTAACACGATTTCGTATTTATTTTGTGGGTTTTTGATGTAGTTGGAAGCATTGAAAATAACGATACCAGAGAGGCCATCTTTTTTGAATAAAACTTCTCCATCTTCATTAAATATTTCTTTGTTGTTTTCTAGTAGTGTGACATTAGCTTTTATACGTAATCCATCAATAAGTTTGGTGTTCTCTTTAGTCTTAATTGGTACCAATCCTGGTCTTAATGGAGTGATGGTGTAGCCATGTGACATTAAAACTTCATAAATCTTTCCATCATTACCTAAACCCTTGGTTGATTTACCACCTGTAGCGACAATAAGCTTGTCTGCTTGGTAGGTTGCTTTATTAGTTTTAATCTCAACTCCATTTGGTTTTACTTTGTAATCAATAAAATCTTCTTCGAGGTTAATTTTTACATTAAGTTTTTCTAACTCTTTCAACATTTGGTTACGAACTGTTTGGGCAGACTCGCTATATGGATAGACTAAATCTCCGATTGTTTTCGTCTTAAATCCGTATGATTCAACGTATTCGATGTAATCTTTATATGAAAATAACCCCATCAATTCTGGCTGATTGTATTTCTTGATATCTAATTTAGCGTTACCAAGATTACATCTGCCATTTCCGGTAGCTAAAATCTTACGAAGCGGACGATCACTATGTTCAATAATGATTACTTCGTCATTTGGATATTTTCTTTTAATATTAATTGCTGCAGCAACACCTGAAGCTCCAGCACCAATAATTACGCATTTCATATAAATAACTTTATCATAATTTATCTCTTTGTAATATAATTACATAACATATGCCCCAATAGCGCAACTGGATAGAGTACTAGACTTCGAATCTAGGGGTTGTGGGTTCGATTCCTACTTGGGGCGCCATAAAGAACATATGCGAATAATACGCTGTATTGTTCGCTTTTTATTTTTTTAGTGCTTTTTATAGGTTTTCAACTTTAAGCGTTTTAATTTTGGTTATTGAGACATCGATTAATACAGTTTGTAAAAGTTAGAGCAACTGACTAGGCGTGTGTTGTGCAAACAATTAGCCTCGAAATGGTGTGAAATATAAAATTGACAAAGAAAAACTTTCATTTCTGAGTGTTCATAACCTATGTAGTAGAGATTCTTAGTGGTTAATTATGATTCCAAAGTTGGTGTTGAACTCCGTAATTCTATTTCTATATTTGATGTTACTTTTAAATCATAGATTTGGTTTTAGTGGCATTCTCTAGAAAAACCCTATCGTTACCTATCAATTATATAAATACTAACAAAAACTAACAGAAAATAATGTTTCGAATTAAGATGCTTATCGGCCTCAAGAAATCGTTGCAACAATCAAATAGAAAAGATGCATCAAATTTTAGATGTGTCTTTTGTTCAAAGATCTTTTTTATTAACTAATATTGATATGCATCGCAAAATTTATCTTACATCAGGGTTGATATTAGCTTTTAGATTGAACCATAAATAATTACAGTCCTTAATAGGACTGTCATTTATTTGATTTTCATAAGATCTAACGAATTTTTTTAAATAAAAATAGTAGAATTATGGTTTAATTATGGTATAATAAGAATACGAATAAGGAAAGAGGAATGGGAAGATGATGCAAGAATTGCCAAAAATTTTACCTGTAAATGAGTTAAAAAATACAGCGAATATTTTGAAGGTTTGCGAAGAAAGTGAGCGTCCGATTGTTATTACTAGAAATGGTTATGGAAAAGCTGTAATTATGAGTGTTGAAGTTTATGAAAAATTATTTGAACAAATCGAATTGGCTACTTTAATAAATGAAAGCCTTAATGATTTTAAAAATGGTGGAAAAGCCGTTGATGGTAAACAATTTCTGAATGAAATGATGCAAAAGTATGGAAAATAAATACTTCTATATAATTTTGAGAAAGGCTAGCCAGGATCTTGAAGAGATTTTTAAGTATATTTCTATCGATTTAACAAATCCTAGTGCCGCTAAGAAACTTATCTCAGAATTTTTAGAAGCGTTTGATCGTATTTGTTTATTTCCATTTAGTTGCCAACTGATTGATGAACCATTCATTAAAGAAAAAGATATACGAAAACTTGTAGTTGATAATTACGTTGCCTTCTATAAAGTCGTCGGATTTGAGATTCAGATTATTAGAATTAAACACTCAACAAACAACTATTAAAATAGGACTGAGCTAATATAGAAAACAGAAAGACCTATAGGTCTTTTTCTTTTATAAAAATAGCACTCACATAGTGATAGCGTTTTAATTTTGTAGGTAAGTCCTACTTTGTTAATCGCCATTATTATAACCCTCCATATTTAATTAGATTAAACATTTTCATTGTTTCAAATTTCATTTCCCTGGTATCTAAGACGTATTTCACGATATCCTCGTAAGGTTGTGGCATTGATACGTCAATAGATTCAGGGATTTTTCTATATTTATGAACTAATATCACCTTTGCATTCATAGCTTTAGCTTCTCTAATGAGAGATAACTTCTCGATAGTAGATGGTGAGAATCTATTTGCGTATTTGCCAAATCTAGGCGCATATATATGAGAATTTTGTCCTTCTTGAGAACATCCTAGATATTCTTGATCCAAGTACGATTTAAACGATTTAGGATTTTTAATAAGAATGTTTTTCAATTTCCTAGCATTATCATCATCTATCTTTGTTAACTCATTAATAAGATAGTTTTGAAAGTTATTATCATTTAACGAATAGTCGTCGACATAAACATCTGGTAATGTATCTTTTAATGTTTTATAGACATGAAACTTATCTGGAACATATCTAGCTTTGCAGCAAGATATCGATTCATTGAAGTTCTGTATATATGTAGCGAAGTCTCCAGATATAAATATCTCTTCATCAGGAGATACTTTGTATCTATTAACTAATATGTCATTTAATTTGTCTTTTAAATCACGTAGTTTAGATGAACTAATAACTGTTTTGTTAAGCAGTTTATATGCTTTTCCAATTAGTTCTTTTCCAGCGAATATCGTTAGTGTGTAATATTTCTTTTTGTTTATAGAACTAATCATTCCGATGAACTTTTCATCGATTTGAACATGTATCTTTAAATCTTTTCTATCTATATCGATATCAAAGTAAGTTTCTAATAGTACTTCATTAATTGTTTTCCAAACAGTGTATTTAGATATAACAAATTCATTAGATAGATGTTCTCCAACCTCTTTATATGACATGATGGAAGCTAAATCTAATATCTTGAGGATTAATTCGTTTGTCATTCTTTTAGATTTGGGTATTTGGAGTTTATTATCTAAAAGATAACAATACTCTTCCATAAACGAATCATAATAATAACGACGTTTAAATCTTAATATTCCATAAGAAGAAAGAATCGTTCTTTCATCGAGGCGGATTAAAACAAATCGCTTATGATCGATTAGTGAATATATTTTTTTATCGTATCTTTCTAAAGCTAATTTAATGGCTTCTTTGTGAATTTGTTGAGATTTTAACAGAAAACTATCAAGTGTTTCGTTAGCAAGTGGTACAATGTTCATGGAAAGTCTCCTTTGTGAGTGTGGTAACTAACATTGTAAGACTTTCTTTTATTTTTGTTACCTACATAAAACTAACGGTATCTCACATAGTGAAAGTGCTTGACTCTCTCTCTCTCTCTATGCTAATAATTAGTATTGATAAAGGATGGTAATTTTTATGAAAATTAGCAAGTATTTATGTCTTCTAATGCTTTTTGGCATGACTTTAACTGGTTGTGGCAAAAATAATGGTAATAATAATTTATCTGAAATATATTCCACATATCAAAGTAATGGCGGAACTCTTTCATATGATGACTGGTTAGCATCTATTCAAGATGGAAAATCTCAAAAAGGTGAGCCTGGCCCACAAGGTCCTGCTGGTCAAGATGGAGTTTCAATCGCATCCATTTTAAAAACAGGAACTGATGGACTTGTTGATACATATACAATTACCTATTCTAATGGAACTACCTCAACTTTTACTGTAACTAATGGCGCAGACGGTCAAGATGGAGCTCAAGGCTCACAAGGTATTCAAGGCAATCCTGGTGCAGATGGTCATACTCCTGCTATTACAGTTGGCAATAACGGAAACTGGTTTGTTGATGGAGTAGATTCAGGCGTTCATGCTCAGGGCATTCAGGGTGAAACTGGTCCACAAGGTCCTCAAGGTAATCAAGGACCAAAAGGTGATAATGGTTATACACCTTATATTGGTGAAAATGGAAACTGGTGGATTAATAACGAAGATACAGGCTATCAAGCAATTGGTCATGATGGTGCTAACGGTGCTAATGGCCAAAACGGAACAAATGGCGCTGATGGTGTTTCGATAACTGGAATAACAAAAATTAATACAACTGATAATGTTGATACATACCAAATTACTTTTAGTAATGATGATACATTTGAATTCAGTGTCACTAACGGTACTAATGGTGTAAATGGCCAAGATGGCACTAATGGCCAAGATGGAAAAACTCCACATATTGGCGAAAACGGAAACTGGTGGATTGGAGATGAAGACACCGGTTACCAAGCAATTGGTCATGATGGCGCTAATGGTGTTAATGGACAAGATGGTGCTGATGGTATTGATGGGAAAGACGGAAAAGATGGTAAGGATGGCGTCGATGGAGTATCTATTAACGGGATCACACTTTTAAGTAGCGAAGGAAATATTGATACATATCGTATTACTTTTAGTAATGGTGAACATTTTGATTTCGATATTAGAAACGGAATTCAAGGAGAAACAGGTCCTCAAGGAGAAACGGGCGCAACAGGCACTTCAATTACCAACTCTTATATAGATGAAAATGGCGATTTAATTGTTGAATTTTCTGATGGTTCATCAACTAATGCAGGCCATGTTAAAGATACAGATGTTTTTACAGTGACATTCCATCTTGGGGAAACTATTGTTTCTACAAAACAAGTTATCAAAGGGGAAACTGTTAGTAGACCTACACATCAGGAGATACGTGGGTATAATGTTACAGATTGGTACATTATTGATGGTTCAAATCACGAGAGTTGGAAATTTTTTACATATCCAGTCATGAGTGACATCGACTTGTATGCCGAATATACTGAACTTGAAATATGTACTATTAGTTTTATTGACACTGATCATGGGCAAAGTGCATCAAGTATTGAACTTTATACTGGAGATGAATATTCTTTGCCTACTCTTACATACCCAAAGTACTCTTTTGTTGGTTGGAAAGATTCTAACGAGAATCTCTGGGAACAAAATGGCGTATTTAATCTTACAACGAATACTACATTACACGCTGTATGGAATCAGGTTGTCTTCACGATATATTTAGATGCAAATGGTGGCGCAGTATCTGCTGACGAAGTAGATGTAGTGCCAAATGAGAGTTATAGTCTCCCAATCCCAAAAAAACCAGGATTTGTGTTTTTGGGATGGTTTGATGAAAATTCTTATCAATTTCCTAATCAAGGTACATGGAATGGTAATTCGAATTTAAAGCTTACTGCAAATTGGGCTGAAGCAGGTCCTGCTTTATATACATACGATTTAGATGGCGGTAAGTGCGAATCAAATTCTGTAGTTATAGCTTACGGTAGCGAATATACTTTACCAACTCCATTTAAAAGTGGATATTTCTTTAATGGATGGTTTCTTAACGATGGATATGTCCCTAATGATGGAAAGTGGACTTTTTCAGATCAAACAGGTACTTTAAAAGTACATTGGCTTCCTACATCGGCCTATACTCTTACACTTAAAAGCACTAATACATATCGAATTGACTCTTGTTCTTATTCAAGCAGTGACCCACTTATTGTTCCTAGTGAATTTAACGAACTTTCAATTGATGAAATAAATTCTAATTGCTTTATGAATAACACACAATTAGTTAATATTGTATTACCAAATACAATTACCTCTATTGGATCTTGTGCTCTCCGTGGCTGTTCATCATTAGAATCTTTAACAATTCCTTTTGTTGGAAGTTCACCTACTGCAGACACATCAGCTTTAACTGTATTCGGTTATATTTTTGGAGATTCATCATATAGTGGTGGTGTAGCAACAAGTCAATACTATTCTAAGGATAGTAGTAAAACTTACTATATCCCTTCTTCACTAAAAGAAGTTAAAGTTACTGGCGGGAATATCAAATATGGTGCTTTTTCTAATTGTTCATCCCTCACCTCAATTTCAATTTCTGGTAGTACAAAATATATAGGATCTTACGCTTTCCGTGGCTGTTCATCATTAGAATCTTTAACAATTCCTTTTGTTGGAAGTTCACCTACTGCAACCACAGCATCGGCTTCAACTGTATTTGGTTATATTTTTGGAGACACATCATATAAAGGTGGTGTAGCAACAAAACAAGTCTATGGTATTGGTTACGGTGATAATAAAACTTACTATATTCCTTCTTCACTAAAAGAAGTTAAAGTTACTGGCGGGAACATGAATTCTGATGCTTTTTATAATTGTTCATCCCTCACATCAATCATTATTCCAGATAGCGTGACGACAATTCCGAGAAGTGCTTTTTTTAATTGTTCATCCCTCACCTCTTTTACTATTCCAAATAGCGTAACACTTATAGGAGCTAATGCTTTTAACGGTTGTTCATCCCTCACCTCAATTTTTATTCCAGATAGCGTAACACGTATATATAGTGCTGCCTTTAAGCGTTGTTCATCCCTCACCTCAATCACTATTCCAGATAGTGTAACAACTATAGAAGATTATGCTTTTTATGAATGTTCATCTCTCACATCAATCACTATTCCAGATGGCGTAAAGGCAATTGAAATCTTTACTTTTGCTCATTGTTCATCCCTTGCTTCAATCATTATTCCAGATAGCGTAACGAACTTTGATCAATATGCTATTGAAGATTGTCCATCAAAATTAGCTATTTATTTTCAAGGCGATGCTGCTGCATGGAGTAACATTTCAATATCTGGCAACGGTGATTTAACCGTTGATAAGATTTATTATTACTCTGAAGCATTGCCAGAAGATGCTGGAAACTATTGGCATTATGTAAATGGTGTGCCAACAAAATGGTAAAAAAGGGTATATATGGAAACTGGACAAATTATAACTTTATGTAGTGTTCTTGCTACATTGATTGTAGGATTTGCATCATTAGTAGTTGAACATAGACTAAGTCGAAAAGAGTCATACAATAAAAGAGTTACTGAAGAAAGAATTAAGTGGCTTAATAAAGTAAGAGATGACTATTCAAAAATAATGGCTGCTCTTACTTTAAAGAATGATTCTAATTGCAACAAAGACTTGTTTATTGATCAAAACGAATATAACAATCGAATGTATGAAGCTGATGTTGCTAAATATGATTTAATATCAAGACTTAACACTTCAACATACGATGGTAATGAATATAATCAAGTCTTAAAAGAATTCTTACTAAATCTATCATTTTCTACAGGAAGTGAAGATAAGCTTCCAAAGGAAGAGAAAGTCAAATTGTTTATGACTTATATGAATTTAATGCTTGAAAAAGAATGGAAGAAAAGCAAAAAGGAGACAAAATAATATGAAAAACAATAAATGTTTGAAATGGCGATTCTTTCCAATAGCTGATGCTTTTTTGGTTATTGGAATGACTGTTTTAATTATATTATGTCTATGTGTAGAAAAAGAATGTAAAACCCATTTATTAATTGGTTTTGGAATATCTCTTCTCGCTATTGTTTTAGTTATATTGATGCACCTAATTGCGTTTGTGAAGTTGCTTAAAGCCTCAAAAGAAGACATCTACGCCGACAGTACGCTAGGTGTGATTATTGAAAATAAAGTTAAAGAGTCTCTTCATAATAACATTAAACCTGGTATAGACACTAAATAACATATTAACCGGTAAGAACCTATTCCTAATTGAAGAGGTTTTTATTATCAAATGGGAATAATCTAGAAAACAACTAAATATAAAAAAGAATTCTGAATTAAGACAGACTAATTCTTAAATCGAAAAAGAAA
Source organism: Caryophanales bacterium UBA4365 (assembly GCA_002393905.1). Classification (GTDB taxonomy): domain Bacteria; phylum Bacillota_I; class Bacilli_A; order RFN20; family CAG-826; genus Fiminaster. The sequence continues at coordinate 10,573 of DGSJ01000060.1, forward strand.
CAAAAAACGACACATCGGCAAAGATGTGTCGTTTTGCTTATAAATGTAAATTAGAAGAATCTGTGGATCAAATCTTTTGAAGCGGCACAAGTATCTTCCATATCACCAAAGCCAACGATTTCGCCAGCATAGAATGTATTCTTTGTTCCTTGAAGTGCTTCGAGTTTATCATACCAACCTTCTTGGTAATCCTTACAGGAAACATGTGGGAAGTAATAAACTTCTTGTGGGAAAAGTTTTTCCTTGATTGGGAAGCCAACTTTCTTCATATCTTCATCCATTGTCTTTTGGGTGAATTCATATGAAACATCTTCACTTCCTTCGTGGTTAGCTAAGGCATAAACGGTGTGTGGGCAATCTGCACCAAGGTGTTCCCAACGGTTATAATAAACCATCGCGTGACCAAGTTTTTCTGGAACCATGTTTTCAACAAGATAACCGGAAATTGTTGGTGATTTTCCTTCTTCGAATGTCGCGATATAGTCAATATAACGTTCGTGACGGATCTTGGAGAAGAGTTCTTTTTCTTCTTCGGTAGCATCAGCGTAATCTTTGAAGTAATCAAGTGGTGTAGTAACAATGAGCTTATCGAATTCTTCGACTTTCTCTTTGCCTTTCGCATCCTTAATTGTCACGCGAACTTTACCATCTGGACGTTCAACTTTCACAACTTCAGTTTCAAGAAGTGCTGGGTGTTTAAGTTTCGCATTAACATGTTCATAGATTTGTTGTGTACCTTCTGGCCATGTCCATAATCCCATGTGGACGAATTCAAGAGCGGTGGTCACGTCGAGATATTTCATGACGTGAGCAGCACTGATTTCATCAAAGAATCCATAACCAAAGGATGTAAATGGAGCGATCCAGATTCTTTGAACTTCTTCAATCTTATTGAGTTTGCAGAATTCAGAGAATGGAAGAGCTAAATCTTTTAGATTTGGGTTTTCACCTTCAATATAATTTGGGAAGGAATTTTCTTTTGTGGAACCACAATAACCTTCGACACCTTTTGAGATACCTTTGTATTTACCAGAAGCTACTCCAAGGTGGCCATAGCAGTCATAACCAACATATTTGGTTTGCATGAGTTTGTTGAGTTTCTTCATTTGCTTTTTGAGTTTAAGTAAACCTTTAAGCTTCTTGAATGAGAAATCAACCTTTGGTTCGAATGGATGATCGACCTCACCTGTGGTCTTACGGAATTCACGACGCATATTTGGTTCGCCTGGTTTCCAGTTTGGACCAACGTGGTAATATCCGCCAAATTCTTCCATTTCGCTAACAGCGTGGTAGGTAATCGCACCCATAATTGCGCCGGTTTCGAATGATAATTCTTGTTCGACGCCATTATGTTTTACTTTGATCTTTGGGGACCAACATTTACCACCAACTTTGTTGAGTTTTTCGTAAATGACGTAGTTTTCGTATCCTTTTTTCTCAAGATACATGGCAGCGGAAAGACCAGCTGGACCTCCGCCAATAATGCAAATTCTGTCTTTTGTATTTGGCATTATAAAATCTCCTTTATGTTTTATATTGTATCACTTTTATAAAGTGCTGATATAAAAATTTCCAAAAATAAAAGCCTCCTAAGGAGGCTATTATGAGTGTTATGACTAGTTTAGGCTTTTGTAACAGTAATTGTTGCAGAAGTAGATGAGAGAGAATCAACTTTGAATGACCATCCAAGGTTTTGATTACTGTTGAGTTTACCTGAATTTTTGAATTGTCCTTTAATATTTGAATTGCTCATTGAGAATGAATCACCAGCTTTGAATAGGCTTGAATTATCCATGAAGGAAGTTGGGTAATAGTCTTCGTTTGAGTTGTTACGAATATATTGAAGAATATTGAAATCAGCATATGATTCTCCGAGAACGGAAACATAATCTTCAGAATCATCCCCTTCTAAGTAGTAAGTATTCGACATTGCATGATAAATTCCATAATCAGAATCATATTTTGGATTTGTCGTTAGAGTGCTGGACCAAGAGGCTTGTCCTGTTTGTTGGTTATAGTAGGTACAAATAGCCAAACGACCATCAACATGCCAAACGCGAATTCCTGCTTGCGTTGGACCATTGTTGTAACCTCTCGATGAATCATAAGCATAGTCACAATCGAACTTATTTACTCCAGTTGGAGTATAAAGTTCAAGAAGCAAGTATTCATCAAACGGTGAATTAACATTTGTTTTGTTTGATAAAAGAATAACATCGTGACTACTTTGGAAGTCGTTAATAGTAATAGTGGTTGTTGATGTTGGAATGTAAGGATCAGCCCATCCGTACGCCATTAATGAGTATGGATCATGGCCACCAATATTCATATCCTGCATGCTAAATCCACCAGCTGGTGAATATTGAATAGAATAATCGTAGTAGTCCTCAACCCCAAAGACGTGACCCATTTCATGAATAAATGTATGAGCATCAACATTACAGTGGGAACAATTTCCACTAGCATAGTTGCTCTTTCCTGTTCTTGTTTGAGCGGTACTTTTATCGTACATAAAGTCGTAAGAAGCCCAGAAGAATGTCTTTGCGGCTGGAGAAGATGTGCTAGCTTGGTTATCTAACCAATAACAATACGCCCAGAGGTTTTCTCCGGCGGACTTGTTAGCACTCATATCAGCGGCAGCATAGATGAGCATGACGCCATCCATAAATCCATCCCCGTTAGTATCGTAATTACGACGGTTATCAGAGGTGTTGTTTTTAAAATACCAAGTAACCGCTTCATCAACTAGTGCCGATGTAAGAGATGTGTAATCATCATTACCATAATATTCAGAAGTCTTTCCACAACTGTACCATTCTGAAACTGTACCAGTTAAAGAAACTTTTCCAAGAGATTCTTCTTCATAGAATGTTTTAACACTTCTCCAGCCCGTTGCATCATTACTTCCTAAATAAGCTGTTTGAATATCACTTCGAACAGTTTCTTTTTTGCTTTCGCTAATGAATGATGATGAATCGGTAAACCAGACTGGCACAATAAGTAACTTTGGATTTCCTACTAGAGGACAGTTATCGCCGCCAGCTCCTTCTTGATAATCATCGTATGTGTATTTCAGTTTGGTTTTTGAAATTGGTGAAGGTGTATCTTCAGTAACAGTTAAAGTAACACTATCAGTTTTAGATTGGTCAACAGTGGTTACTGTTAAAACAGTAGTTCCTTTAGCAACAATGGTTACTTGACCAGCATTAGTAATAGTCGCGGCACTTGTATTAGAAGATTTCCAAGTGACATTTTTGTTAGTCGCATTACTTGGAAAAACTGTCCAAGTTAAACTAAAGGATGCATCTCCGACTTTCTTTGTTATTGTTTCACTTCCGCTAATTGTGACATCTGTTACATGAACAACAACAGGTGCTGTTGAAGTAGAGGAAGAAGATGGTGTTGGAGCAGGTGTACTACTCGCGGAAGTTGGAGAAGGTGTGCTACTCGTAGGTGTTGGAGTAGTGCTCGTTGGAGTAGGAGTAGAGGTCGTTGTCGGAGTAGAAGTAGTGGTAGGATTACTTGTTGGTGTCGAGGATGTTGGATCAACTCCTGAAGTTGGTTCTACACTAGTTGGTTCTTCGCTTGACGAACGTCTTTTCTTTTTTGGTGTAGGGGCACATCCAGCTAAGACTATTGCTAGAAGTGGAATTAGGATTGTTGATTTTTTGACTTGCATAAAGTTATCCTCGACTAACTGAAGAGTGTATTATAGCAAATGGCATTTTGCTTTTCTATGAAAAGATTTTTATTTCTTTATATCTGAATTTGTGAAATCATATTTGGGGTTAGAATTATGAAGTACTTAGTTATCGCATCAACATTATTCGTCATCGGTTCCCTCTTCGGATGGGTTCTCGAATTATTTTTTAGAAGATTTGTCTCCCAAAAAAGATGGATGAATCCGGGCTTTTTAGTTGGTCCGTATCTTCCAATCTATGGTTTTGGCGTTCTTTGTTTATACGCTGTCAGTAATATTTCATTTGGTATCGAAGCTCAGTGGCTCGACATCATTATTCACATTCTTTTAATCGGTGTATTAATGACGGTGGTGGAATTTATTGCTGGCTTAATCTTTATAAAAGGATTACACGTAAAACTTTGGGATTATTCCAAGCGAAAAGGAAATATTATGGGCATTATTTGTCCATCTTTCTCCTTAGCTTGGTTAGCTGTGGGCTCTATATATTTCTTCTTTATTAATCCTTATTTAGTACAGGTTATTGATTGGATTAGTGAAAACCTTATCTATACCTACTTTATTGGTGGAGTTGTTGGAGCAATGATTGTTGACTTTGCTTACTCACTCCATCTTGGATTAAAAGTTAAACAATTCGCAGAGTTATCTAACCAACGTTTCGATATGATTAAAAAAGAATTACGTAAACGTCTTGTTTTACCAATCAAAAAAGACGCACAGACAGTAAAGGAAAACTAATATGAAAGTAGCATTAACTGGTGCCTCTGGCCACATGGGTTCAGTCCTCTTTGATACCCTTTTAAAAGAAGACTACATTGATGAAATTAGAGTGCTTCGTTTTGATAAAAAAGAAACAAACAAATTAATCAAAAAACACCAGCAATTTTCGGCTAAAATCACTGTAATTGACGGTTCAATTGCGAATGAAGAAGCTGTTAAAAAACTCGTTGATGGAGTGGATTATGTTCTTAATTTAGGAGCAATTATTCCACCTCATTCTGACCATGATCCAAAAGGTGCAATTGAATCAAACGAAATTGGTCCAAAAGTTCTTTGCAAAGTCATTGAATCTCTTGGTGAAAAACAACCAAAATTAATTCATATTTCCACAGTTGCTTTATTTGGTGATCGTAACGAAAACCATTTATTTGGTCGTATCGGTGACCCTCTTCTTGTTTCAGTCTTTGATATTTATGCTCTAACAAAGATGAGAGGTGAATTTACTGTCTTAGAAAGTAACGTGAAACAGTGGACTGTCTTAAGACAAACCGCCATGCTTTATGAACAACTCTTAATGGCGAACATCTCTGATGGATTAATGTTCCACACTTGTTTTAATGCTCCTTTAGAATGGGTTACTGCGAAAGACTCAGCTATCCTTATTAGAAATATTTTAAGAAGAGACCGCGCTGGAGAACTTAACGAAGAAAACTTCTGGAAACATTGTTTCAACATTGGTGGAGGCCCAAAAGGACGCGCTACCGGAAGTGAAACTTTTGATTTAGGCTTTAAGATGATTGGTGCATCCACCAAACAATTCTTTGATCCAAACTACAATGCTACCCGTAACTTCCATGGTGTCTTCTATAGTGACTCCAATCAACTAGAAGAACTCTTCCATTTCCAAGAAGACAGCATCGCTGGATTCTGGGATGATGTCTTAAATAGACATAAATACTTTAAAATGGGTAAGATTGTCCCAAAGAAACTCTTAAAACAAATCATTATTAAAAGACTCTTAAGAAACGATAACGCCCCACGTTATTGGTATAAACATCATGATGAAGCAAGAATGCTAGCGACATTTAAAGGAAGCAAAGCATACGAAGCTATTCCAAAGAAATGGGATAACGTCTATCTTCTTTCTGATGGAAAAGATTCTC
>DGSJ01000052.1 GCA_002393905.1 Caryophanales bacterium UBA4365
CAACTGTTCGTAAAGAATTTGGAAATGACATTGATGCCGCTTGTGGCCAATTAAGAGCGAAGGAACAACATGAAAGCAATTAAGGGAGCATTTATTTCTCGTACTGATATCGGTAAGGTCCGCGTTGTTAACGAAGACCGCGCCATTTCACTTGTTAATGCACAAGGTGATGTTTTGCTCTGCGTTTGCGATGGTCTTGGTGGTCACAACAAAGGCGATTATGCTTCACAATTAGCGGTGAATGTTTTAAGCGATGAATTTAGAAAAATAACCAAGTTTTACGGTGGTTTTTCAATTCGTTTATTCTTAAATCGCACATTAAAAACGATTAATCATGAAATCTTTTCAACTGCTGAGAAGAACAAAATTTACCAAGACATGGGAAGCACAATTGTTCTTGCCTTACTCCACAAAAATCGTATTTATATTGCCTATGCTGGAGATTCAAGAGCATACGGATTAAAAGATGGTGCTTTTTCTCAATTAACAGAAGACCAAAGCTATGTCGATTATCTCTATAACATTGGCAAGATCAAAAAAGAAGAAATGTCGATCTCTAGTGACCGACATAAATTAATGAATGCTTTAGGAATTTATCCAACAATTTCTTACTCATTAGTGATTTTAAAAAATGAATATGACTCCATTTTGCTTTGTTCGGATGGTTTATATAACAACATGAACAACGATCAAATGAGAGATATCTTATTAACGAGTGAACGACTTGAACAAAAAGTCGATACTTTACTCGCTGTTGCTAACTCTAACGGTGGTTCAGATAACATGGCGATTTCGCTATGGGAGAAAATCAAAAATGATTAAGATTGGTGATGTTCTTTCAAATCGTTATCGTATTACCGGCCGCATTGGAACAGGCGGAACCGCTGAAGTTTATTTAGCGACCGATTTTGTTAAGAAACAAACAGTAGCGGTGAAGATCATTAAAGAAGAGTTAGTTAATGATCCACGAAGCGTTGCTCGTTTTGAACACGAAGCTGAAGCGTGTGCGTCGTTTAACCATCCAAATATTGTGAAGGTTTATAACCAAGGCAAAGTTGATGAACGTCCTTACTTGATTTTTGAATATGTTAAAGGTCAAACTCTGTTTGATAGGATTGATTTCCAAACAACTTTCTCCTTAAAAGAAGCCTCTGAAATCATGATTCAACTCTTAGATGCGATTGATTACATCCATAAACGTGGTGTAATTCATCGTGACATTAAACCTCAAAACATTTTCTATTTAGCCAATGGAACAGTTAAACTTGCCGACTTTGGTATCGCACAAAGTTTAGATGAAGATGATTCTAAACAGGGTGTGTTTGGATCAGTTTATTATCTAGCTCCAGAAGTCTGTGTTGGCGAACAAGCTTCTATTCAATCTGATATCTATTCCTGTGGTGTTACTTATTTCCAACTTCTTACTGGAAGACTTCCATTTGAAGATGGCTCAACAAAAGATATCGCAATGGCACACGTGAAACGTTCGTTCCCACATTTAAGTCAATTTAAACCAGGAATTGCTGATGTTTTTGACAAAATTATTCATAAAGCTTGTGCAAAAAACCCAGCAAATCGTTATGAATCTGCTCAGGAAATGATGAACGATATTTCGAATGCATTGCAGAATAAAGATAACCTCAAAGAACATAAGAATTTGTTAAAGAAAATCTTTGGATTTAAATAATGATTGGTAAGATTGTTTCAACTAGTGGTGGGATTTATCGCATCTATAAAGATGGCGTTTGCTATGATGTTTTTCCAAAAGGAATTTTTAAATATCGTAAAGAGCATCTTTGTGTCGGCGATAACGTTGAATTCGATGAAGACCATTTTGTCATTGAAAAAATATTAGAACGTAAAAACGAACTCATTCGTCCTCGCTGTGCCAACATTGACTTAGCTTTGGTAACAATGAGTGTTGTTGAACCAGAACTTAGTGAAGAACTTATTTATAAGTTCCTAACTTATGTTTTGATGCACGATATTGAAGCCAAAGTTGTTTTAACTAAAGTTGATTGTCTACAAGATAAAACACAAATCGAACGCATCAAAACTGACTTAGCTAAAATTGGCATTGAAACAATTTTTGTTTCTAAAGATGATGAACCATCTAAGCAAAAAGTTCGTGAACTCGTCAAAGGTAAAGTTGTTCTATTTATGGGTCAAACCGGTGTTGGTAAATCTAGTCTAATTAACGCTATTGATCCAGCTTTTAACCGTAAAATTGGTGAATATTCAAATGCCTTAGGAAGAGGAAAACACCAAACTAAGGAAGTTATTCTTCTTCCATATGAAGACTCTTTTATCGCTGATACCCCGGGATTTTCTTCGCTAGATTTATGTATGTATAAAGAAGATTTAGCCCACTATTTTCCGGGATATGAGAAATATTACACTGAGTGTTATTTCTCTAATTGTCTACACCAAAACGAAAAACAATGTAAAATTAAAGAAGAGATTGAAAATGGGAATCTATCTAATGAAGCCCATGAAATCTATGTAAAGTTACTATCCGAATTAGAATATCGTCAAGAGAGGTACAAATGATGAAAAACTACATTGCTCCTAGCCTATTATCCGCTGATAAAAACGATTTAAAAAATGAAATTTTAAAAGTTGAAAAACTTGGCGCTGAATACATTCACTGGGATGTCATGGATGGCATTTTTGTACCAAATAAATCCTATACTCCTGAACAAGTTCAAGAATTCGCTAAATGCCATAAAATGGTGAACGATGTTCACATCATGGTTCAAGACCCAAAGAAATGGGCTCCAATCTTTGCTGACGCTGGTGCTGATCTAGTGACATTCCATCTTGAAGCAGTTAATTTTTGTCCAAAATGTACATCGAAAGTCATTAATGACTTACATGCTAAAAACTGTAAAGCAGGAATCTCTATTAAACCAAAGACTAATGTCAAAGAAGCTTTACCATGGTTAGACAAAGTTGAACTAGTTTTAGTGATGTCTGTTGAACCAGGAAAAGGTGGCCAAGCATTTATTCCAAGTGCATTAAAGAAAATTAAAAAACTCCGTAAATACATTGATAAACACCATCTTAATTGTTTAATTGAAGTCGATGGTGGAATAAATGCGGAAACCGGTGCAAAGTGCCGCAAAGCTGGCGCTGATATTCTTGTCGCTGGTTCATATATTTATGGACATGACGATGTCAAAGAAAGAATGGAGTCTCTTAGATGATTTCGATTAACCTTGTTTGGATTTTCTTTCTTGTCGCTTTTGCTGGAGTTTTTATTGCTCTAGGAGTTTTAAGCATTGTTCGACTTCGTTATGTTGAAGAAGAGAATCGCTCATTTATGAGACTTTTCCCATGCGAACTGATTAAAGAGAATATTCCAGCTTCTGGTGTCTATCGAATTTTATTATTCACTTTTAGTGGATTATGTTTCGCTCCAGTTTTTGTAGTCCTTCCACTTCTTGATGAGTTTGGTGGATTAGGTGCAATTGCGATGATCGTCTCCTTCTTATATGGTCTAGAAGGATTAGTCATGGTCTCAATTTTCTTATTCAAAATTCGTTATACGAATACACATACCAAATTATCGACTGCCTTTATGGCTGGATCATTCCTTGTGAATGGCTTAACGACCGTCTATGCCATCCTTACTTACACTACCTGGAACAAGTTTGATAAAGGAAGTCCACTGACATTAGTGGTGGCAATCCTTGCTGGATTATTAACAATTTCTACTTTAGTGATTACCTTAAATCCAAAATTAAAGAACTGGGCTCAACTCGTGAAAAGTGGTAGTGGAGAAGAAGTAACTTATTCTCGACCAAAGATCTTCCCGCTTGCTTTCTCAGAGTGGTTACTAATCTTAATTAATTTCTTAGGCGAGATTATCTTCCTAATTTCCTTAATTAGATAAGAATATAAAGATGAAAAAATCCGTCGATTGACGGATTTTTCTATTGCTTAAGTAATTAATTACTTAGCGTTTTTCATTAATGAACGGTGGGCTCTAGCTGTCATACGGACAGTAACCATTTTTCCATTAATGTTAACTTTGTATTTTTGTAAGTTGGCGTTCCAGACACGACGGGTAGCAATATTACTATGGGAACGGTTGTTACCGGATCTACGTCCAACACCTGTGATTTGACAAACTCTTGACATCGTATTTACCTCTCAATCTTAAGAAAAGCAGTTGCTATTATATCAATGTACTTTAGTATTTTCAAACTAAAGTTTATTTTTTGAATATCTTCGTTGGAAATCTTCTAATTCGAGGAGTCGACAATTTCGTAAAGCGTATTCGTAAAGTTTACCTTCCTTATCAAATGATAAGTAGCATTCTTTTCCTGACTCTAAGAAGAAATCTAAAGTCTTATGTTTTTTACTCCATTCTTCATTAATATAAACAATGTGCGACCACTCGTAAGAAACTTCTTTTCCCATACGAACGTGAATAACTCTGGAATCATTCAAAATGTAGTAGGTATTTTTAATTGACATAATACAAAGAATGATACTCATCACCACTAAAAGTGGTGTATAAATGAAAAACGGAACATCTAAAGCATGGTTTGTCACAATCGAACCAAACGTAAATGAGAAGAAGAAAATCGCTTCAAAAACAAGAAATGTTCCAATGTATAAAAAGATCAATTTCTTGCTAGAAAGATGAACAACAATATCCTTACCTTTACGAGACATGTTTTTATTGTAGCAAATTCGAAGTGACGACTCTACTTATTATTTCATTCCAATAATGACTATGTTATTATTTTGGAAATGAAAACAGCTAGAAAAGAGTGCATATTTAACATTCTAATTCACTCTATTCCTTATGTGATTCTAGTTTTAGCAGCTCTTTTTTCAACTTATGTTCTTTTTTATGATGGTATCGCCGGTGGTGATGACATTGGTTTTCATATTTCCCAAATCTACGACATTTATTATGGAATGAAACATGGTAACTTTGGCATTGGTCCAAACCATGTCTTCATGGGTGGCTTTGCTATTTATAACCAAAGCTACTATGGTCCAGTTTCCCATTATTCAGCTGCTATTATTGCGTTTTTAACTTCATGGGCTGGAGGAGATGTTATTTTTGGCTATAAAGCTACGATCTTCCTTTCCTCAATTTTAGGCGCAATTTACATGTATAAATTAGGTCGTAAAATTTCCAAAAACTATTACATTTCCTTAATAACTGCCTTTATTTTTATCTTCCTTCCATATCGTAGTTTCTGTGCATTATCTCGCTGCGCCTATGGCGAAGCAGTTGCTATCGGGTTTATTCCGATGGTGTTTTACGGTGCATATTCGATTTTATATGATGATTTTAAAGTCTCTTCTTACATCGCCTTAGCATTAGGTGCTGCTGGTGTGATTATGACTCACCCATTTACTGGACTTTTGACGGCGATTTTTGGAGTGATTTTTGTCTTTGCTAATTTCAAACAAATTATTATTAAAAGAAAAGATAAATTGTTCTGGACTTCCTTAGGAATTACGGTGTTTTTAACAACCGGATTACTTCTTTATTATGTGGTGAATTCTATGGTTGTTAAAAACTCTGGAATCTATCGTTTCTCCGATCCGGAAGTTCAATGGACAAATCTTGACTTTGTACAAGCATCAACAGGAACCGCAACAGACTTTTCAGGCTTCCTAAATATTGGATGGATTCGTTCAGTTGAATTCTCCAAGTGGTGGGATGCCTCGAGTGTATCGTTCTTAGTTTTCGGATTCTTCATGTTTGCTGTATCTATCGCGGCAATGTTTGTTGTCGATCACTGGGCAAAGAAACTTCCATGGTGGGGACGATTCCCAATTGATTTAGTAGTTTTAGTTATCTTCCCACTTTTGATGGATGGACGAGTCGAACAGTATCTCGCTTTAGCCATCTTCTATGTCATGTTTGTCGTTTTTGAGATTGTGCCAACATTTACTAATGTTGAAAGTAGTGAGTCAACAAGAAAAACGATTTATAAAGATCCTAACTTCTACTTCTTCTTTGCTTCGTTTGTTGTCTGTCTAATTTTGATATTTGTTGCTGATGTTTGGGTGATTATGCCAAAGGTGATGTATAACGTTCAATTCGCCTGGCGAATCTGGGGTATGGCTTATTTTATGCTCGCTGGATTCGTTTGCGTTTTACTTAGTGATCTCAAATTCAAAAAACCAGTTTTAAACTTCGCTTTAGCCGCCGCATCTTCTTTGCTTCTCGTGAGCCAAGGATTAGTGGAAAAACGTGTTTATTTAGCTGTAGCGGAAGATGCTGATTTATTCGTGATGAAAGACGCTGAAGAATACACTCTCAACCATCGTTCGAGTGGTGCACAAAACGAGATGGTTCCTCTATGCTTTGATCTTCGTTATGATGACCCAGATTGGTCTACAAATTGGTACATCTATAACTACACTCCAAAATACGAAAATTCGTTATACAAAGACATCCGCACAAGACTCATTTTCCAAAACAATTTTATCTATGATAAAGATAGTTATATTGCTCCGGCAATTTTAGAAGGAACAGCAAACATTGAATTAACTAAATATGACTGTCCAAATTTTGGATTTAATTTAGAAGTCACAAGCGATGAAGCTCTCATCCAACTTCCACAATTTTATGCTGATGGATATTACGCTTATTTTGGTAATGAAAAAGTCTCTGGAGAAAACGTTGATGGATTACTTTCCTTTAGACTTCACAAAGGTCAAAACAATATGGAAGTGAAGTGGGTTGGACCAACTCATTATCGTGTTTTACGTCCAGTGTTTTACACCTCTTTAGGTTTAGTTATTGCTGGTGGTGTAGTCGGATTTATCTACCGCAAAAAACGTCTTCAAAAACATTAAAAATTTAAACTTTTAGTTTATTCTTATAGTTATTTCTTACTAATGTGCTACAATACGATTAGAAATTTTAATTTCGTTTTTTATTTATAGGAGTTAGCAATGTCTAAAAAAGTTGTCGCAATGATTCTAGCCGGTGGAAAAGGAAGCCGTCTAGAAGCTTTAACAAAGAAAAACGCTAAACCAGCTGTGACATTTGGAGCGAAATATCGCATCATCGATTTTCCTCTAAGTAACTGTGCCAATTCGCACATTACCACAGTTGGAGTTCTCACCCAATACGAATCGGTTTATCTCGATCAATATATTGGTAATGGTGAGAAATGGGGTCTTAATGGAGTTCGTTCATTAACAACCACCCTTGCTCCAAGACAAACTGATGAAGGTTTATCCTGGTACAAAGGAACCGCTGATGCCATCTACGCCAATATCGATTTTATGGATTCCACACATCCAGATTATATTTTGATTCTTTCTGGTGACCATATCTATTCGACATCATTTGATGAAATGGTGGCGGAGCACATCCAAAACGACTCAGATTGCACAATCGGAGTTTATGAAGTTCCTTGGAAAGAAGCTTCTCGTTTTGGTATCTTAGTCGCCGATGAAAAGAACCGTATTATCGAGTTCCATGAAAAACCAGCTCATCCAACAAGCAACCTTGCTTCGATGGGTATTTACTTATTTAAGTACTCTGTTCTTCGCGAGGCCTTGATTAAAGACGCCAAGAAGAAAGATAGTTCACACGATTTTGGTAAAGACGTCATTCCAGCATTATTAAATGGTGGAGCACGTTTATTTGCCTATAAGTATCGTGGATACTGGAAAGATGTCGGTACGATTGCTTCGCTTCATGAAGCCAACATGGATCTTCTTGATGGAACAAAAGAAACTAACCTTAAAGAAATCTTTAATGGTCACACTATCTACACTGAAGACCAACCATGTCATCCACAATACATTGGTTCAAAGGCTGTTGTTGAAGACTCCTTAATTGACCAAGGCACAGTCATTCATGGTGAAGTGAAACACTCTGTTATTTCTCGCTTAGTCACGATTGATAAAGATGCTAAGATTGACCACTGTGTGGTCATGGGTAATGTAAAAATCCATGATGGTGTTGTGGCTTCTTATGCCGTAATTGCACCAGATGTGGAAATTAAAAATGGCACCCAAATTATTGGTGATGCAGAGCACATTAAGCTTTATGCTGGAGAGGAGAAATAAGAATGGGACACAAAGTTTTAGGTTTATTAAACCTCTATGATTCACCAACACTAGGTGAATTAACCAAGAAACGTACGACTGGTTCAACCTCCTTCCTTGGTCGCTATGCGATTATGGATTTTGCTCTTTCTAATTTCACTAACTCCTCAATTGATGAAATTAATATCCTTGTTAAGGATAACTACCGAAGTGTTGCTAAACACATCGGCTCACTTAAAACCTGGGTCAATAACACCAAGATTGGTCGTCAAAATATTTTGATGAACGAACGTGGTATTCGTGATCCAAAATTTAACTCTGATTTAAACGCGATTCGTGAAAATGACTGGGTCTATTATGAATCTGATGCTGATTACATCATCATTGCTCCAGCCCACATTATCACAATCATTGATTACAATGAAGTACTCA
>DGSJ01000034.1 GCA_002393905.1 Caryophanales bacterium UBA4365
GTATCAGCAAAGTTAGTTAAGCCATTTTTAACACCGATATGAGTGTTAAATGGATTATCATAGAACCATTCAGAAGTATGGGATGTAACGTTAAGAATACCAAGTTCTTTGGCTTCGTAGACGTTGAATCCTCTTTCAACTTTGAATTCCATTTCAGCTGGAGTAACTGGATCTTCAAGAACAGTTTCAAAGTCTTGTGGGAAAACAGTTAACTTAAATTGTTTTCCAGCAGCAGAGTCGTTAAATTTAACTCCACCATCAACGACTTTGTAGTCGTTTGTATCGGCATCAACGTAAGCACTAGCTGATTTCACTTTAACACTAGTTACTTTCTTATAGTTTGTTGATGGAACAATTTCACGTGTTTCTTTGTTCATGAATGTAGCCACTGGCTCAAATTCAAAAACATTAAGAGTTCCGACAGTGAATAATTCACTGCCTTGATAGAAATTGGATTCACCTGGTTGTCCAGCAGACTCTTTGGCACTTTTGTAAGTTTCAACAAAGTCTGGAATGTCGAATGAAACTAAATCATATTTTGATGGAACGATTTTTCCAACAACGACATTTGCGAGATCAAATTTCTGTGTTTTTCCAGCAAGGGCTGCAGTAATGGCGTATTCACCTTCTTCAGCTGTAGCTTGAGCATGTAATCCGCTTGTATAAACAACTAAGCTTGTGGATTCTGCTGGAGTTTCAACATCGAATTCAACTTTATTGCCGGTAAAAGTTGCGCTACTTGAGTCAGAATAAGCGACTGTAACAGAGACTTTTGTCCAGTCAATAGTTTCACCAGTCATATAGGCTGTACGGAATCCGCTATTGAGTTTCATGCTTGTCACAGTGGCTTCTTGACCAGGTTCTTTACCCTTTTGACTGCAGGATGCTAAGCCTACAAGAGCAAACACTGAGACGAGAGCAAGAGAGATTTTCTTTGTATTCATCTCTATATTTCCTTTCTTTTTTTCAAATTTATTATTCAGTAGCAGGTGCGCTACAAATAATCGTAACATAGCGTGCAATACCAGAACCATCTGTGGTTCGTAAGCACAAACGAATCGAACATTCGTGACGGAATGTCATTTCGTTTTTGTTGATGTCAACATAGTTGTAAGTGATTGTTTCACCATGTTCAACAACATCAAAAGTGCCATTACCAGAAGTGATAACAAACTCATAACCATCACTATCAGTGACGTCTTCTGGAGTGACACTGTATTTAATATACACTTGAGCAATGCCATCGTATTGGTTTAATTCAATAACTGAGTATCGAAGTGTCTTTTTACCGATGGATTCCTCACGAATATCAATTTTTTGTAACGTTCCATCTTCTTTCATTTGTTCAAAATAAAGAATTTCGGCATCGTCAAAATAACGTTTAAATTGGTCGTTTCTAATTGAGCCTCCATAGAATGAAATCATGAAGATTGAGACGATAAATGTGACTAGAAGAATGAAGATTGAAGACTTTTTCATAACGTTAATTCTCCTGGTAAGTCACACGGACTTTCTTTAAGAAATAATAAACAACTAGAGCCAATGCTAGAGCAACCAAAATAAAGAATCTTAGTCCTGGGTTTGTTGATTGAGTAATAAGGAAGATTACATGAACCAAAACAGCAGCTAAACCAATTAGGAAACCGATTCCTAAAGAAACTGCTTCGTGTCCATTAATAATTTCGCTACCAATATCAGCTTTATCTTTATTTTGTGAGTGTGAGAAGTCATAACTTGCAGACATAAATAAATGGATTAATGTTAAAACAATCAAACTTAAAATAAAGAAAACCACTGAGAAAGTTTCACCTTGATAATCTTTAAAGAAAAGTATTGATGATGGAATGATAATTGCTAGCGAAACTATGACATTGTAAACAAGTCTCAAAGTTAAAGATACTTGTGGATTTGCTGGAATTGTTTTATTCACAGTCCAACTTGGTCCATCTTTACTAAAGATGTAAGACGCTGTCACGTTATGGCTGGCCGTAACGATAAAGATAAAGAAGAAGTTAAAGACATAAATCATTTGATCGCCAAATTGACGTGTTGGAATAGAATTGTAGACACGATTAAAGATCAATGTAATTAACGGCATCATTGCAACCGAAATAATTGAAGCAACAATGAACTTTTCGTTTCTCACAATTCGAAGCATTTCATAATTGAAAACTGAAAAATAACGTGAATGGCGATGGTTTTTGTGTTTGTGGCCTAAAGATGTGCGATTGGAATTGTTTGAAGCAATCATCTTTGAATAGAATGGCTTGGATAAGAACATATTTCCAAGGACAAGGATGGCAATAAGTGCAATAGCAATTAGGAAGCCAGCCCAAGAATAGGTGGAGAAGATGTTCATTGTAAGTCCATTACGTTGTCCGCAGAACATAAATGTAATTGCCTTAAGAACATTAAATGTATTAGCAAACCAATATAAAGCACTGTTCAGACTGATCGAGAATTTCTCATATTCAGAAATTAAGTTAATGTTCGTTGGAATAATTCCAATCAATTTAATTGCTAAAAAGATAATTAAGCCGAGAATTGCTAGGTAAAACAACGCTTGGATAATGCGGTAATGTGATAAGAATTTCATCACGAAAAATGCAGGAATTGCTAATAATCCAGAGAATAAAACAAGTACCGCTACAATGAGTAAATCAAGGAACAAAACCCATAAGTAGAAATAAAATCCATAGCCATAAATAATTCCAAAGCTAAAAACAATTGGAATGAATAATGTTAACGATTTCTTTAAAGCGTCAA
Organism: Caryophanales bacterium UBA4365; assembly: GCA_002393905.1. Classification (GTDB taxonomy): domain Bacteria; phylum Bacillota_I; class Bacilli_A; order RFN20; family CAG-826; genus Fiminaster. Next base: position 2,767 of record DGSJ01000034.1, read on the forward strand.
TGTAATAAACAATTAATTTGGATAAGAATAATTGATGAGACTTCACTGGGTATGTAATTAAAACAACATTATCTTTCGCAAAAAATAAAGCTTTAGTAAGTCCAATTAGTGTTGAGAAAAACTCAAACACTAAAACAACACCAATTAATGGAATCATTGCGTTAACAGGAATGCGGCTCTCAATGAAGATTCCAAGTCGTGTGGCAGACATGCTCATTAAGAGATAAACAATTGCAGTAATTGCAGCAAATAAAATGAGGTATCCGACGAGTTTAAATAATGATGCCTTCTTATTTGCTTTAAATGAAATATTCCATTTATCTTTTAGTTGCATCATCACCAAAGTGTAAACCTTGGTTGATCTAATTTTTCGAGTGATACGAGCAAAAAATCCTGCCACTTTTTTCCAGCAGTTTTGAAAGAAATGACCGATTTTTGCTAGGAATTTTTTCATTTTTTAGTTACCAGTTTCGAGTCCTGTTTTCTCCATATAATATTGCTCTAAATCAACGCCCTTATCGACAAGTTCTTTGACATTGGCAACATCAACGACTTTGTGATGAGCAATAATGATAATTCGATCACAAAGTTTTTCGACGATATCAATTAAGTGTGACGAGAAGAAAACAATGTTTCCTTGTTCGGCGTGACGTTTTAAACATTGCTTAACTTGGAAAATACTAACAGGATCAAGACCTGTTAAAGGTTCATCAAGAATCCATAATTTTGGTTTATGAATAATCGAAGCCATAATAGCAATTTTTTGTTTCATACCATGAGAATAGGTTTGAATTTTGTTATCAATAGCATCTTCCATAGCAAGAGTTTTCAAAAATTCTTTTAGGAATGCATCTCTATCTTCTTGGGAAACTTTATAAAGGTCAGCAATGTAGTTTAAATATTCGCGACCAGTTAAGTTTTCATAAAGAGCATAGTGATCAGGAACAAAACCAAGTTGAGATTTAGCTTGAACAGGTTGAACTGCCACATCATAACCGTTTACTTCAATTTTGCCTTCAGTTGGGAGGTGAATACCAACAACGGCTTTAATTGTGGTTGATTTACCAGCACCGTTTGGTCCAAGGAAACCAATAATTTCTCCAGCATTTGCCGTGAAATTAATGTCGCGAACAGCGAAAGGTGCGCTTTCCGTATAGCGTTTTCCAAAATGGGAAATGACAAGTTTATTAACACTTTCTGGGTTCATACAATTTTTCACCTCTTTCTGCCCATACTGTTGAGATAGGGCGATTTCATCAAATTTAATCTTTCTTGATCGTTGATTTAGATAAATTAAGTAATCTTGGAATTTGAAAATCCAAGCATAGACGTACCACATTCCAATAGACATCAGAACGAATCCAGCAAAGTAAATAGCTTGATATAATGGATACATCTGGAATTTCATTCCATTAATTGTGAATGTCCATCCAAAGTTCTTTAACAATCCTTCAGCATGAACCTTCGAAGCAACAAAGTCTGAGTTAATGTAGAAGTAGTCAAATTCACGTTTTGGCCAAAGTGCTGTAAAGAAGGTGTTAAAGAATAAAACAAGAACGTAGTAAATAGCAAAACCAACCATCGAATAGAAAAATTGTTTCTTCTTTGGACGTGGGAAAATACCTGTCAAAACACAGACAAGTGGTGCCGCCATCGCTTCAATATGGTTAGTAAAGAATCCAATCGTTCTTGGAGAATTTAAGAATATTGGTTCGTTATAGTTCGGCATCATAATCGCAAGGAATGCGCCGAGAATATTAATAAAGAATGTAAAATAGAAAACTTTCTCGTTTTTCGTCACCAAAGCAATTGGCAAAATAAACATCGCTGTATTACAAATGTGAAGTGGCCAATCATATGGACGAATAAAGATTGAGAAATCATATCCATAGGAGAATGAGATCATGCCACCAAAGCAGATGTATAACATGACCATTCTGGCGTATTCGCCTTTGTGGTTTCTTAATAATAAAGAAAGACCAATAAGGAAAATAAATGTTGCATAAATGTAATAACGATGACCTGATCCAAAATCTTTAAGTGGTGCAAGAATTTGAGAGTTTCCAGAGAAGGCAACAGGAATGAAATCCATCATTGTGAATAGAATTGCTCCTAAAACACAAAGGACAAATTCAATTATTTCTCCTTTGCTCATCTTCATCGAAACACGGCTATAGATAAGTTGATGAACTGTTTTAGCGATTAATACACCAAGTTCAATTGCAATAATCAAACCTGTAACAGTAAAATCAAATGTCTTTGATTGACCATAGGTCAAATATGGAAGAGCAATCAAAGAAAATAAAAGTAGAACAGGTGAAACATATTGTTCCATTCGATGAATGATTTTAAAGTCAAAGAATGATGAAACAATTCCGGTAATATGCGAGATTGTAAAGGCCCAGAATGTGAGCATCATTACTGCTGCAGCACCTTCTCCACCAATAGCAAAATGCTCATAGATGTAAGGTTCAGGAAGTTGCAACTTGTAAATCGAGGAAAGTAGACCTCCTTTACCAAGTAAGAACCAAACAAAATATAAAAGGAAGAGTCCCCAGCCAACCAATTTAGTTACAAGAGGAATCTTCTTTTCAGCTTTCTTATGAACAAGAAAATAGGTTAAAAACATTAACCCAGCGGTTACTAGAGCAATAATGTAATACAAATACCTACCCATTTTCTTTCGCTATAGACTTTATACAATTAAATCTTTTGATTTTATTGGGACAATTTTATTCAATAGCTAACAAGAACTTATAAACGGCTTGTCCGCCATCAACACAACCAACTTCGAGATGTGGGTATTTTTGTTTGACCCAATCCATGTTTTTCTTTCGTTCAGCTTCAGTGCAATCCTTACCAAAGAAAACTGTGAGAAGTTGTTTATCTTGGATGTCAGGGATCTTTCTTAAAAGATCACCAACAACATGGTACTTATTAATTGTTGAGGCAACAACTTTGCCATCAACAATACAAAGGTTTTCACCTTTACGGATGTTAACTCCGTTGAGTCTGGTGCTACGAATAGCGGTTGTAATTGATCCAGAAACAACGTTTCTTAAAGCAGCGTTAAAGTTACCCATGATGAGTTCAAGATCATCGCTGGAGAAATCTAACATAGTTAGAGCAGAGTAACATTGTGGGATGAAGTTACTAGCAGCAACTTTGACTTTCGCAGCTTTATATAATCCGGCTGCTTGTTTAGCAGCCATAATAATGTTTTTGTTATTTGGGAAAACAATAATGTTTTCGGCATCTAATTGTTTAAATGCTTTTAAGAAGTCTTCAGTAGATGGGTTCATTGTTTGGTTACCTTTAACAATGACATCAACACCTAAAGCTTCGAATTGAGAACAGATTCCTTCGCCTTGAGCAACAGCAACAATAGCGTACTTCTTGTGTTCTCTCTTTTGGGAAGCAAGTTTTTCTTCTTCAGTCATGTTTTCATTATGTTGAAGAGACATGTTTTCAACTTTGGTGGTTAAAAATTCACCGAATTGACGCATTTCGTGAAGAACTAAACCTGGATCTTTGGTGTGAACATGAACTTTTACGACGTCATCGTCTTTTAAGGCGACAATCGAGTCACCAGAGATTTCTTTGGAATTTAAAATATCAATAATTGTTTGGACATCGAATTCATCAACGTTCACTTTTTTACTTTGTAAACGTAAGATGAATTCTGTGCAGTAACCAAAGGTTAATTCATCATCACGAGAGAATGCAGAAAAATCAATCGCTGGTTTTTCTTCACCTTTTTCTTCTTTCTTGCCTAAATCTAGTTCGGCTTCAATGACTTCTCCGCCTAAGTATTTAACAATACCTTTGACGATATAGACGTAACCAGCACCGCCAGAGTCGATGACATCGGCTTCTTTTAAAACTGGGAGAAGTTCCTTAGTCATTTTTAATGACTTAGAAGCTTGTTTTAAGTGAAGTTCAAAGAATTCGTTAATCGTGGAATCCTTAGTCATCTTCTTGGCAGCATATTCGGTTGCTTCTCTAAAGACAGTCAGAATTGTTCCTTCGACTGGTGTAATAACAGCAGCGTAAGCCTGCTTCACACCAACACGATAAGCTTCCGCTAATTGTTTAGCGTCAACTTCTTGTTTGCCTTCAAATGAACGGCAAATACCACGATAGATTTGGGAAAGAATAACACCAGAGTTACCTCTAGCTCCAAGTAACATTCCTTTAGAAAGAACTTTAGCAATATCACTTAAAGATTTGCTTTCTTCTTTGATGATGTTACTAACGCCGCCTTCGATTGTGCGGCACATATTTGTACCCGTATCACCATCTGGGACCGGGAAGACATTTAAATTGTCTACTTCTTGATAATGGGCTCTAAGATTTTTAGCTCCACTGACGATCAATTCTTTAAATTGAACGCCATTCATTTTCTTAAGTATCATAATTTCTCCTTAATTGGGCGAACGGGTATTATTTAAACATTATATACACATATACGCAAGAAGAAAAAACTTAATAACTATGTTATTATGGTGGTGATTACATTTTAAGTTTGGCGTGTTGCAAAGTAAATTAACTTTGCTATAATGAGACACAAGAACGGGATCCTCCGAAACTGCTTTATGTGCGTGAGCCAAGCACTCGTTTTTTATCGGATTAACTTCAATATCAAGCAAACAAGCTCAATGATCGCCAGAAAGAAAGCAACAACAGTTTCTTTGTAGTTCTATTTGGGTTACCTCCGTTCAATTGCGTCTCAGACTCAAGTAGTTAGGAGTTCCCGTTCCGCATTTTAATAACTTGTATTTGTCATGTTGCAAAGTAATATGACTTTGATATAATGAGACCAGAAGAACGAATCCTTCAAACGCTCGTCACACGTTAATCTAGGGATTTGTTTATCTATTTTGCAACTTTAAGGAGCAAAAGAAGAAACAAGATGATCACAACCAAGATAAAGAGTGACTCTAAATCTTTCAATTGCTTCATCGTATCACCTCCTTTCAAATAATTTCTCAATTACCCTAGAGAAGGTATTCGTTCTGAGTTTTAACGACTTGTCTTTGTCGTATTGCAAAGTACTTAGACTTTGATATAATGAGAAACATAAGAACGGGATCCTCCAAGACTACTTTATGTCAATGAGTCGTGGACTCGTTTTTTCTTTATCGGAACAACTCCAATATCAAGCAAACAAGCTCAACGATCGCTACCAAGAAAGCAATAACGGCCTCTTTGTTAGTTTTCATTTCGGGATCCTCCTTTCTATTAAAATTTTTTAGTAGTCCAGAGTTCCCGTTCCGAGTTTTAACGACTTTTCTTTGTCGTATTGCAAAGATTTTTAGCTTTGCTATAATGAGACACATAAGAACGGGATCCTCCAAGACTACTTTATGTGATTGAGTCAAGGACTCGTTTTTTCTTTATCGGATTAACTCCAATATGAGACAAACCAGTTCAATGATTCCTAACAGGAAAGCGTAAACGATTTCTTTATTAGTTTTCATTTAGGTTACCTCCTTTCTATTGCGTCGAAACGTATTTAGTCAGGAGTTCCCGTTCCGAGTTTTTAAGGCTTGTCTTTGCCTGAGAGTTTTTCGCTCTCACTAACTTAATCCGTTTTTAAAAGAAAAATTTGCACTCTATTTTTCCAAAAAGAAAACTTCTTACTTAGTAAGAAAAAATTTTCACCTTAAAATGAATGGGAATTTAAAAAGCCCTTCTTAACGAAGAGCTTGAATTTTATTTTTGAATTTTTTTATTTCATCCAATGTTGGAGAAGAAACGCTTGTTCCGTGTTTAGTTGTCGATATTGATGCTGCTAAACAAGCAAAGTTTAGTGATGTCTTATTAATATCTTTTCCTTGGGCAAGTTGGTAACATAACGCGCCATTAAATGCGTCTCCAGCACCAGTGGTATCAACCACTTTTACTTTAACTGCTTTTTCAGAAATTGTGTCTTTTCCTTTATAGCAACAATAACCGTCTTTACCTCTAGTTTCAACAATTGTGGAAATTCCTAATTTATCCGGTTTTTGCTGGTATTTTCCATATTTAAGAAGCATACGCAATTCTCCACTATTTGGAGTAATAACATCGATAAATCTGGCATATTTTTTTATTCCGATATCACATGGAGCAGGATTAATTACGGTACGCATTTTTTTGCGTTTTGCAACCTCTAAAGCATAACCGACAAGTTCAAGATTGTTCTCTAACTGAGATAAGAAAACATCACCAGCACTAGCTCCTTTAAGAAAACTATCTACATCGCTTTTTGTTAGTTTTAAATTAGCACCTAAATCAAGAATGATTCGATTATCTTTATTGTGTAAAAGGATCATCGCGATTCCACTAGAAACACCTTTAACCATTTTGATATGAGAAACATCGACATTGTTTTCTTTTAATGCGTTAAACATTTTCTCACCAAAAGAATCATATCCAATAGCACCAAGCATTTTTACTTTGGCACCAAGTTTAGCAGCAACAATAGCTTGATTTAATCCTTTTCCACCAGGACAGGTTGAAAAATTTTCACCACGAACAGTTTCACCTTTTGTAGGAATCTTGTCGGATTCAATCACAAGATCCATATTTAATGATCCGAGGACATAAATAGTGTTCATTTTGAGTAACGTTTTAAACCTTTTTCAACTTCGTTCCAGTATTCTTTGACATTTATGTCAATTGCAACATAAGCATTATGTGGTTGATGTAAATAATCATATTGGTCACAGTTTGTTCTTCCATAAGATGGACCACCAGTGACATCAATCACAACATTCATCTTCTTAAAAGTGAAAACATTCGGGTTTAATAATGAAATGATTGTCGCTGGATCATGAAGAGGTGCTCCACTATGGCCAAAGATTTTGAGTTGGTTCTCATTAAAGACTTTCATTAAATCAATAAAGAGCTTGCCGGCTTTGTTATTAATCTTTGACATTCTTTCCATCACATCAGGAAGGACAAGAGCTTTTCTTGTAACATCAAGTCCGAGCATATAAACATCTAATCCTGAATTAAAGACAATATCTGCTGCCTCTGGATCACAAAGAATATTAAACTCGGCAGCAGGAGATACATTACCAAACCCAATTGATCCACCCATGAGAACAATTGATTTGATATGTTGTTTCACTTCTGGATACTTGATCAAAAGTTCAGCAATATTGGTTAACGGACCAGTTGGAACTAATGTCACATCTTCGTTTTTATCTAACAAAGATTTCATTAATTCAACCGCATTTTGCTGGTGATATTTGATTTTTAACGGGGAAAATGGAAAGCCATCTAAACCTGTTTCTCCATGAATTTCAGCACAGGTCATTGGGCTTCGCTTTAGTGGTTTTCCAGAGCCTAAAGCTACTGGCACATCTAGTCCCAAATATTGAACTATATTCAATGTGTTGTTCCCTGTTTTCTCTAAGGTTTGATTTCCTGCTTCAACAGTAATCCCTAAAATCTCTAAACTTGGAGCAAAACCAGCAAGCATGATGGCAATCGCGTCATCATGTCCCGGATCACAATCTAAAATAATTTTTTGCTTAGTCATTGTGTTTAATCTTTTCCCAGTATTCTTTAATGGCTTGTTCATATTTATTATCACCATATTGGTAATAAGTTTCATTTTTTAAATCATCTGGAAGATATTGTTGTTTCACCAAATGATGCTTGTAGTCATGAGGATATTTATAGTGTTGTCCTTTTACTTTTGCATCAGCTCCATCATAATGGGTATTTTGTAAGGCACGAGGAACTCCAACACCTTTTCCTTTAGCAATATCGGCTTGGGCTTTCCAATACGCCATTGGAGCAGAATTAGATTTTGGTGCAGTTGCAATTAAAACAGCTGCATTTGCTAAAGGTAAATATGCTTCTGGCATACCAAGTTGAAGAGCAGTATCCACTGCCGCTTTCACAATTGGAATAATTTGTGGATAGGCTAGACCAACATCTTCGTTTGCACTACATAGTAGTCTTCTTGAAGCGGCGATAATATCACCTGCTTCAAGCATCTTTGCTAGATAATAGATCGCGGCATCTGGATCAGATCCACGTAAAGACTTCATTAAAGCAGAAAGATTATCGTAGTGTTTATCTTCGCTACGGTCGTAAGAAATATTTCCTTTAATCGCGACTTGATCAACAATGTCGCGAGTAATTTTGTTGCTACCTTTCTTCACTGCGTAACGAACGAAATCAAAATTGTTTAATGCTTTACGCATATCTCCGTTACCAGAAAGAGCAAGATATTCTAAAGCGTCATCTTCAAAGACTAAGCCAAATTGTTCAGCAGCTTTGAGTAGGCCTTTAGAAATATCTTTTGTTGCTAAAGGTTTAAATTCAAAAACTGTGCATCTACTAAGTAAGGCTGGATAGATGTAGAAGAATGGATTTTCAGTTGTCGAAGCGATTAATGTAATATCACCTTTTTCAACAAACTCTAAAAGGGATTGTTGTTGTTTCTTATTTAAATATTGGATTTCATCCAAATATAAAAGGATTCCATTTTGAGTAAGAACTGAATTGATATTCGCAATAATCTGCTTAATATCATCAGTTGATGCGGTTGTTCCATTAAGCTTATATAAAGACATATTTGTCTTCTCAGCGATAATGTTTGCAACCGTGGTCTTTCCAACACCTGGAGGACCATAGAAAACCATGTTTGGTATGTGATTAGAGGAAACGACCTTCCTAAAAGCCATTCCTTTTCCTAGTAAATGTTGTTGACCTAAAACATCATCAAATGATTTTGGTCTTAATAAATCAGCGAGTGGTTGTTGCATAAAACGAATCCTCTTTGCTAATCTAATTTTAATCTAAGAAGATTATATGTGAAACATTTTTATAAAATTTGTTTCACATAAAAATTTGCAAAAGAAAAACATGCAATTGCATGTTTAACTTTATTTATTCTAATTAGATCTTATCGTTTGATCCAAGAACATCCGTAATTTTGTGTTTAACGAGTTGTTTCACGTAAGCACGTCCATCACCGATGTATTGACGCGGATCAAAGTGGTCTGGATGAGCTTCGAAGTGTTCACGAATTCCAGCAGTCATCGCAAGGCGTAAGTCAGAGTCAATATTGATCTTACAAACAGCCATACGAGCAGCTTGACGAAGTTGTTCTTCTGGAACACCAACAGCATCCTTTAATGCACCGCCGTGTTCGTTAATAATCTTGACGTATTCTTGGTTAACAGAGGATGAACCGTGTAAAACGATTGGGAATCCTGGAAGTCTCTTTGAGACTTCTTCAAGAATATCGAAACGGAGTGGAGGTGGGAGTAAGACGCCTGTTTTTGGATCACGTGTGCATTGTTCTGGACGGAACTTATACGCGCCATGGCTTGTTCCGATAGCAATAGCTAAGCTATCAACACCAGTACGTTTAACGAATTCTTCAACTTGGTCTGGGTTGGTGTAACTTTCAGCACCATGTTCCACTTTAACTTCATCTTCAATACCAGCTAATGTACCAAGTTCAGCTTCAACTGTAACGTATGGTTTATGAGCGTGAGCATATTCGACGACTTTTTTGGTAATAGCGATGTTTTCTTCGAATGGTTTGCTAGAGCAGTCAATCATGACGGATGTGAATCCACCATCAATACAGTCTTTACAAATTTCAAAGTCAGCACCGTGGTCTAAGTGGAGAACAATTGGTAAACCAGTGTCTTCAACTGCAGCTTCAACCATTTTCTTTAAGTAGACTGGTTTAGCATATTTTCTTGCACCAGCAGAAACTTGAAGAATAACTGGAGAGTTGCATTCTTTAGCAGCTTCTGTAATGGCTTGAACGATTTCCATGTTGTTGCAGTTAAAAGCACCAATGGCATAGCCTTCTTTATAGGCTTTTTCAAATAGTTCTTTAGAGTTAACTAATGGCATATTAATACCTTCTTTCTTTCACGGCTATATATTGTATCAATAAAATTGAAACCCGTTATATATTTCTTTATGAGAGTGCTTACTTTCAAAAAGAAAAACCTTCACAAAATGTGATGGTTTTGCTTAAAATATTGAGGTTTTGCTGGTTATTTTATAGAAATAAAGTCAGCTTTTCTTTGTTTAACAACTAGTTTAGATGGATCTTTAGCATAACCAAGAATTGCTGCTCCGACTACGCGGTTTTCAGCAGGAATTCCTAAACGTTCTTTCATTTTCATTCCTTTAGGAGTTGAGAACAATTCATCAAATTGATTAATCCAGCATGATTGAACTTTTAAAGCGTTTGCAGCGACAAAGATATTCTCTAAGACACATGAACAATCTTGTACAGTAAATGCATCATCTCTTGGACCATGGACAAGAACAACTGTATTTGCGCCATATAAACAATCACGGCCAAATTGTTCTTTCAATAATTCTCTTAGTCTTTCAACTTTGGCTTTTGTACGTACGCATGTAATGCTCGCAATTTGACGGAACTTTCCACTTGGAGCATATTTACCAGCTTCAAGAATTTGGTTTAATTTTCCTAACGATACTTTCTTTTCGTTATATTCTCGACAAGATACTCTTGTCAGAATTGCTTGAATTGCTTTGTTTGCCATATTTCTACCTCTTCAACATAAATATATTGAATTTACTAACACTTTTCAATTTAGAGGTAGATAATACACGTTGCATATGATTCCGACATTAGTTATTTGCTTAATTACATTTGTCTTAGTAACCCTATCGATCCTCTTATTTCCAAAGATTAAGATTGGTAAGTTTTCTATTTCAACCTATTGGGTGGTTGCGTTAGTTGGAGCAATCCTTTTAATCTCGATTGGATTAGCACCAATCAGCGATGTCTATAACCAACTAACATCAAATACATCAATTAATCCATTAAAGATTCTCGTCTTGTTTTTCTCAATGACAATTATCTCGATTCTCCTAGACGAATTTGGATTATTTAAATATCTGGCTCAACTAGCAACTAAACGAGCGAAAACAAACCAATACACGCTCTTCTTTGCTTTATATGCGTTAACTAGTGTTTTAACCGTATTTACATCAAACGATATTGTGATTCTTACATTAACTCCGTTTATTTGTTTCTTTGCTAAACGAGCAAATATCAAAGCAACCCCTTATTTAATTGCTGAATTCTTTGCCGCAAATACATGGTCGCTCATGTTTTTGATTGGTAACCCAACAAACATTTATCTCGCCACCGCCGCAAACATTAACTTTGTTGAATATTTCAAAGTAATGGCTATTCCAACCGTTGTAGCTGGTTTAGTTGAACTTGGAATCCTCTTTCTACTATTCAAAAGCTCCTTAAAAGAGCCATTTTATGTTGAAGACGAACAAGTAGAAATTCCAAACAAAGTTCTCCTTAGCGTGGGCGTTTCCACATTACTAGTTTGTTTAGTGTTTCTCATTATTGTTCACTACCTACCTTTAGAGATGTGGATGATCTCTTTAGGCTGTGCATGTTTCTTAAGTTTATTTACTTTAATTTATCTTTTAGCTACAAGAGAAAAACTAACAATTATGGGTAATTCTTATAATAGACTTCCTTATGAATTAATTCCATTTTTCTTATCGATGTTTGTCATTGTTGTTTCTTTAAATTATCAAGGAATTACTGGTGAAATTTCAAAATTGCTCGGTGATTCACACGTCGTTTATACGTATGGATATTCATCCTTTCTTGTTTGTAACTTAATCAACAATATTCCGATGAGCATTCTTTATTCCGGAGTTTCATCGAGCTTATCTGGATCAATGTTTTATCAAGCGACTTTCGCTTCGATTATCGGAAGTAATATCGGCGCGTTCTTAACGCCTATAGGTGCGCTCGCAGGCATTATGTTTACTTCACTAGTAAATAAACAAAACATACGTTTTGCCTTCTCGGATTTTATTAAATACGGATCAATTGTTTCGATCCCAACGATTACAGTTGCATTATTAATGCTTCAATTATTTGTTTAAAAATTGAAATTTCTTTCTTTTAAGCAAAATAAAACGCGCCAGCAATTTAATTACATCATTAATTAATTGCGAGCGCGTATTTACTACTTTATGTTTACTGATCCGAATCGAATTTTAATCCGGCAACATCGCTAACTGGTAAAGAGAAGGCGATTCCTTGTCCATCGGTGGATAAGCCGACAGCTTTATAAACACTATTGAGGATTTTATCGCGTTTATTTTTTCTAGTTAAAATGAGAATCATATCTTTTTCTGGTGTGATAATGATTCCGTATTTTTCTTCCATGAGTTTGGTACCCGTTCCACGAGCGTGAACGATTGTACCACCACGAGCACCTTCTTCGCGTGCTGCATCCATGGCAATTTCTGAATAGTTGGCGTTCACAATAACGACGATTAATTCATAATCCATAATTATTTATCCTCCACAGTGTTAGCTAAGAATTGATAAACTCGAACTCCGATAATACTTGATAAACGAATCGAGAACGATATTCCTTGGTTTCTTTTGCTCGCAACAAAGAAAGCTTCTAGTTCTTTCTTAATATCGCTAGCCTTGTCCTCGGCTAAGAATGAGAAAACAACGTCTTTTCCCGTGTTTTCCACACCTAAAATGTTATAGATTTCTTTAGTTGCGGTTCCTTCACCACGTTCAACAAACTGGGCACTACAACCGTATCTTTCAAAAAGTTTTCGAATCGCTGTTGCTTGTCCTTCTCCAACAATGGTGATGAACAAAAGAAGCTTCTTTTGGACAACGTTATCTAATGTTGGAAGCTCTTTAACTTCAATTTGTTTTTTTCTATGAAATAATGACATTGCTCTCACCTAAAAATTAATAATTTGTGCATCTTTAATTGAGTAAACGTGTTTACGCATAACAGCAAACGCTTTGTCGGATTTGATCTTTTGAATAATACCGAGTGCTTGAATAGCGATAATTGGAGTCATAGCGATTAATGCCACAACACCAAATCCGTATTCATATACATTTTCACCTGAACCGGCAGATCTTTGAATAACAATTCCAATAATCATTGGCAAAACAAATGATGATGACATTGGTCCAGATGCGGTTCCGCCAGAGTCAAACGCAATCGCAGTATAAATATCTGGGCAAGCAAATGTCAGAGCTAATGAAATCGCATATCCAGGAATAATGATATAAAGAATGGAGAACTCAAACACCGCTCTAATGGCGGCTAAAGCAATCGCTACACCGACTCCAAGAGAAAGAACTAATAAAACCATTGTTTTAGTAATTCGTCCATCAGAAATATCTTCAATTTGTTTTGTTAAAACGTGGACTGCTGGTTCACAAATAATTGTGACTAGACCAATCGCAAAGGCCACTAAAATAACAACGGTGTCAGATTGTAAGCTAAGGTTTCTACCAACTAATGCTCCAATTGGAGACATCGCTGCATTTGTTGCAGATAAGAAAATTGCTAGACCGATATAGGTATATAAAAATCCAATCAGCAATTTGTAGATTTTGTGTTTAGGTAATTTTATATAAATAAAATTGTAGATAAAGAAGATTACTAAAATTGGAAGAATAGCGATTAAGACTTCGACTGAACTACCAAATCCTGATCCCGAAGGAATTAAAGCGTCAATAAAACGCATATGGATTGGCATGTTTACAACTTCAGATGCTTCATAAGCTGGAATATTCGCCTTAATCATTATTAAAAGTGCAGTTGAAATAACTGGGCCAATAGAAGCCATGCCAACTAGACCAAAGGAGTCATTAGTTGCACCCTTACCACCACGAACCATAGCAACACCAGCGCCTAAAGCCAAAATAAATGGGACTGTCGCAGAACCAGTTGTTACACCACCGGCATCAAAAATGAATGGTAAAAGTTTTCTTCTTTCTGGATCGATGGCGATTAAGCAAATGAGCATAAAGAGCAAACAATAAAAGAAGATGTACCAAAGTTTTAAGGATTTGTGGTGAATAATTCTTAGAATACCAATAACAACGAAGATCCCAACACCAAGCGCAATTGATCCAACTAAGATAAACGCATTCGCTGGTCCAGGAACAATTGTGACTTGTTTCGAAACAATCAATATTGATGGTTCAGCACAGGTAATTAATAAACCAAGGGTAAACGCAAATAAAACAACAATAAAAATATTCTTCTGTTTAGACAGTGATGCACCCATGTATTCACCAACTTTAGATAATGATGACGATGCACCAATTTGGAATAAGGCTAAACCAACAATTAAAACAACCATTCCAATAAGAATGAGCCAAATGTGGGTGTTATCAGACATAGAAATAGACGCAATATTAGTGAAGTGTAATATCAAAATTATCGCAATCATCGGAACGATTGATAGTGATGATGATATAAACGCTTGAATGTGTCTATTTTTCATACTCAATTATTTTACTTTCTTTTTAATATTATTAAAGTCCAAATCTAAATAATTTATTTGCTTAAATTGTATTTAAACAAAAAAAGAGCTGGAAATTCCCAACTCTTTTCTAGTTTTTTTGCTTATTTTTCAATTTCTTGATGACGTTCTTCAGCTGCTTTTAATTCTTCTTGAACTTTTTCAATTTCCTCTATTTGCTTCTGTAATTCCTGAGTCTTTTTATCTTCTCGACGCTTATTTAGTTCGTTATATAAATTGACGATAACAGATGTAAATAAAGCAACAACAACAATTCCACTAATGCCCAAAATCACCGACAAAATACGGCCGAATGTTGTTGTAACGTAAACATCACCAAACCCAATTGTTGTAATTACGGCGAATGAATACCAAAGAGCATCAACATAACTTGTCACCCCTGGTTCAACAATAGTGAAATATAATGAACAAAGGATAATTAAAATTAACAAAGACAAGATGATTTCATACACCATTGTCTTTTTAATGACGTTCCCAATTAAATGAAGTTTTAATGTTTTGTGATATGGGAAGAGTAAGTTCTTTCCACTAGAAACAAGAATTGCGATTGCAAAACACATGACAATGAAGTTTGAATTGCTAACTGATGTTGCGTGTTTTTCAAAAATAACTGGGAAGAAGAAAACAAATGAATAAAGGAACATAAAAACACAACACAAAGTGTTGAAGATAATTGATTGTGTTGAACGATCTTCTTTAATTTTCAAAAGTCGATCAATAATAACTAAGCACGAAAATAAGAACATCGCTGTAATTAAGAAATAAATGCTGTACTTCGTTAAGCTGATCAAAATAGCTAACACAAAAATAATTCCTGTCGCAAAAAGATGGATAAAAATATTCTTCTTAAAGTTACTTAAATGAAGTCCAATACGGTTAATTCCTAAAAAGCATAAAGCGAGGAATAAGATATAAATTGCGACATAGTTATTCACAACAGATAATCCGAGTGAAACTACACAAAGAATAGCAGCAAGAATTCCACTTGCTAAGCCGATGAAATAATAACTATTCTTCTTAGGACTAAGTTCTTCCATAACTACTCCAATCTATTTTTCTTTATTAATAATAAATAACCAAAAATGGCGATACAAGTTTATTTAATATTTTGAAGAGATTTAAGTAACAAAAAATAGCCGCAATTCGCGACTATTTCTTGCAAAACTCAATTATTTTGCTTCTTCTTTTTTGTTGTTATTAAGAATGAAACTTAATACTAGCCAGAAGAAGATGCCTCCGACAAATGATGCTAAAGCAATCCATCCATCTTTAGGATCATCAAATGATAAGAATGGTTCACCGCCAGCGGCACTAAAGATGCAATCAATGAGCCACATTAGTGTGGCGGCACCAAATGTAATTGTTAAGACATCAAGGTGTAATGCTTTTCTATCACGATAGAAGAACCATAAAACACCAGCAATAATTGCGCAAACGAGCGTTGTTAAGAAATACATTATTTAACACTCGCTTCCGCTAGTTTTGCGGCTCTCTTTTTAAATTTGAAGTAATCAACAACGAATACTCCAACCGCCCAAGCAATAATTAAGACAGCAAGCATTGCTACACCTACTGTTCCCATCTCATGTAACATTTCCGCGGTGTCAGCAGGATCTGATGCAGCGGTAAGGAATGGTGGGTATGGGACAACTTCTCCATGAAGAATGTGTTCGATTGCTAATAAGAATGAACCACCAAATAAGGTTAATTCAAGATAACATAATTTTTTGCTCCATTTCACATCAGAACCGAACTTTTCAGGAAGTTGAACTTTTCCTTCAAGTTCTAATTTGTTTTCGTGACGTTTAACAACGTGACGAGCAACTGCGGTGCCAACACCAACAGCAGCACTTACAACGAAACATGCCATAATAAAATTCCTCTCTTTGTATACAAAAATTCTAAACATAAGATTATTAAATTACAAAATAAAAATGATAAATTTGTTCGATATTTATTGATAAAAAACATATTGTTTGATTATTATTGTATTTATCTAGAAGATATCGAACAAAATGTCTTCAGGAGTTCAGTATGGATAAAAGAAGTGAAAAGACAGTTAATACGATTTATGAGACGTTTGCAAAACTCATTAATGAGAAAGATTATGATGAAATAACTATTCAGGATTTACTTGATGAAGCGAATATCTCGAGATCCACTTTTTATGCTCACTACAAAACCAAAGATGAGCTTTTACTAAGCATTTCAAATCATATTTTTGAACACGTTTTCTCAAAATCACTCCAAGAAGAGAAAACTCATGACTTTTCCAAAGATTTAATCCTTGATTACCGTCATTTAATTGAGCATATTTTCTATCATGTAAGAGACGAGAAAGAACTTTTTGTTGGCATCTTATCGAATAAAGTTAATTCCTTATTCTTAATGGAGTTTAGAAAACATTTCTCTAAGTTCGTGACTTCTTATTACGCTAATTACCCAATGATTAACGACTCGATTCCTCTAGAACTTAGAAAATCTCTAGCAATTGAAGATTTTATTGTCGTTTTAAAATACTGGGTGAAGAATGACTTCAATGAAGACCCAGAAGAAATTGCTGAATTTTACATTAAAAGTGCAATCAAATAAAAAACCAAGTCAAACTAATATGAACACCAAAAGTTGGACAACTAACTGAATGGTTTTTATCACGAGATGGATCGATTTTGTTATTCAAATTAGTATTGATAATGGAATTTTCCATCAGCTTCGTCAAAAATGAATATATTTGGATATTCTTGTTGATGGATCTTGAGAGTTTTCTTCTCTTTATCGTAATCGTATTTGACCGCTAATTTGTAAGTGCTGGTGTAAAAAGTTTCTTCAAGTTGACCATATGCTGATGCAGCGTCATCTAACTCTTGATGAAGCGCTAGTTGACGTTCTTTATCACCTTTAACAATTGTAACTTTACCAACTTCAGATTCATGACCTGGAAAATCATATTCTGCCAAATAACTTTCGCTTCCACCACCAACATATCTGAGTTTATATATAACGTTTTCGCTTACACCGTTATATATGCGATAAAAGGACATATAACGTTTGTCATTTTTCTCAAAATAGTCGTGTAGATATAGCTCTTCAAAAGAACCATTTATTACAGTGTATTCTTCATCATCACCATCTTTATATCTATAAAAGTCCATGGTAACAACATTTATCCAATCTGGACCTGGTACATTTTTCACACCACCATCAGAGAAATGGTTGACAGGTACGTCCTCAAATTTACTGCTATCTGGGATAACATCAATAACTTCCTTTTTTGAAATTCCTCGATAAGTAATCGTTGTTTCGTATTCGCCGACTTTGTCCTTTTTAACATTAGATAAATCGATTTCCATCTCAGTAAAGTTAACATGATGAGAAGTAACTTCTTTTCCATCAACGATGACTGGTTTAACTAATTCGACTGTTAATCCGTCTCTAGCTCCTTTAAAGCTGCAGTTTGATATATCGAGTTCATCAGTAAACTTATAAATCCAAAAGTCATAATTTGGATCAAAGTCTTTGACGTTAGATGTGGCATCGTATGTTGCAAAAACATCGAGA
The DNA here is from genome assembly GCA_002393905.1 of Caryophanales bacterium UBA4365. Lineage (GTDB taxonomy): Bacteria > Bacillota_I > Bacilli_A > RFN20 > CAG-826 > Fiminaster. The sequence goes on from DGSJ01000034.1 coordinate 20,677, forward strand.
TTTGATGTAATTTTGTCGAATGATTTGTCCCATTCTTTGAATGTATAGTAATAGTCGAAGTCAGCTTTCTTGGTTGGAGTTTCTCCGCTATAAGTGACACTATCTCCGTTTCTAACAAAACTTCTCTGTAACAAAGTTAGGTTTGTACCATCGTAGGTATAAAAATTCACCACATAATCATTTGTTTTCTCATATTGAGCAACAAATGTTGTGTCTTGAGTAATGTTGGTTAAAGGTTTGTCCCAGCCAGAGAAAACATATTGATAATGATCGTCAGCTTGTCTTGTTGGATCATTCCCAACATAAACTGCGCTTTCTCCTTCTTTAACACTTGATTGATATAAAAGGGAATTGTCGTAGTTTTTGAACAAAACTTGATAATTTTTTGGTTCGTTATTACAAGCAGCTAGGCTTGGCGACAAGAGCATCGCGGCACATAATGCGAAGAGTGGTTTAGAGATTTTTTTCATATGAGTCACCTCACTAACGCTAGTAATGTATCACACCATGTGTCACAAAAGTGTCACAATAAAGGGCCTTTAATAGGCCAATTATTGAGAAATAACTCTTTTTTTATTTATTTGGAACAGACAAGACGCCTGTTTCAGTATCATATGTCATCGTATTAAACTCAAGAGGAGCGAAGAGTTTCATCTCTTTAGTTTCGGTGTTGTATTCATATTTAGTAGTTAAATAAAACACCGCATCTTGAACACGAGCAACAATATAAGCGTATTCGCTTGTCACTTCAGTGAAGTTATTCGCTGTAAAGATTTGAAGAGAATCATAAAAAACTCCAGCAACGCCGGTTTTGACTCCCTTAATTGCGTAAGGAACAATCATCTCATTGATTCTATATTTACAATCAATTGAGCCATCCTCGTTTCTAATGATTACCGCTTTGTTATCTTCGACCATTTCATAGGTTAATGGGTAGAATTCATCAAATGTTGTTGAATCAAGAATACATTTGTTGTCATCGTAAAAGTAAAAATTATCTATTTTTCCAGCAAGGTTCGGGTCGTATGTTTCATAACCGGCTGTCTTTTTCTGTTTGCCAGTCCACTTTCTTGAATCAGGCACAACTTTAATCATAGATTGTTTAACAAAACCATATACACTAACAGTGAAAGGATAATCACCTTCTTTAGAAAGATCGACTTTTGAATAATCAAATTCAACACTCTCGTCGTCATAATCAATAATGACTGATGATTTAATACTTCCATCAATTTCAACTTCTTCTTTAAGGAAGGTGTAAAAACCCATCATTTCTAAAAAGCCGATATAACTAGTTGTCTCATCGTTAAACTCTTCAGCGTTTTGAAACACGCGACAATCATCGACAAATTGGAAATCCTCAATATTAGATTCTTCTCCGTGTGTTGGATTTAACACTAAATCAGAGGTGACATTTTCAAGAGATTTATCCCATCCGGTGAATGGATAACATTTTTCTAAATCTGCAGGAATCTTCGGCAAATCCCCAACGAATTTAGCAGTTTCTCCATATTTAACTTGTGTCGTATAAATGACTTCACCATCATAATCTTTAAAAGAAACACTAAATACTTCATTATGAGTTTCACCACCACTTGGTGAACAACCAACAAGTAATAATGAAGCACTTGCGACTAAGAGTAATTTTCTAAAATTTTTCATCTTCTTTTCCTCTACGGAGAATACTTTACCATATGTTATGTCACAAAGGTGCCACAAAAAAAGATCTACATTTAATAGATCTCTTTTATGGTTGTATGTCGTGCTCCAGCTAGAGAACAAATAGAAAACCCTCAATCACTGATTAGTGTTCTCACTATAATATTGACCACTCGGTCGATAGATAACTTCACCATCACTACACGTCACATAAACATAATCCGAAGCACCAGTGAAGAAGGTGTATCCACTACCATATTTATCAGCGCTATTCGTGATAAGAGTTTTAAACTGCTCCTTTGTACCAGAATAGTCGATCACAACTGTCAAACGATTAATGTCCATCTTAAATGTTTCATATCCAAGATATTGTAATGATGATGGAAGACTAAAGGTCATAGTTGTATTTCTGACACAGGAAATAGTGTTGAATGCTTTATCGCAAACATATTCATATCCTTCAGGAACATTAACATAGATGTCTTTGCTAATAATAACACCGCCAACTTCCATTGATAAAGGTTGAGATAATCCTAAAATTTTATATTCTTTTCCATCAATGGATACAATTTCTGGTAGGTTAACTACAGCATTCGTTGTAAACCAATTGCCAGCAATGTTGCTTGCGGCGTATTCAGTAACTGCTAAATCACCATTTTCATCCAGACCGATGTTCATCGTGACTTCACCACCATGAAGGACTTGATCTTCTGGATAAGTAACCTCGGCATTTTCAATTACTTCACCATTAATAGAAACATTACCGTATTTATCCACTTTAATTGTTTCTCCAGGTTGAATTGGAGGAGGATCCTTAAATGTCCACTTATTTGTGACTCCAGCATTAATTACTTCGACTGGGGTATCGCTTTTATTGAATTGCCAAGAAGCGTAACCAAAAGTAATCGATGATAAAACACCGAGAGCAAGAATAGATATCAAGCTAATAAATCTGATCTTACGATTTAGCATATTTTAATCTTCTTCTTTTTTCCTTTTTGGTTAAGATTCCTAATTCTTCTAAGCGATTATTTTTAATTTTTTCCCATTTAATAATGGCAATATCGCTGATGACATATATTGCGAGGACTGCAATGATGGAATAAATTCCATATCCAGAGCCAAAGAAAAGTATTACTAAGCCAATGTACTTAGTATCTTTACCTTGGTAATGGTATAAGATTTGTTCACGTTTAACTGCGGCATCTTCTCCAGGAGCATTGTCTCCTCTAAAAATGAGAGTGCCATCTTCACGCTCGCCGATGTATCGGTGTGTGATGATTTTGCCATCACTATTTTTATAACCATAGACATCATAAACATTTAAATCATCATCTTTTTGTAAAACGTCAAATTGAACAAAATCACCAACATCAAATTGGTCACGTTCAATCTTCGTTTCAGCTTCGTCTAAATTAATTAAATATTTTGATGAATATTGGCCAATAAGTTTTTCCTCATAGGCCTCGTTATAATAACCCTCCATTGAATCGGAGGCGATAGCAAAAGATACGTGATTATTTGTAACGAATTGTCTTCCTTCAATACGATAGATCCCTGAAACTATCGCTAAAGAGACTAATCCGATACAAACGAGTGCTGAGACACCTTGCATAATAGCGCCGAGCACTCGTTTAGTTTTTTTCTTATTATCTTCAACTTCTTTTTTGAATTCGTCATCAAGCTTACCTAAGCTAGATAACTGCTTAGCCGATTTTAAAATCATGCTATAAGCAAAAATAACTAATCCAATAGTTAAAGCTGATAGAATTGCCAAGGTGATAATAATTATTATCACCAAACCAGTCATTTATAACTCTCTACAAATTAGGCAATTGTGGCTGTGTATCTAAAGGTGACTTTTGCACCTTCAAGAGCACTCTTCATCGCATTAAATTCGGCTTGTGTTGTTGGTTTATCAACCCAAGCAACTGTTGGTAAAGTGTAGGTCGCTACTTTATTGTTTGCACTTTCTGTAGATGTCCCTAAAGCACCGCCTGTGAATGAAATATATGAATCAAATGCACTATCAACATTACATTCGGCTGTTAAGGTAACATCAGATACATCGCCAGCGGCTTCAGAACCTGTATAAGTTACTGTGAATGATGTTAAACCGTCTGTGATAGCTTCTTCATCATTTGTATGATCAGAAACAGTCCATCCAAGGAATTCTTGGTCAAGAGTTAAATAAAATGTTTCTTGAGATAATGTGATTTCTCCAACGCTTGTATCTTTGGTGATAGCAACGTTAGCGTTCGCAACTTTGTCTACATTGCTGTTAAATTGCCATGCAGCAAAAGCTGTTCCAACTAAAGCTAAAGCACCCATTGTAGCAACGATAGAGATCTTACTTGAAATCTTCATAAAAAAATACCTCCAATGAGATTCTTTAGAGTTTGTTGTTGGTTCAGGGATTAAGCAAACTCCCCAATTTTTTGGGCGCTAACGTTTTATACCTAAAGCACATCAATGTCAACACAAAAATGTAAAATTTATTTAGAATAAATAAGTATCATCTTCTTTCTCTACATCTTTCTTATTTTACTCTCTTCTTTCCCTTACGAATATTGTGCTTAATTAACGCTACATTTTTTAAAGTGCAATCATAATGTGTAAGTTGCACTTAAAAGAGTTAAGACACAAAAAAGACCTACCTTTCGATAGATCTCTTTATAAAAGATGTAACCACGTCCACCTTTTTTTATCCTAGCTGGACCGGTATGCATTATCCTCACTCACGAGCACAGGGCAGGATTGTTCCCGGACAATTCAATACAAGTATTGGGGAAAGAAAAAAGCCCTGAATTTACAAGGCTTCATCATATGTGGGACACGCTATTTCATACCGGGACAATGCGGGGTAGAAAAAGGTGAACGTAGTTAAGATGGGTGGATCTGACCGGGCTCGAACCGGCTACCTCATCGTTGCGAACGATGCGCTCTCCCAGGTGAGCTACAGACCCGGAGCGAAATTATTATAATATCAATCTTAGTTTATTCAATATCGATTTGTTCTAGATCGGTTTCAATTTCACTTGGATCGTTTGCTTTAATGCCTTCGAATTTTGAAGTAATACGAGAAACTCTGGTATCAAGTTGTTCGCGAGCTTTTGTTGTCAGTTCGAGACGATTGGAGAATGTTTCCCAATCACGAGCAAAGATAGCAAAATCTTTTCCTAGTTTAGCAAGATTCTTGGAGATTTCCTGGGCATTTTTTGCACGTTCAACTTCAATACGGACCATGTTAATCGTGACTAAAATCGCTGGTAATGTGCTTGGAGAAGTTAAAATAACTTTTCTTTCACGTGCATTTTCCACAACGTCTTGAAGTTCATGGTGAATAAACGCAAACACTCCATCATTTGGAATGAACATTAATGCTTCTGGAGCAGTTTTGCCTTCGACAATGTATTTATCTTTGATCGCAGTAATGTGCTTTTTCACTGCTGCGGCAAAATCGCGTTTTAGTGACTCTTTTTCTTCGTCGGATTCAGCATCGAATAAACGAGCATAGTCTTGGAACGGGAATTTGGAGTCGATACAAATCATTTTATTTGGTTCTGGCATAAAGACCACTGCATCAGCTCGAACATCATCACCATCTTTAACATGTTTCATGGTGTACTGTTCTTCATAGCATCCTGCGGTGTCACCAAAAACATTATGGAGAACCATCTTTAATTGATATTCACCATACTGACCACGAGATTGGTTGCCTTCTAAAACAGCTTTTAAGGAGATAACTTCTTTTCCAAGCCCTTCCATTTGTTTTTGGGCATCATCAATCGCTTGAAGACGTTCGCGGACTTGAGCCATTGTTTCACTTGTTCCCTTAAAACCTTCTTTAAGTTTGTCATCAACTTTCTTATCGAGTTGAGCAATCTTTTCATCCATTTGTTTGTTCAAAGAATCAATTCGTTTTTGGAGATATTCAGAGATTTCTGCTTGGAAATGGTTGAGGTTTTGCTGGTTCTTTTCACTATTTTTACCAAATTCATCAGCAAGAACTTTCATTCCTTTAGACATTTCTAATTGGATAGTTTTTTCAGTGCTTTTATCTAAGTATTCAAGACGAGCTTTGATGTCACCAGTTTGTTCAGAACTGACTTCTTTGCCCTTTCGACTTTTCAAAAGCAAAACTAAAACGACTCCCACCGCAACTAAGAGTATTGCGACTAAGACAATTAACACGATGACAAATGTATCCGACATAACTACACCTCTTTAATATTTAATATTATACAATATTTTCGACATAAATGACAAAAATATTGTTATTGTTCTTTTATTTTAGCTTCAATCGCTTGTTCGTAAGCCTCTTGTTTGGCGGTTGCCTTTTCATATGTATTAACTGTTGGACGAATTATTTTTGCAACAATAATTAGAATTAATGAGATACCAAGAAGAATAAAACTAACGATCGCTGTACGACCAATTGTGTACTTCACTCCAAAAGCTTCCGGAGATTTCAAAATGATAATAATGATTGCCCCGGCCAGGAAGAAAACTCCCAGCAAAAGTCGCAAAATTGCTTTGAAATGATACTCTTTTTGTTCGTGTTGTTTTCTTCCTCGTCTTGTTTTAGTAACACAACCAAGAACGTATTGAATGACAGTTCCAAGATATCTAAACGAAGCAAAAACAAGGAACAATGCAACAAGCATCAACAAGAACGAAATGATCGCTTCCTTACTGAAGTTGGTGAAGGTGTAAGTGAGGTAAGTTGTGAATTCTTCAATAAGAGCGACTCTCACATTTGTTCCTTCGACAACAACTGGAGAATGCATACCAACAGAAATAGTTAAAAAGACAAAGAATGCGGCGCCAAACATTAAGACAGCGTGTATTAACCCTTTCCATGGATGATCACTCTTTAGCCCTTCAACAACTCTTAAGAGGGAGACGATTCCGATTCCAACTAAAGCGGCAATATTCATAAACGCTAATCCGATGTCGTAATCCCAATTTGGGAAATAGGCATACATCATCATCGAAAAGAACGCGACTTCAACACAAATTGAAATCATGTCTTCCCCATAAAAGTCATTTGGATGAAAGATATTCCTGAAGTTTTTAACAATATATTTGATAAATCCAATCAATAATCGAATCAAGAGCACTAATGCGAGAGTAGTTACAACTGTGTTTCGCACTAGTTCAACAATTTTAACGATCTTATCAATATCAATGTTCTTAATATCAACAAAGAATTGAATGATTGCTTGAACAGTTTTGAAAATAGAAATTGATTCTCCACCATTAATTTTTACAAGCGGAAGAAAAAGGCCAATTCCAATAAAAGCAAAGACGGCTAAAGAAAGGCCAACAGCCAGTGGATAAAAAATGGAATTTCTATTTTCTGACATGTGTAATACCTATGAGAAAATTATAAGGTCAACAGACTTAGAAAAAAACATTATTTTACATCTCGTTTTATCTTTTTCCTTAATATAAAATATTAACAAATGGAAAGAAGTATTGCTGTGATTGATATGAAGGCTTTTTATGCCTCGGTTGAATGTCATGACCGAGGTTTAAACCCTTTCACAACCCCACTTGCCGTATGTGATCCAACTCGCGGAGATGGCACAATCGTCCTTTCTGTTTCGCCATACCTAAAAACTCTTGGCTATCCATCTGTTTGTCGGAGAAGAGACTTAAAGGATGTTTCAGACTTAATTTTAGCGATGCCAAGAATGCAAAAATACATCGAAAAGTCTGCAGAAATCCTATCAATTGCCCTAGATTTTGTCGGAGAAGACGATATTCACGTCTACTCCATTGATGAATTTTTTGTGAACCTTGGACCATACCTAAAAATGTATGAATGTACACCAAAACAACTTACCCAAAAAATTCAAAATGCGATTTTTGAAAAGACTGGTTTAATCACCACTGCCGGTGTTTCTTACAATATGCTTCTTGCAAAGGTTGCTTTAGATTGCGACGCAAAAAAGAAACCACCATACATTTCTGTTTGGACAGAAAAAGACATTAAAAATAAATTATGGAAAATTACGCCTTTATCAAAAATGTGGGGAATCAATGTTGGTTATGAAAGAAAGCTAAACAATCTTGGTATTACCACGATTGGCCAACTTGCTCACACTGATAAAGATTTCATGAAAGCCAAGTTCGGTGTTATCGGAGAACAACTTTGGGAACACGCTAATGGAATTGATAACACCGATTTAAGAGAAAAATACATTCCAAGAGAAACATCTTTATCGATTGGACAAGTCCTAATGAGAGACTATGGTCCAAAAGAAGCGGAATTAATTATTAAAGAAATGAATGATGAGCTTTGCATTCGTTTAAGAGCGCAAAAGCAAAAAACAAGCTGTATTGGTCTATCTGTAATGTATACCGTGACCGAAGGTGGAGGATTTTCTCACCAATGTAAGCTTGATTTTCCAACTGATGATTCAGAACTAATCCTAGAAGATGTTTATCGTTTATATCGAAAACATGTGGGAAATCATAAAGTTCGAAGAATCATGATTAACTTCTCTCATTTAAGTGAAGAACAAAGTTTACAGTTATCACTTTTCGAAGACTCAAAAGACACCATTGCTAGAAACAATCTTCAACATGTTATAGATACTCTCAAATTAAAATATGGAAAAGATATCGTTTTAAGAGCATCATCACTTCTTGAAGAGAGTACAATTAAAGAACGACATCAACAGATTGGTGGACATAGAAGATGAGTGATCGAGGAATGATGAAATGGGCTCCATACCGCTCGCTAGTTGAACAAAGCGAGTTTTTAGAGCAAATGAGATATCAAAAAAATAAAAAAGAACGTCCAACTCTGACTGAAGATCGAAAAGAAGAAATTAACCGTATTCTTCAAAACTACAAGGGCGAGATTCTCGGAATCACTTATTACTCTGATGGTTATACATACCTGATTAAAACAAAAATTAAGAGAATTGATGTTGAAAATCAACAGCTCATCTTACCTGAAGGAAAACTTAAATTTCGCGATATTGTTAAAATCGAAAATAGTGTCGTTTTGTAGAAAAAAATCCGCGAATTGACGTGGATTTTTGTTTTTTAATGATTAATTAGAATGCCCAGTTTCCATTGCGGAAGATTGGAACCACTTTACCGTCTCTTGTATAGCCGGTAATGTTCATATCTTTACTTCCAATCATGAAGTCGACATGGATGCTAGAATCGTTGAATCCATAATCGATTAATTCTTGATAAGAATATTTTTCGTAATCTTTTCTTAAATTAGTAAAAGCGTGTCCTAAAGCTAAGTGACAGGCCGCATTCTCATCAAATAATGTGTTATAGAAGAGAATTCCGGTATTGTTAATTGGTGAATCATATGGAACAAGAGCAACTTCGCCTAACATACATGCGCCTTCATCTTGACTAATCATATGTTTAAGAAGTTCTTCGCCTTTTCTAGCTTTAACTTCAACGGCCTTACCATTTTTAAATGTAATTTCAAAGTCTTCAATTAGTTCTCCATTATAAGAAAGAGGTTTTGTTGAAACGACTTTACCTTCTGCTTTACCCTTCCAAGGAGAAGTGAAGCATTCTTCTGTTGGCATATTTGGATTGTAGTAGATGTGTTTACCTTGGGTGTATTCTCCGCCAGCAGCCCACGATACGCCAGGCATCATCCAAACTTTAAAGTTTGTACCATTACTGCTTTCGTATTGAAGATAATCAAAATCAAATGAATTGAGATAGCTCGAACGTCTGTCTAAATCTTTGTTATGTTCTTCCCATGCTTTGATAGGATCATCTGTAACACGAGCTGTAGCTAGGATTGCTTCCCAGAGTTTTTCAATCGCTTTCTTTGGACTTAATTCAGGGAAAACTTTCTTTGCCCAAGCCTTAGAAGGAGCGCCAACAATAACCCATTGGTATTTGTTTTCGCGTTCATCACGGAATGGCTTAAGAATTGGATGGGTAATCTTACCAATCTTAGCAAGCTTAGCTTGATTGACACCCTTAAGAGCATCTGGATCACTTGATTCAATAAAAATGACACATGGAAGAGTTTTGTTAATAAATCTTTCTCTTTCAAGTCTCCACTCAGGAATATCGGAAAGTGCCTTTATCGAAGCTTTACGATATTGGGTGTTACTAACTTTGTCAGAACCCCAACGAACACTGACAT
>DGSJ01000014.1 GCA_002393905.1 Caryophanales bacterium UBA4365
GTGCGTTCATTGTTATAAAATGTATAACATTTTCCTTCTTTGCCAAATCGACCAGTTCGTCCAGCACGGTGATAATAGAAATCAAGATTTTCTGGAAGATCAACATTAATTATGTCGGTAACATCTTCGATATCTAAACCACGCGCCGCCATATCAGAGCAAACTAGATAATAGATTTCTCCGTTTTTGACACGTTTTAAAACGTTCTTTCTTTCACGAGCGTTTAAATCTCCGGTTAAAAGCCCAGCTGGTTGTCCGTTTGATTTTAAAAATTCATAAACCTTATTTGCTGTTTCTTTCTTCGAAGCAAAGATCAAAAGTAAATATGGATTAATCTCTTTTATCATTGATAAAACAGCGTGATTAACATCTTGATGTCCAATATCGACAAGCAGATGTTCAACGCTACTACTTGTCATGATTTCTTCATTAATAACGAGTTGATCGGCACCAATGTATTTTTCTAACTCATGACCAAGATTAGCTTCTAAAGTGGCTGAACAAACTAAGAATTGAGGACGGTTGATTCGTAAAACGAATCGGTCAATATCAGGGAAGAAACCTTCTTTAAGAAGCATATCCGCTTCATCAAGAACAACTGTCTTAGTAAAGGTTAAATTAAGAATATTTTGGTCAAAAATATCCGCTAATCTTCCTGGCGTTCCAATAATGACATGAGGAGCAACCGAAAGACCTTTAGTTGAGTTTTCTCGTTCGGTTCCAGACTTAAATAAACGAACTTTTAGTTCTGGATAATCTTTATTAAATGCGACAAATGTATCAAAGATTTGCTGAGCGAGTTCTCGAGTTGGCGCCACCACAATCGCTTGTACATTTTGATTTTTTAAATCAATTTGTTCAATAATTGGAATAACAAAACATAATGTTTTACCAGTTCCAGTTGCTGATTGAATGAGTAAATTTTCGCCTTTTAAAGCCTTTGGAATAACTCTTAATTGAATCTCAGAAGGATCATAAAAATGCTGGCGGTTTAAGCTAGCAATCATTTTCTTAGATAAGTTAATCGCAGTAAACGGCATAATTTTTTACCGCGCTAATTATACACGAAAAATTTAATTCGTGTTATCATAACACCATGAAAATTGAAATTCTGGAACCTTTTGGTTATTGCGCCGGAGTTGAACGAGCGATGAAGATGGCTTTGGAAGTTAAAAAAGCCCATCAAGATAAAAAAGTAGTTGTTTTAGGAATGCTTGTTCATAACGCGGATGCTTTAAATGAACTTTCCAAAGCCGGAATCACCACTATTTATGATGAAAACAAGTCTTTAGTCGAACTCATCGACAAAGTCGATAATAACGCAATTGTCATCTTAACTGCCCACGGTCACTCATTATCTGTTGAAGAAGAATTAAATCGTCGAAACATCGAGTTTATTGATGCAACTTGTCCATTTGTCACTCTAACGGAGAATGTCATCAAGAAAGCTGTTAGTGAAAACCGTGATGTCCTTTATTTAGGAAAGAAAAACCATCCAGAAGCGAACGCTGCGCTCTCAATTAGCAATAATGTTCATTTAATTGAGCCAAAAAACGTTCATTTAGACGAGAAATATCATCACCCGTTAGTTATTAGCCAAACAACTTTTTCAGAGTCCGAAATCGCCCAAACGATCTCATTCATCAAAGATGCTTTAAAAGAAGTGAGCGTTTCTGAATCAATCTGCCAAGCTTCAACATTACGACAAAACGCCCTGAAGAACCTCTCGAAGGATGTTGAACTCATTTACGTTGTCGGTGGAAAAAACTCGAATAACACGAAAACATTATTTGAAATCGCCTCATCAGCTCATCAAAAAGCAAAGGTCTTGATGATTGAAAATGCGAATGATATAAATAAAAAAGACCTTTTAGGTCTTAATTATGTTGCTATTTCTTCTGGAGCATCAACTCCAAGAGAAATTACTTTAGAAGTCGAAAACAAAATTAAATTATTATTGAATTAATTCTGGTAAAGCCTCGTGATCAACTTCAATCACTTTTAGTGATGGATCAATTGATAAGAGGATTTTTTTCATTTGTGGAACGAAAATCTTTTCGACTTCGTGAGGCATATCTAAATAGTTATAATGTTGAGCTAAAACATCTCGACGAATATGATGAGGAGTGTCACCGGTAATAAAAATATCGTAGCCTTCATCCATGGCGTTTTTGTATTTATAAGATCCAGCACCGCCTAAAACGGCGACTGTTTCAATCGTGTCTTTTCCGCCATGAACAAGGTGAGAATATTCCATGTGTAGTTTCTTATTTGCATATAATGCAAAATCACGGACATTCATTGGCTCTTTAAGTCTTCCACCACGGGCCATATAACAAGTTTCGAGTGGATGAATGTCTTGAAGTTCTAAGGCCTCTGCTAAAGCATCGTTCATTCCGCCAACACCTTTATCAAAGTTAGTGTGTATCGAATAAACTGGAATTCCTAAAGCATCGATTTTTTCACAACAAATACGTTTAAATTCACAATATTTAAAGACGTGGTACTTTGTACCATAGATGAACGGATGGTGAGTCAAAATTAAATCTGGTTTATCTTTCATTTTTAGAATTTGTTCGTAGACAATTTCATCAAAATCAAGACAAAGTAAAACAGTGTGAGTGTCTTCTTTTAGACGTCCGGTCATTAAACCAACATGGTCGCCATGATCAGCTAATGATTTTGGAAAACGTTTGGCCAAATTGCGTAATAGTTTAATCGTATTCATAACTGTTTTAACCTTTCAATTATGTTTCTTAACTCTATAAAGTTATTCTTTGAGTAATTCTTCTCTAATCGAGCAAGAAGGGTTGCTTGATATTCTTTGAACAAAGGGTCTTTTTGAATCTGATAACCAAATTCGAGTTCTTTAGAACTAAGTTTCTTTTCTCCGCGATGAGTCGACATCACGTTATAGAAAACATGTTCTTTGACTAAAACTTCTTTTTCAAATTCATATCCAAGGTCATTTAGTGTTTTTCGCACAAGTTCAAGATCTCTGTGAGCATCGATAACGATGTTTTCAATGTTTTGAAGCTTCTCTTTATTCTTAGTAAGAATATCAGATATGAGAATCCCACCCATTCCAGCAATCACTAATGTATCAATATCATTCGGAATTTGACTAATCCCATCACTTAAGGAACAGGTAATCTCTGGATAATTTTTGGTGTTTTTCTCTAAAATGAGAAATGGACCAACTTTATTTTCAACAGCAAAGACTTTTTTTGCATGTTTATTCTCAGCTAGATAAATCGAGAGTAAACCATGGTCAGCGCCGATATCAGCAACAAGCGCTCCTTCTTTAACAAAAGAAGCGATTGTTAAAAGTCTTTGCGATAATTTCATTAGGAACGATATCCTCGGTAGTCTCCGAGCTTCTTAGCTCGGTTTGGATGACGAAGTTTCTTAATTGCTTTCGCTTCGATTTGACGAATACGTTCACGAGTAACGTTGAATTCTTTTCCAACTTCTTCAAGTGTTCGTGGATGGTTATCTTCTAATCCGTAACGAAGTTTTAAGACTTTTTGTTCTCTTTCAGTTAAGTCAGACATAACTTCATAGAGTTCATCTTTAAGAAGAGACTTGGTTGTGTATTCGTTTGGTGTTTCAACTTCCTTATCTTCTAAGAAGTCTCCTAAGTGGGAATCGTCTTCTTCACCGATAGGAGTTTCTAAAGAAACTGGTTCTTGATTAATACGTTGAATTTCACGGATTCGGTCAGCACTTAAAGCGCCATCTAAACGTTCAGAAATTTCTTCCGCGGTTGGTTCACGTCCAAGTTCTTGAACTAGTTGACGTTGGGCACGAGTAATCTTATAGATTGTTTCAACCATGTGGACAGGAATACGAATGGTACGAGCTTGGTCAGCAATGGCACGAGCAATCGCTTGACGGATCCACCATGTCGCATATGTCGAGAACTTAAATCCTTTGGTGTAATCGAATTTATCAACAGCCTTAATTAAACCCATATTTCCTTCTTGGATAAGGTCTAAGAAAGGCATGCCACGACCAGCATATCGCTTTGCGATAGCGATAACTAAACGAAGGTTAGCTTGGATTAAATCTTGTTTGGCTTCTTCATCGCCTTCAGCAATTCGTTTGGCGAGTTCAGTTTCTTGTTGAGCAGTTAATAATGGAACTTTTCCGATTTCACGAAGATAAATCTTCACCGAGTCATTTACTTTGACATCTCCAACAATCATCTTGGATAAGTCAGCGGTAATTTCCTCTTCTTCAATTTCATCTTCACCGAGCATATCATCATCGCCGAGATCCATATCGGATTCAGACATCTTTGATTCATCAAAGTCAATGTCTTCCATGTCTTGTTCATCTGAGATGACATTAACTTTGTTAGATTGGAAGTAGGAAATAATTCCTTCGTAATCTTCATCAGTTAAATCTAACATCGAAGTTGCATCGTAGATTTCTTCTTGTTCGATGGTGTTATCGTTTTCTTTTGCCTTCTTTAGAAGATCTTTCTTAATTGTTTCTAAAACATGGGCTTGATCAACATTTTCTTCGCCATCATCATCGGCTTTGCTAGCTTTCTTTGCTTTGGTTGGTTTCGCCTCTTTGGTTGGTTTCGCCTTTTTAGCGGCTTTCTTTACTTCTTCCTTTGCCATAACTCTTCCTTCCTTTTATCGTGGCTTATTGGCCGTTTTTTGTAGTGCGTTTGATGTATTCATCCATGAGACGCGCCTGCTCTTGGACACTTTTTCCTTCAAAGGCCTTTAATAAGTTATTTCTCTCATAGACCTTGATTCTTTCTTCGGTAATGATCTTTTCACAATCTTTTAAAGCATCAGGGGAATATTTGATTGTGGAAATTCTAAATGATAATTTTGTTAATAAATTAACAATATCTTCCTTATTTTCAACACTAGATAAGGAAACTATGTCAATTAATGCGCTTGGGGAAATCTCATTGTTTGGATAAGTGTGCACATAATCGACGATGAAATTAGCTAATGAACGGTAAGTTTCGTTATAGAAATACTTAATCTTTTCTTCAAAGAATTGGACAGCTTCATGAGAGACCATCATTTGTTCAATAACCATGTTTTCGGCAATCTCTAAACGACGGAGTTCCTTTGGAACTGATTTAAAATTATTCTCGGAAATAACATCTGTCTTGTTATTGGCCTTCACCGCAACTTGTCCAGATTTATGCTTTTCGACTAAGTTACGGATTGCTTGCGCAGAGAAACCAGTAATTTTCTCTAATTTATAAATATAATTGTCCGCATCTAATGACGATTTTAGACGAGCAATCATCGGTACAAAGTGATTAATCACTTTTTTCTTATCCTCATTTGATCCAAGTGGGGAAGTTGTCTCATAGTAGTTGATAATGAAATCAAATGGATCAACAAGTGAATTGACATAAGCTTTTAAAGCTTCTGGACCATCTTGTTTCAGGATTTCATCTGGGTCACGAAGTTCATTAGCCTTGCTAACGTATCGAGCATGAAGATGCGCTTCATTTAATTGAGAGATGATTTTCATCATTGCTTCTTGACCAGGTTTATCTCCGTCAAGGCAGACACGAACCTCAACATTTAGTTTGCGAAGTTCATCGATATGTTGAGCAGTCAACTTTGTTGACATTAACGCAACACAAGAGGTTACACCAATGCTATCAAGAGCGAAAACATCCATGAAACCTTCGACTAGATAAATATAGCCGTCATGCTTCACTGTTTGCTTGGCATTATTGAAATTATAAAGAATCTTACCTTTGGTAAAAATCTTAGTTTCAGGGGAATTAACATATTTTGGAGCATCATCTCCACTGGTCATTTTACGAGCAGAGAATCCGACTACTTGGCCACTCTTATCGAAGATTGGGAAGATTAATCTTCCCGCGTTGTTGTCACTCATTCCACTAGTTTGTAATAGCGCAATGCCTGTATCTTCAATGTTCTTAAAAGAAAATCCTTTTTGTTTGAGATATTCAATGGTCATTTTGCCATCTTGAAGAGCATAGCCTAATCCAAATTTTGCTTGTTGATCCGCACTAATTTGTCTCTTCTCGAGATAATCTCGAGCGACAACGCCTTCATCAGTCATTAAGCAGTACTTATAGAACTTTTGAATTTCGCTAATGCAGTTATAAACTGGCACGAGATTTGTATCGACTGGTTTAACATAGGCCTTCTTATGAAGGCGTGGGTCATCATAACCAATGATTTCGGCCACTTTACGGACTGCTTCTTCAAAACTGCATTTCTCGTACTTTTGTACGAAAGTGAAAACATCACCGCCGATGTTATCGACGAAACATCTAAATGTTTGGTGTTCCTTGGAAATCTGCATTGATGGCTTATGGTCATCATGGAACGGGCAGATACAAACATAGTTACGTCCCTTCTTTTGAACGCTTGGCAAAAAATACGAGATGATATCAACAATATCAGCACGTTCTTTAATTTCTTTTAAAACATCGTAATCAATTGCCATAAACTTTGTTTATAATCTACTAAATATTAACTAATAATTTACTAATCAATAATTTTGCTTTCTAAGAAGTTGCGGATTTCATCAACTTTGATTCGAACTTGTTCCATGGAGTCACGATCGCGGATTGTGACACATCCATCGGTTTCAGTATCAAAGTCTACTGTAATACAGTAAGGTGTTCCGATAGCGTCTTGACGACGGTAACGTTTACCAATACTTGCTGTTTCGTCATAAGTAACAGAGAAGTATTTGTTTAGCTTTGCTAAAACTTCTTTAGCTTGTGGGGCTAATTGTTTACTTAATGGGAGAACAGCAGCTAAATATGGAGCAACCTTCGGTGAGAAGTGCATGACGATACGGGAATCATTTTCAAGTTGTTCAACATCGTATGCTTCGCATGCGAGCATCAAGAAGATACGTTCAACACCCATTGATGGTTCGATACAGTATGGAATGTATTTCTCGTTTGTTTCTGGATCAAGATATTCTAGAGATTGTCCAGAAGCTTCCATATGACGTTTTAAGTCGTAAT
>DGSJ01000063.1 GCA_002393905.1 Caryophanales bacterium UBA4365
GGGTTAATCCCTCTTTTATTTTGGAATTGTTTTAATTCTAATTACTATGTAATTAAATCGTTAATGAGTCGAAGCAAAATTTATGTTATAATATTTTGCGAGGTATTTAGATATGAACAAATACATGAGAATGGCAATTAATGAAGCACGTAAAGGTATTCGTGCTGGCCACGGCGGACCTTTCGGTGCAGTCATTGTCAAAGATGGCGTTGTCGTTGGAAAAGGTCATAACCAAGTTGTGAAAAACAACGATCCAACTTGTCATGGTGAAATGATGGCAATTCATAAAGCCTGTAAAAAACTTGGAACATTTGATTTAAGCGGTTGCGAACTTTACACAACTGGTGAACCATGTCCGATGTGTATGGCAGCTATTCTCTGGGCCAATATTAAGAAAGTTTATTATGGCTGTAATATCGTTGATACCGAAGGTATCGGATTTAGAGATAAAGTCTTCTATGAGATGCAAGGTCATCTTGATGAAATGGTCATCGAACTTGACCGTAAAGCATGCTTAAAGCTCTACGCTGAATACGCTGCAATTGAAGATAAAACCAACTATTAATTAACAAATCAAGCAAAAACGATCATATTGGTCGTTTTTTCTTTTTGCGCTTGTGCTATACTTTACACGTATTTATGCCGAAGTGTCGTTATTGTCATGAATCAATCTCCCGTTTAGACAAAGAAATTTGTCCATTTTGTGGTGGAAAAAAACCTCTTGAAGGAATCGATGATTCGACAATCGACATTACAAAAGTTTTTAATCCTGTTGAACTAAAAGAAAACAAACTGAAACCACGTTCCAAAAAAGTTGCTGGCATTCTAGCAATTCTTCTTGGTGTTTTTGGTATAGATGAGTTTTATATCTCTCGACCAAAAAGAGCATTATTTGCATTAGCAATTACACTTTTAGCAATTGGTGGTTTAGGAACAATTTTGTTTTGTTTCGCTTTAAAGAATGTTTTTGGATTTTTGATTCCTTATTTTGTGATTGAAATCTACTACATTTTTAAAGGCATTTATATGTTAACAAGTCCAACACTCAAAGATGGAAGAGGAGAGTTTTTAAAGTAAGATGCAACGTTATTTTGGAAATATTATCGGAAAAGAAGCTGTTTTAGAAGAAAGCGATCAATTTCACCTCATTAAAGTGATGAGAGCTCGCGTCAACGACCAAATCGAAGTCGTTTGCGAAGGTAAACTCTTTTTATGTAGTGTTGAATCAATTAAACCTCTTTCGATCAAAATTATTTCCCGTTTAAAAGAAAATAACGAACTCAAAAATGATGTTGTTTTAATTGCCTCTCTCCTAAAAGGAGAAAAACTCGATTTAGTCCTGCAAAAGGCAACCGAACTTGGTGTTGAAGAAATCGTTTTGCTTCAAAGCGAACGTTCGATTGCAAAGATTCGTAATTTAGACCGTAGTTTTAAACTGGAACGTTTTAACCGCATTGTCAAAGAAGCGGCGGAGCAATCCAAACGTACTCGCCTCCCGCTTCTTTATCGAGTAATTAAGTTTGATGAACTACCAGAAATCCAAGCCGACATTAAGTTAATGGCATATGAAGGCGAAAAAGGATCAACATCCTCCTTCTTAAACGCTATTAAAAGCGTTAAAGCAGGCGAAAGAATCGCAATTATGATTGGTCCAGAAGGCGGATTTAGTGAAAACGAAGTCAATGAAGCAAAAGAATATGGATACAAAACTGTTTCCTTAGGAAAAAGAATTCTTAGAGCTGAAACAGCTTCCTTCTATGCTTTATCTGTTTTAGCCGCTCATTTAGAAAGAAAATAATGATTAAAGTTGTCTCTTTAGGTTGCAAAGTAAACTCGTATGAATCAAGTGCCTTAAAGGAGCAACTTTTTAATTTATATCCTAATAAGGATATCACACTTATCAATACCTGCTCAGTTACTGCAGTTGCTGATCAAAAATCTCGTCAGATCATTCGACGTGAGAGAAAGAAAAATCCTGAAGGCATTATTGTGGTCATGGGTTGCTATTCCCAAAACCACGCCGATTATGTTTTAAATGAATGTGACGCGGATATTGTTGTCGGAACATCAAACCGTAGTAAAATCCCTCTATTAATTAATTCTTATTTAAATAATAAAGAGAAAATCAAAGATATTGACGAAGACACTCGCCACTTTGAATATGAATCTTTCCAAAGTTTTGCTGTGCCTGATGCAACTCGCGCATACATCAAAATTGAAGACGGATGTAATAACTTTTGTTCATATTGTACAATCCCTTACACCAGAGGTGTATCGAGATCTCGACCAAAACAAGAGATTATCGATGAGATTAAATCATTAATTGATCAGGGTTATTTAGAATTTGTTTTAACTGGCATTCATACCGCCCATTACGGGATTGATAATCACGAATGTTCGTTCTCCGATTTAGTTGAAGAATTATTACGTCTTCCAGGCTTATATAGATTACGCATTTCTTCTATTGAAGAAAGTGAGATTGATGAAAAGTTAATTACTTTGTTTACAAAGTATCCAAATTTAGCTCATCACCTCCATATGCCACTTCAAAGTGGTTCTCCAACTGTCTTAAAAAGGATGCGCCGCAAATATAAAACAGATGACTTCTTAACGAAAGTTAATAAACTTCGTGAAGTCTGTCCAGATATCGCGATTACAACTGATGTTATTGTTGGCTTCCCACAAGAAACTGAGGAAGAATTCCAAGAAACTGTTTCTTTTATAAAGAAAATCAACTTCGCGGAAGTCCATGTTTTCCCGTTTAGCGCTCGTCCGGGAACAGATGCGGCGAAGATGGATGGACAAATTAATCCGAGTGTTAAACAACAAAGAGTGCAAGTTTTGTTAAACTTGTCGAAAGAACTTCAAGAATCCTTTAAGAATCGTTTCCTTGGCGAGGAGATGGAAGTCATCTTAGAAGAGAGAAATAAAGTGACAAACTTGATGTCTGGATTTACGTCTAATTATATAAAATTAGATGGCGATTTCTCTGATGAGTATAAAGGAAAGATTGTAAAACTAAAAGTTCGATAAATTCGAGAGAATATATATAAAAATTAAACATTGTCTAAAAATTTATTGAATAGATTGCCATTTAAGATATAATCTTCGTCGGAGGATTTAGAATATGGCAGTACCATTTAGAAGAACTTCAAAGACAGCAAAAAGATTACGTCGTACACACTTCAAATTATCCGTTAGCGGATTAGTCACATGCCCAAACTGTGGTGCAACAATCAAATCCCACAACGTTTGCCCAAAATGTGGTTACTACAACGGTAAAGAAGTTGTTAAACAATCCAAAAAGGCTGTTGAAGAAAAATAATAATTCGGAGAATTAAAAAACATGGAACTCAACAAACTCATTGATCACACCTTGTTAAAGCAAGATGCTACTCCAGAAGCAATCGAAAAGCTCTGTAAAGAAGCTCTTGAATACCATTTTATGTCCGTGTGTGTAAACCCAGGATTTGTTCCTCTTGCTGCAAGACTTTTAAAAGGCAGCGATGTTAAAGTTTGCACAGTCGTCGGATTCCCACTTGGTGCCACACTTCCAGAATCAAAGGCTTATGAAGCTAAATTAGCAATCAAAGCCGGAGCCACAGAAGTTGATATGGTTCTTAACGATTCAATGGCGAAAGTCCATGACTACGAATTTATTGCTAACGAAGTTAAGTTAGTCAAAAAAGCATGCGGAAAGATCCTTCTTAAGGTTATCTTAGAAACATGTTTATTAACTGATGAAGAAATCACTGAATGCTGCAAAGCCTGTGTTAAAGGCGGAGCAGATTATGTTAAAACATCAACTGGTTTCTCTACAGGCGGTGCGACTACGCACGCAGTTAAATTAATGCGTGAAGCAGTTGGACCAAACGTTGGTGTCAAAGCCAGCGGCGGAATTCACAATCGTGAAGAAGCAATGGCGATGGTTGAAGCAGGTGCATCTCGTATTGGTGCATCATGTGGCGTCAAAATCGTTAAAGGTGAATAAAAGAGGAGGTGAAAACATATGCCAAAGACAATCGTTCGTGAAAACGAAAGCTTAGACGAAGCTCTTCGTCGTTTCAAACGTCAAGTGAACAAATCAGGCGTCCTTCTCGAAGCACGCAAACGTGAGTTCTACTTAAAACCAGGCCTCAAACGCAAAATGAAAAGCGAAATGGCCAGACGTAAATCTTACTAATATAAAAATTTTTTCAAAAATTAAGCAGTTATTTATAACTGCTTTTTTTGTTCTTCAAAAAGAAAAGTGCAAAAATTCGCATTTTTTACGGATTAAGTTAATAGGAGGACAATTATGAAAAATTTTTGTTATCAAAGTAGCGAGCATGATTGTGGCTATGCCTCGCTCAAGATGCTATTTGCCATCATTTCAAAGAACAAAAACTACCTTTATTTGCCAAAAGGCGAACAAAAAGAACACTTTTCGTTTTTAGATTTGATCGAAATAGCTGCCACACACCAAGTTAATCTTACCGGATATGAGTTAGAGTTCGGTAAGCTAAAGGAACAACATCTTCCAATCTTAATCCAGTTAAGCGGGAACCACATGGTTGTTCTAACGAAAATCCATAAGGATATTTATTACATCAGTGATCCCGCACGTGGAAAAATCAAAATGAGACATGAAGAACTCCAAAGAATCTATGATAAGCGGGCGTTAATCATTGAAAATGAGAATCTAGACAGGAAATACAAAGTTGAAAAACCTCGATTAATGCCTAAAACATATGGAGTTGTCCATGTGGTGGTCGCTTTATTAATCGTTGGGATGCTTGGTTTAGATTTTTATCTAATGAACCTCAGCGAGAACGTACCGTTTATCTTCATGCTGATTATGTTTTTGATTATGATTGAGGTTTTCGAGAACTGGTATTTATTCAAAATGAGTGATTATTTTGATGAAAAATATATCCAACTCTACTTTAGAAATAGCCAAAACCAAAATAACGAAGAATATCAAAAATATTTAGCGGTGAAGGTCAATCTATTTCAATCATCAAAATCCCTAGTTGTTTTTGCTTCGTTAGCACTAATTCTTGGAATTCTAGTATCGATTAATGATCCAAAGAACATTTTGGTGATCGCGATTATCGCACTTTACAAAGCGTTAGAAAAATACATCACCCAAAGAAGTGATGAAAAAGTTGTTCACGAGATGAACTGTCAAGAATCATCAGCGTTTGACCATCAAGACCAAGTTGTTTCGACTCTAACAAATTTAAACAAAAGAAGTAATCATTACGGCATGATGATTACAACCCGAAACTGCTTCTTCCAAATGATTTTAATGTTAATAACATTATTCATGATGGTTTTATCAAAAACAATGTCGGCTAATTTTGCCGTTTTCCACTTTGGAGTTTACTTTGTGATCGGACAAGGAATCTCCCTTCTTTTTGACCGCTTAACAAACATGCAAGAACAAAAGAAAAATCTAACTCAGTTTTACGATAAATGCGGTTTATAGCTAATTAAGACTAATTTCATTTATGAATTTTTCCCTAATAGTGATATGATATTTTGTACAAACAAATCTGAAACAAGAATAAAACTCGCATGATTGAAATTGACTATATCAACCAAGGCCCAAAAACTTACGATGACTTTGCGAAGGTCTTTAATGACCTCGCTAAGAAAGTCTACAAGCATTTATCTTTAAAAGATAATTATCTTGTTGATGTTAGTGTAGTGGACAACAAATTCATTCATCAAATCAATCGTGAATACCGTGGTGTCGATCGTCCAACCGACGTTATTAGCTTTGCCTTCCTTGATGACAAAGAAGAGCAAACTCTTGTCGGATTAGACCAAATCTCACTCGGAACAATTCTAATCTCGTTTGAAAAAGCTGAAGAACAAGCAAAAGAATACGAACATTCTCTAAATAGAGAAATGTCATTCCTCTTCGTTCATGGCTTACTCCATCTTCTAGGTTATGACCACATGAAAAAAGAAGATGAAATAGTGATGTTTAAATTACAGGATGAAATCCTCGGAGGTCGAAAATGACAAAAGAAGAATTAGTTCAAAAAGCTCAGGAAGCTCGAAAACTTTCTTACTCACCTTACTCCCACTTTGCTGTTGGCGCCGCTTTACTTTGTAAAGATGGTGAAGTTTTCTATGGTGCAAATGTGGAGAACTCTTCCTACCCACTCTGTATGTGTGCAGAGAGAAACGCTCTGTATAACGCTTATATGCACGGAAAGAAAAAAGAGGATTTTGTTGCCATGGCTCTTTCAGCCGCTTCTGATGAACCATGTTCACCATGTGGAGCATGCCGACAAGTTCTTAGTGAAATTTTCCCAGCTGATGCGCCAATTTATATGTCCAACCTCAAAGGCCAAATTCAAGAAACCAACGTTCGTGAACTTCTTCCATTTGCCTTTTCAGCTGACGACTTAAAGTAATGAAAAGTGGCTTTGTAGCAATTATTGGAAGACCAAATGCTGGTAAATCCACAATTA
This sequence comes from Caryophanales bacterium UBA4365, assembly GCA_002393905.1. GTDB lineage: Bacteria > Bacillota_I > Bacilli_A > RFN20 > CAG-826 > Fiminaster. The sequence goes on from DGSJ01000063.1 coordinate 6,468, forward strand.
TTAACGCTCTTTTAGAGCGTAAACTTTCGATTGTTACAGAAAAAGCCCAAACAACACGTAATTCAATCAAAGGTATCTATGACGATGATGAATACCAAATCATCTTTATCGACACACCAGGAATCCATTTAGCGCACCATTCGCTTGGTCGCTATATGAACCAACAAGCGTTCGACTCCGCAAAAGATGTCGATGCGATTGTTCTGGTGGTGGATGGATCAAGAAAATTTGATGCTGGAGATGCGGCGATTGAAGAAAAGATTGACAAAAAAACACCTTTATTTGTGGTAATCAATAAAATTGATTTACTTAGACTTCCTGAAGTTGAAGAAATCAAAGCCAAATATCGTGAAGTTTATCCAAATGCGGAGATTCTCGAGATGTCCGCCATTGAAAACTTTGGCATCGATTCTCTTTTAGAGAAAATTAGGTCTTTAATGAAAGAAGGCCCACGATATTTTGAAAAAGACGCTATCACAGATAAAGATCCTTCCTTCTTTGTCTCGGAAGTTATTCGTGAAAAGCTTCTCAAACTTCTAAAAGACGAAGTCCCTCATAATTTAGCTGTGAGAGTGGATGATATTAAAAACCAAAAGGATAAATGTGTTATCCATTCAACAATTATTGTTGATAAGGAATCTCATAAAGGAATTGTGATTGGCAAAAACGGTAAACGTATTAAAGCGATTGGCATGAAAGCCCGCGAAGACTTAGAAGAATATTATGGAAAACGTATCTTTCTGGAATTATTCGTTTCAGTCAAAGAAGATTGGTTAAATAACCAAAGACTTCTTAAAGAACTTGGATATAAATAATGGAAATCGATGGTCTCGTTTTACGAGTGAATCAATATCGCGATTATGATGCGATGGTTTGTGTCATTAACGAAAGATCATCGTTTTCTTTTTTAGCCCGTGGAGTTGGAAAGGTGCAATCTAAGAACTCTTATAGTGTTCTTCCGTTTGCTGAATCACACTTCGATTTAATGAAAACAAAAGATGGTCTGTCTTTAAAGACAGGTAGCATCATTAAATCGCATTCCAAACTTCGAGATTCCTTTATTGGATTAACTATGTTTGATTTTATTGGGGAAGTAACCTCGAAGTTTCTGTTAGAAAAAGACTACTATAAAGCCTATCCGTCAATTATACGGATTATTGAACTTTTAGAATCTGGATTTGATCACCATACACTCGCGATTATCTACTTAGCCTTCATTTTAAATGAATCTGGATACGGTTGGAGTGTTGATAAATGCCAGAAATGTGGTCAAAAAGACGACATCGTGGCGATTAACACGTCGAGTGGTGGATTTATGTGTCGCGATTGTTTTGATGGCCAAAACGGGGCTAAACTAACAACTCGCCTATTAAAGATAATTCGATATATCTTTATGGTCAAACCAGAAATGTATGACCACATCGCTTTTGAGAAAGACGAATGTCTTGTTGTTTTATCTTTACTCGAAGAATTCATCCTTGGAACAGCCGATTTTAAGCTAAAATCATTAAAATTGCTTCAAAATTAACTAAAAATTAACTAAAATACACTCATAATAGGTTGACAAGTTGTGTTTGCGCACACATTATATTTAGCATTCAATTTATTGAGGTATCAAAATGGAAAAGAAATTCGATGAAATCGTAAATCATTTAATTACGAGTGGTTTTGTCTACCAGGATAGTGAAATCTACGGTGGACTTTCTAACTCCTGGGACTTTGGTCCTTTAGGAGTCGAACTCAAAAACAATATTAAGAAACTCTGGTGGAAGAAGTTTGTTCAAGAATCTCCAACCAATGTTGGAGTTGATGCAGCAATCCTCATGAATCCAGGTGTTTGGAAAGCAACTGGTCACGTGGCAACATTCGCTGATCCGTTAATTGACTGTAAAGAATGTCATGCTCGTCACCGCGCCGATAACTTAATCGAAGAACAATATCCTGATGTTGATGTTCATGGAATGAACAATGATCAACTCATGCAATTTATTCGCGAAAAGAAAGTCAAATGTCCAGTTTGTGGAAAATCTAATTTTACTGACATTCGTCAGTTTAATATGATGTTCCGTACACATATTGGTGTTACCGAAGCTAGCGAATCATTAGTTTATCTTCGTCCAGAAACCGCTCAAGGTATGTTTGTGAACTTTAAGAATGTTCAAAGAACATCCCGTCGTAAAATCCCATTTGGTATCTGTAATATTGGTAAATCCTTCCGTAACGAAATCACACCGGGAAACTTTATTTTCCGTGTGCGTGAGTTCGAACAAATGGAAATGGAATTCTTCTGCAAACCAGGCACCGATTTAGAATGGTTTTCCTATTGGAAAGAGTATTGCTTACACTTCCTTGAATCATTCAATATTAAGGAAGAAAACCTTCGTTACCGTGACCACGAGCCAGAAGAACTTGCTTTCTATAGTAAAGCAACATGTGACGTCGAATATAAGTTCCCATTTGGTTGGGGAGAAATTCTCGGCGTAGCCGATAGAACAGATTACGACTTAAAACGTCATATGGA
>DGSJ01000040.1 GCA_002393905.1 Caryophanales bacterium UBA4365
GACCTCTTAAGAGGTCTTTTATTTTACCTATTTCTATAAGACCACAAAATAGTGGTCTTTTATCTTTGTTTACGTGTATAATGTGAGCATATGTTTATTGACCGAGTAGTTGTTGAAGTTCGATCTGGAAAAGGCGGAGATGGCATGATTGCCTTCCTTCACGAAAAATACGTCGCTAAAGGCGGACCAAGTGGAGGAAACGGTGGTCGTGGTGCTTCGATTATTTTCCGTGCGAACAAATCAATTAACACTCTTTTTAATTTCCGTCACTCGAAAGTCATTATTGGTCAAGATGGTGGAAAAGGTTTAACAAAGAACAAATACGGTCGTGGCGCTGATGACGTTTATGTTGATGTTCCAGTCGGAACTGTTGTCTATTTAGAAAAAGATCACGAATTCGTTTGTGATTTATCACAAGATGGTCAAGAAGTCGTTGTCGCCAAAGGTGGTCGAGGCGGAAGAGGTAATGCTGCATTTAAATCAGATAAGAACCGTGTTCCTCGTATTGCTGAAAATGGTCTACCAGGTGAAACCAAACGACTCATCCTTGAATTAAAATTATTAGCTGATGTCGGCTTAGTTGGATTACCAAACGCTGGTAAATCAACACTTTTAAGTGTTGTTAGTAACGCAAATCCAGAGATTGCTGATTATCCATTCACAACTGTCGCTCCAAATTTAGGTGTTGTTAATGTTTCGAAATATGAAACTTTTGTTATGGCTGATCTTCCAGGATTAATTGAAGGTGCTCACCTTGGCAAAGGATTAGGCTTAACATTTTTAAGACATCTTGAAAGATGTCGAGTCATCGTTCACTTGGTTTCAATGACGGATGAAGACCCATACGCTTCCTTTAGTCAAATTCAAACCGAACTTAAAGAATACGGCATGGGTTTAGAAAAGCGTCCACTAATCATTGTAGCGAGCAAGATGGATGAAGAAGGCGCTGAGGATAAACTCAAGGAGTTTAAGAAGAAAGTTAAACAAGATGTCATCGCTTTATCATCTTTAACCCATGAAGGCGTCGATGAACTCATTAATAAATGTCATGAACTCATCTCGAAAACTGATCCATTCCCATTAATGGGAACAGAAGAAAAAGTCGCGACCAGAGTTTATAATGCCTATAAAGATCAAAAACCAATCTTTGAGGTTGTTAAAGAAAAAGATCATGTCTTCAGACTTGTTGGAGAATCGATTGAAAGAACTTATTCCTTAATTAATATCTCCACGGATGAAGGCATGATGCGTTTAATTAATTATTTAAGAAAGATCGAAGTTGAAGAAGCTTTAAAAGAAGCTGGAGCAGAAGATGGAGATTCTGTCTTCCTATGTGACTTTGAGTTTGAGTATCTCGAATAATGGAAAACTTACAAGCTTATTTATTAGAAATCGAATCCTTTTTGAAGGATTATTTAGCAAAATCCGGCTGTAAAGCCTATGTTTTAGGTTTAAGTGGCGGAGTTGACTCTTCCTTAGTCGCCTCGATTGCTCGCCATGCCGTCGGTAAAGATAAACTCTTTTGTTATGCAATTGATATTGAATCAAATCCAAAAGATATTGAAGACGCAAAAAGAGTTGCTAAAGAACTCGATGTGAATTTAGATGTTATCTCCTTAACAAAAACTTATGAGTCTTATTTAAAAGAACTTTATGGAGACAACTTCATCCGCTTATCTAAATCTAATTTAAAAGTACGCATGCGTATGTGCGCCCTATTTGCGTATGCCCAAGAAAAGAGTGGTTTAGTCTTAGGAACAGATAACTGGGATGAGCGTTATGTCGGCTACTTTACCAAGTACGGTGATGGGGCCGCTGATGTGCTCCCAATTGTCCATTTAACAAAAAAAGAAGTTCGCGAAGCTTCTAAACTTTATGGATTAAGTGAAGAACTCTATAATCGCACTCCTTCTGCGGGTTTATTTGAAGGTCAAACTGATGAATCTGAAATGGGAATTTCTTACGAAGATTTAGATAATTACCTTTTAGGTAAACAAATCAATGAAGATGCTAAAAAGCGGATCGAACACCTTCATAAAATTAGTGAACATAAACGTGTCGAAATCCCAACTCCAAAACCTCCAAAAAGATAGTTAACTCTCAAAAATATTTTGATAAATTTTGAAAAAAAGTGGCAAAAATGTCACTTTTTTTCGAATTAAGTATAGTAGAGAGAAATAACGGGAAAGTAGGTACAAATTATGTTTGATTACTTTAACGGACAAGTGACACAAATCCGCCCGCATTCAATCGTGCTCGAAACCAATTCCATCGGGTATCGAATAGCTGTGTCTAAACCTTACCAATTCCACGTTGGTGATGAGGTGAAAGTTTATGTGGAAGATCTTTTAAGAGAAGACGGTTTTTATCTAGTTGGATTTCTTTCGGTGGAGGAACGCGAGATTTATCTAGGATTAAATACGGTCAACGGAATTGGACCAAAAACCGCTCTTAAAATCCTTGGTGAATGTGATTATCAGGAACTAAAAAAAGCGATTGAATCGAACAATCTCTTCTTTTTAAGAAGTATTAAGCACATCGGAATAAAAGCCTCCGCCCAGATTCTTCTCGACTTACGTGGTTTCTTTGATTTAAACCAAAACATCAATGTGAACCAGTATGAAGAAGTACAGGCCGCACTTCGCTCATTAGGCTATAAAAACCGCGACATTATCAATACTTTGTCGTCAATTAATATTCCTGATGCAACTAACGAAGAGATTATCAAAGAAGCTTTAAGGAGGATGAGAACTTATGCGCACCAAGGTCGAAAGTAAAGAAGAACAATTGGCAGAAATAACTCTTCGTCCACGTTCATTTGAGGAGTTTTTTGGTCAATCTTCTCTTATAGAGAACTTAAAAGTCTATATTCAAGCCACCAAGAAAAGAAAAGAAGCGTTAGACCACGTCTTAGCTTATGGGCCAAGCGGATTGGGAAAAACAACTTTGGCGCATGTTATCGCAAATGAATTACATCAGAAGATAACATGCGTGAACGGTCCAACAATTGAAAAGATTGGTGATATGGCCTCCATTCTTTCGAGTTTAGAACCGGGAGAAATCCTCTTTATTGATGAGATTCATCGGATTCCAAAAGTGGTGGAAGAATTCCTTTATAGTGCCATGGAAGATTTTAGGATTAACCTCGTTGTTTCGCATGAAAAAGACTCGGAAAATTTATCGATTGATTTACCTCCATTTACGGTTGTTGGAGCAACGACAAAAATTAGTAGTTTATCTTGGCCAATTCGACAGCGTTTTGGGATCCATTTAAAGTTTGATTTCTACAAAGTAGAAGAACTTGAACAAATCGTGATTCGTTCCGCCCAAGTTTTAGGTGACAAAATTGATCCAAAAGCAGCCAACGAAATTGCCATCCGGTCACGAGGTACTCCACGTATCGCGAATCGTTTGCTTAGACGTGTTCGAGATTTCTATACTTGTTCGAAGCAAAAATCCATCTCTGAAAAGCTCACAATTGACTCTTTAAAACGGATTAATGTTGACCAAATTGGATTAGATGAATTAGATATCGAATATCTTTCACAAATGATCAATCGTTTCCATTCTAAACCAGTCGGGTTAGACACTTTAGCCTCTTCGTTTGGTGAAGATCCTGGAACTCTCGAGGAAGTTTGTGAACCATATTTAATCTCAATCGGTTTTATTAACCGAACACCTCGTGGAAGAGAAATCACTGAAAAAGGAAAAACTTATTTTTTGAAATATCATAAAGATCACATCGAGGATTAAATTTAATCGATTTTATCGTGATTTTTATATTTATCCTATATTGGAGATTTTTCAATATTTGAAAATTTAGGTAATACTTCTTTAATAAGGTTTTCGATTTCTTCCTTGCTATAGCAAAAGGTTAGTAGTATTCTTTAAAAGCAAACTTAATTTTTAATTAAGGCTTAGAAAACAGTAGAAAGAGAACATATTATGCGTCGTTTAATTGCTTATATCTCGATGGTTATCGCCATCTTAATCGGTGTTGGCGTATCTTTTGCCCCAACATTTGTCAAAATGAAAGAAGGCCGTGAATTTGCTTCCGGTCGTGAAATTGTCTTTACCCTTAAAGATAAAGAAAATGCTGAAGATCCAGTTCCAGCTGATGCCGCACAAAAAGTTGCTGACATCATGAAAGAACGTTTGGATTTAATGAATGTCGAAGATTACTCCGTCAAAATCGGAACTAACGAAGACGATCCAAGCCAAGTTTATGCTGATACAATCTCTGTTTCTTTCTCAACCCAAGACGACACTTTATTTAACTATGTTTCTCGTTTACTCGAATTCTCTGGAAAGGATTATTCCTTAAGAGGAAATCTTGACGAAGCCTTTGCTGAAAACGTCTTTAAAGACGTTGAAGCTTATATTTGGCGTGATTCTGGTACAATCCCATACGTTATTTTCCCTGTTTCTGATCCTGACGCTGTGAAAACTTTCTTAAAGGTTGTTAGCGGTGAAGACGAAGAAGAAGGTGGAGAAAAGAACGCTCTTCCACTTGTTCGCCACTATGCTGATACCGAAGAAGGTGAAGGCGAAGGAGAACAAACCACTCCTGATGTTTTCCTTGTTGGAAACTGGGGTGATGATGACTCCATCGAAAAAGCCGCTGAAAACCCATACTCAGCTGGAAAAATTATTTGTTCTTGGAACCACGAAAACATTTGGAATCCAGATTCTAAAGAAGCCGAAACCGAATTACGTTTCCTTTGCGGAAGCGCAAATGAACAAGGCCAATACGATTTAACTGCTCTTAAGAAAGCCAACCAACAAGCTTCATTCCTTTTAGGAATGTTTAATGCTAAAGAATATGAAGTCGAAGTGACTAACAAGTTCAAAGATGTTAGTGCTGATGGAAATATTCAATATAACTACTTAACAGTTCCAGCATCTTATGAACAACTTATTTCCTTTAAAGGAAATGATGCTAAGTTAGCCTTCTCTGCAACTTTAAAAGCAACATTAATTGGTATTGTGATTGTTTCACTCTTGCTCGCAATGTTCTTCCGTTTACAATCTTTAGCCGCAATTTCGACAACTCTTTTAAGCTTATTCTTAACATTCCTCTTATTCTTCGCTATGACACCAACATTTAACGTTGCTGCTATTGTCGGAGGCATTATTGTGACACTTCTATCCATCTTTGGTGAAGTCATCTACATGCATCGTTTCCGTGACGAAGTTTATAAAGGACGTAGCTTAAAGAAAGCTAACACCGAAGCCTTCAGACGCTCCAACTTAATCGTTTTAGATGGTTCTGTGATTGTTGCCGCTAGCGGATTACTCTTCTACCTCCTTGGAGGTGAAGCCCTCAAATCATTTGGTGTAATTGCCTTCTTTGGCTCCATTATTTCTCTTATTATGTTCCACGTTGTCTACCGTATCCTCAACTGGTTACTTGCTAACACAACTGGATTACAAAATAAATATGGTTGTTTCAACATTGATGAAAGCAAGGTTCCAAACATTGCTCTTGATGAAAAACCAAGTTATGAAAGCCCATATGAAAAGACTGACTTTACTAAGAAACGCAAAGTCTTTGGTATTGCCGGTGGTGTTCTTTTAGCCGCTTCCTTAGCTGGTATTATCACCTTTGGTGTCTTAAACGGTTCACCAATCAATACTAAAAAAGCTTCCAACGACCACTCTGTCATTTACACATCTGTGCAAGTTGATAGTGATCGACTCAATACAACTCTCTTTGGAGATGAAATCTTATCTAAGATTACCATTGATGGCAAAGCCATCGATGTGAAATCAGTTGATATCACTCTTCAAGAAACAAAGAGCTATGATCTTGATGAAAAGATGGAAAAGACAACATATTGTTATGTTGCGAAGTTCGATTCCGTCTTATCTAACAAGAACGTTCAATATAAGATTGGAGATGCCACAAACGATGCTGATACAGTCCAACTCGCTGTGGAAGAGCTTGTCAGAAACTACGAAGTTGTCACTCCAGAATCTGTTGTTACTGAAGTTCGTCGTACTGGTGAAACAGTTTCTACTCCAAACCAAGGTGAAATTGCTTTAGCAACAGGCATTACACTTGCTGTGGCAGCCTTATATTGTGCCTTCCGTTACCGTGTGTCCCGTGCTTGTAGCGTACTTGTAGTAAGCGCTGGTGTCACAACTGTGACCTATGGATTACTCGCTTTAACTCGTTTAGCTACTTCACCAGTCAGCGCCATCTTACTTCCAATTGTCGCTGTTTCATCCTTATTAACGATGCTCTTCTACTTAAGTAGAGAGAAAGAACTCGACAAAGAAGAGAAAGCCCATGATACTGAAAAGAGAAGTGCGCTCATCGCTCGCGCTGTGAGCTTAAGTGCTCTACCAATCTTCACCTTCTCTCTTGTTGGTGGATATCTGGCGATTAACTTCTTTGGTTTTGGACCAGTTGAGTTAACAATTCTCTTTGGAGCAGTAATTGTCGGAACAATCCTCACTGTCCTATCAGTCTTAACGATTATGGGACCTCTTGCTGGATTCTTCGACCGCTTATTCTCGAAGGTTCATCTTCCAAAGATCTTCCGTCGTAATAAAGAAAACAAACAACGTTCACTTAAACCAAAAACCAGTGAACCACAAGAAACAATCTTTATTGGTATTAACGACTAATTTTAAATGGGCTATTTAAATAGCCCTTTTATTTACCTATGGAACGCTTATTCAAAGAACTATTAAACTATTATCATTTATCCGAAGCTGATTATCATTTGATGTCTCTTCCTTTAGACGAGGTTCATTTACTTGAACCAACATCAATTAAAGGAATGAACCGTGTGAAATCACGTATTTTTGAGTCAATCAAGAATAACGAAAAAATCATCATTTATGGTGATTATGATTGTGATGGAATTAGTGCAACTTCAATCATGTATCGCACATTCCAAATCTTAAATTACCATGTTTCCTATTACATTCCTTCTCGCTATAGCGATGGCTATGGATTAAATGTCACAAATGTTGAAAAAATCGCTTTAGCTGGCTATAAATTAATCATTTGCGTGGATAATGGTATTTCTCAACACGAAGCCATTCATCGAGCTAAAGAACTCGGAATTGATGTTATCGTTATCGATCATCACGAAGTTCCAGAGGAAAGAACCGAAGCTTATGAGATTATTCATCCAATTGTTTCAGAGATTTCCGATATCTTTGGATCTGGCGGTTACATGGCTTTATATGTTTCAGCCGCTCTACTTGGTTCATATGATGATTATTTAGTCACGATTGCTGGATTAAGTGTCATTTCCGACTTAATGGAACTACGTGGTCCAAACCGTGACCTAGTTCGTTTAGCAGTGGATCGTTTTGAAAAGAATAAATATCTTCCTCTCCGCTTGTTAGCGGAGTCTCCAATCATTACGGAGAAAACTTTCTCAATGGAAATCGCTCCAAAAATAAACGCGATTGGACGAATGATGGAGAAAAATGAAGCAAATTTATTGGTCAAATATTTTACAACCGATAATGAGCAGGATATTTACTCCCTTTGCGACTGGATTAACCAAATTAACGCCCAAAGAAAAGAGCTCACTAAATCAACTGTCGATAACCTGACCGAAGATTTCTCTAATCAACCTGGAATCTGCGTTAATATTGATACAAAAGAAGGCATTATTGGCTTAATAGCCAATCGATTCCTAAATTTATATAATGTTCCTTCATTAGTTTTTACCAAAGATTTATTACATCCAGATATTCTTAAAGGTTCAATTAGATCTAAGGAAGGATTTAACGTCACAAAAGCCTTTAAGTCACTTGAAAAATATCTTGTAACTGGTGGTGGTCACTCCTTTGCTGGAGGCTTATCGATTAAGGCTACTGATTTTGATAGTTTTAAGAAAGAATTTTTAGCTTTATGTAAGCAATATCAAATCGAAGAAGTCGATCATCCTTCTATTGATATTTCTCTTTCCGAAATTACAATGACCAACCATCAACTAGTTCGTTCATTTGCCCCATTTGGTATGGGTTTTGAAGAACCGTTATTCTCTATTGAGAATATTCCAACACGCGGATTAACATTTATCTCAGAAGGAAAACATCTTTCTACCCCATTAACTATTCAAGCCAAATTACTTGGATTTAATATGCCAAAAGAAGAAGTACAAGCCTCATCCATGATCGATGTTGAAGGACATTTCTTATTGTCCTCATTTAGAGGCGCTAAAACACTAGAATTCCGTATTTCAAAATATAATTCTCACAAGTAAAGCGCACATATGCGATAATATTTATTAGGAAGTATAGACTGATATGAAGCTAAATCGATTCATTGTTCCATTAGTAGCAGTTCTCTTTTTAGCAAGCTGTAACTCTGCTTCTGGTGGTGGAAAGAAAGAAAAAACTACTTCAGCAGATCCAACTTCCAAAACTTATCAACCAATTCCGAGCTACCCAGATCTTCCTGATTATGGAGACTATAGTGGTAGCCAAGGAATTGCTGAAGATCACTTTCAGAGTTTTAATATTTCCCCTAATAATATTACATATTCAATCAAAGGTGAGTCCTTTATTGTTAAAACAATAAGTATTAGTCCAAACCTTTCAATTCCTGCTGAAGAATTAGTTTTTAGTTACGAAATTAATAAAACAGGCATTGTTGCAATCACCCCTTCCAGTGATACAAGACAGGTTAACGTTGAATGTATTGAATCTGGAGATGTTACATTAACCGTTTATTCCTGGGAAAAGCGATATAGCAAAAAACTAACTATTCGTGTTTTACCAAACGACGGATCAATAGATCTTTATCAGCCAGAAGTTTCATCTGGATCAGTTAAAAATTCTGAAAAAGCAAAATTTGGTTGGGTTAGCGGAGAAGTTCCTGGCGGAACAGCATCTGGAGATGCTGAGCTTGGTGCTTACGTTTGGCATTACGAACGCGAACAAGTTGGAGCAAGTATAACTGGTGGTAGTGGAACATTTAAATTTGGAACTGGAACCGGTCCTGAAGGAAAAATGACATTTTCAACAAATTTTACTAGAAAAATTAAAGAAATAGTCATCCAGTGTTCATCTGCCGCAGGGAAAGATCCGGAAACTGGTTACACTCTGGGTTACGGCTCATCAACATTTAATGCTTGGTTCGGAACAAATGAATATCTCTCAAGAACTGTTGATGGAACGACATATCAACCGGGAGAAGAATGCCATACGGCTAAATATTCATCAGATGAAATTGTTCAATATCACATAATTAACTGCGAAGGAAAAAGTGGTAATTTTGCATTTGAGCTCGGAGCATCTGTTGGAGCGATTTATTTAAAATCAATTTTAATTGAATATTCCGAATAGAGTAGATACATAGTATCTAAAATAAATATCAATTTCATTATAAAAATGAACTCCTTTTTGTTATAATATTTATTATAGAAGTGAAACACGTACGATTTCATTTCTATTCGTAATAGAAAGGAGATTATCAATTACTTATGAAGAAAACTAATTTAGTTTTGTTTCCAGTTTTAGCTGCTCTTCTTCTTGCCGGTTGTACCGGAACTAGAAAGCCAAAAAAGAAAAAAAGCTCTTCTGAAGCCCCAGTTTCTGGTTCAGTAACTCCAACTCCAACAAGTGGTGTTAAACCAACTTCTGGTGTTACTCCAACAAGTCAAACCCCAACTCCAACAAGTCAAACACCAACTCCAAGTGGTGATTCAACATTTAATTTCACCCCAGGAACACACACTACTGTTATTGACTTTGTCAATAATTATAGTGACTACAAAAATAATTTTGCTGGTTATGTTACTGCAGATTCAGGCTTAATCGATGGAACACTTGGAGGATTGGCAATTAATTCTGTCCACTGTTTTGTTTCGAATTTTGAAGGCTCCGGATATGTAATGATGCAAAACAACAAGAAACAAACTGATTGGACTGGAACACATGGTGTTGCTTTCTTTGCTAGCACGGCAAGTCTTGGAAACATCACTGAAATTTCATTTACTCCTGGATCTAGTGCATCTACTTCTGCTGTTTATAATGTAGCGATTCTTAGCGCTCCTGTAACTGCCGAAGGCGGTTCTACTGCTGGAACAAACTTCACTGGAACAGGCGGTAAAGTGACTGGTTCTGGAGCATACTTCTGCATCACATCAACTGATGCTAAACGTAATGGTCAGATCGGCACATTAACTGTTACTTACACAATTAGTTAATTTCTATTACAAAACTTAAGAGAGGAATTTATTCCTCTCTTTTTTATTTGATTGAAATAATATAGAATATTATTGAAAGAAGGTTTTTATATGAACAAAAAACTCTTAATTCTTCCAGTCGTCTCGGCTCTTTTGTTAGCGGGATGTACGATGGGAAGAACAACCAAGAAAAAGAAAAAATCATCCAGTGTTGATGTAACTTCTCAAAGTGTTGCTCCAACCCCAACTAGTGGAACACCTGCACCAGCACCAA
>DGSJ01000059.1 GCA_002393905.1 Caryophanales bacterium UBA4365
CTAACTAGTTTCTTTCAGGAACCTTACACTATCGTTCCCTCGCTAAGAAAGAAGCTCTAATTAGCGTGTCTTCATCAACGCACTAATAATATAGACTTATTTAATTAATTATTCAAATAATTCTTAGTTAAGCTTAAATTCAAGCATTGCTGGATCATGGTCAGCGAAGGCAAAACCATCGTATCCTTTGTTACCTTGCTTGGTTTGGATATTGGCATGAGAAATAACAGAGATGTTATCTGAGACAATAAATCCATCCACAACACAAGTAAATGTCTTACCTGGTTCCCACTCGATGTCGTTATTACGACATGTTGGAGTGTTATCCGATGCCACAACGCTATATCCTTCAGTTAAAGGAGACTTGTGTTCTTCATTAAAGTATTGGTTAAGCCAATCTGGAGTTTTCTTCTTTTCTCCAAATGGTTTGTTATCTTTGGTGTATTGTGGGAAATCTGGGTTATTTGTCAGTAAATCATGGTTCCAGTCACCACCAGCAACGACATAATGACCAGCATCATGAGCTGCTTTTAAGAAGGCATTTAGTTCTTCAACTTGTTTTTGACGAATCGTTCCACCTTCATCGTATGCGGACATATGAGAATTAATAATGTAAAGAGTTTTTCCATTATTCACGCTGATTTCTTGAACAGCAAAACAACGGTCTAAATCAAAGAACTTACTTAAACTTGTAGAAACGGTGTATTCCTTACGAGCCGCTTTTTGAACTTGGATTCTCGAAATAGTTGTTAATCCAGCATTAACTGTACCATGCATATCAGTGATTGGATATGGAAGGAATGCCGTATGGAAATTGACACAATGAACATGGTCAAAAGTGGTGAATTTCTCTTGAATCATTGTGTCTTGATTAATGTGTTTACTACGAGTGGAATTTGTATCAACTTCTTGGAACATAACGAAGTCTGGATTGTTATCTTCAATGGTCTTAATTGCACCATTTGTGTTAAATAACACAGCTTCTTTACTTCTAGCGGTGGAGTATTTACCACAAGTTGGCTTTCCTTGCTCGTCATAACCAGTATCCATGAAGAAGGTATAATCTTGCGAATAAGCACCAAAACCAATGTTATAGGAAATGGCTTTATATGTTTGACCGACTTCGGCTTTTTCAACTGATGATTTACGGTCGACGTTAAGGTCAGTATTACCCAATCTATTGTAGGATAAAACAACGTATAAAACGTATCCTCCAGCACCAACAACAAGTGCACCAACAACACATCCAGTGATGATGAGGATTCTTTTTAAAATCTTATTCATGATTATGCTCCCTTTTAGATGAAAACATCTAATTGATAAAATTATTCTACCACAAAATTCCGACTAATAATTATATTCATGGAATGTAATTTTTAAAAAGTTGTGGAAAAGTTGTGCAAAGTCACGTTGAGAAGTTTTTCTTTCTTCGATGTAATCAATGCTTTTTAGATTAACGAGGTGGATAAGTTATACACAAAGTGTAAAAAACGTCATTTTTCGCTATTTTTCGATTTGGAACTAATATTTATTAGTGGTATCATTTCGGCACTATGGAATACGTTTTACAATCCGATGTCTACCAAATTAAATTAGCTTCTCTTATTTCTAACGTCGATAAAGACGTTATGGTGGAACTTTACCAACCTCTTGTTGGCGCAAATGCTTCCATCTTATATCTCACCCTTTTAAAGCAGAAACGAAACGAGGGTGAAGAGAACGAATATCAGTTAACTCATTTACTAAATATTCTTCAATTCACTCCTGCTCAATATCTTTCTGCTCGTAGAATGCTTGAAGGTGTTGGATTACTTCGTTCTTATCGAAATGAAGCACGTCAATACATTTATGTATTGTACGCTCCTAAAAACCCAAAGGATTTCTTTGATGATGTTCTTTTCAAAGGTTTACTCATCCAATCAATTGGTGAAAAAGAAACCAAGAAGCTTGCTAGTCGATACAAAGTCAATCTAACAATTGATCAAGGCTTCGAAGAAGTCAGTGCATCTTTTGTTGATATTTTCCATCCAAATTATGATGATGCCGCCTTTAAGAAAAACTTCAAAGACAACTTTGTTGGACATGATGAAGGACGAATTCGCATCAACTTTAACGATGATTTATTTAGCAAATACTTATCCGATACCTTAGGTATTCCGGAATTAAGTGTTGGAAAACGTGACTTAAAAGAAATCGCTCGATATTCAACATTATTTGGTTTTAGTGAAAAACAAATGGCTTCAGTGGTGGCTGGTTTATATAGTGTTGAAACATCTCCACATATTGACTTTGCTAAGCTTGCAATCAAAGCCGAAGAAGAACTTCGTAACAATAAACCATCCGTTTCTTTAGAAATGAGTGTGATGAAAAGCGATGATCCAATTAGTGAAAAATGTCGCTTAATGGATTCAACTGTTCCAGCCAAGTATTTAAAAATACTTCAAAACAATACTAAAGTGAGTAATTCCGATTTACAAATCGTGGAATCTCTATCTAAAAACTACGGTTTCTCGAATGGTGTAATTAACGCGATTATTGATTACGCATTAGAGAAGTGTGAAAACACACTTAACCTCAATTACTGTGAAAAAGTCGCTTCTTCTTTAGCTAGAGGAAACGCTAAAACAGCTATTGACGCCATGAACTATCTCAACCGTAAAACAACACGAAAAAAGCCAGAAATTGCTGGTGAAAATAAAGTAAAAGTTGAAGAAAAAGTTTCTACTAAGAAACCAAAAAGCAAGATTAGTGATGATGAGATGAATGATCTATTAAAAGAACTCGATACAGAAAAGACAAGGAGGAAAGCAAGATGACATTAAAAGAATTCGATAGCCATGAAATCTTAGGCACTGCCCAAGATGATGACATGAAGGCTTATATTAACCAACTTGTTAATGAACTCCGTGAAGACACTCCTGTCTATGAAAAACTCAAAGAGCTTCATCTAACAATGAAAGATGTTCGTAATAACATCGCTAAGCTTAATGACTTCCGCGAAGACTATCACTATTGTTTAAAGTGTCCAGGCATTACGGCCTGCTCTAAAAAAACTCCTCACATCTCAATGAGAGTGGAAAAAGAAGACGGTTTTGTAAAGGTTCAATATGAACCATGCCACAAAATCGTCGACCAAATTCGTCGAGATTCCCGCTATATGATCCATGATTTTCCAGACCAATGGAAATTTTCTACCTTAAAAGACATGGATTTAACCGAGAATCGTCGACCAATTATTAAAGAATTCACAAAAATCGTGAAGGGCCAATCTAGTCGATGGCTCTATCTGATTGGCAATCATAAAGTTGGTAAATCCCACCTTCTTGTCACCATGGCAAATGAATTTATTGCGATTAAGAATGAACAAGTAGCGGTGATGAACTGTGTAGAAAGGATTAAACAACTTTATGATCTTTCCAATAAGGAACCAGAAATTTTTGCGAATGAAATTAATCTATTCGGAGAAGTACCATTGTTAATTTTGGATGGATTCGGTGAAGAATATAAAAACGAATATATTCGTGACTCGATCATTATTCCAATTCTAGATGCACGTGAACGAAATAACCTCCCAACATGGTTTACTTCTCCGTTTACGATTGAAGAAGTTCAAGCGCTTTATTGCGTTGGAAAAACTAGCGGACCAATCCGCAGTAAACAATTAGGAAATATCTTACGTGAGATGTGTGAAGAAGAATTTGATCTTACTGGTACATCTTACAAAAAATAGTATCTAGTTTTTGATGTAAATCAGCGACTGAACCATTGTTATCAATGGTGTAGGTCGCTTTTTTGTTATTTAAATCAGCGAAACGAGCATTTAATCGCAATGCTTTTTCGATGTCTTCTTTTCGATTTTCTAAGTGCGAAATTTGACTCTTTTCATTAACTTCTAGCATTAGAGTTTTATCACAATAAAGGTCATAACCAGATTGGAAAAGAAGTGGAACTTCTGTGACGACATGTTGATCTTTTGTGCATTTTTTAATTTGTCGTTCTAGTTCTTCAATCACAAGTTCATGAATATAACGTTCAATATAACGTTTTACGCGTGGATTAGTGATGATTTCATCTCTTAAGGAGACTCGGTCAACTTTTCCATCTTTCACTTTTAAGTGAGGAACGAAACGTCGTAATCCTTCTTGAACACTTTTTAATTCATATAAATGATGAACAATTGCATCAGAAGAAAGATAGACAAATCCTTTAGATTCAAGGTATTTACCAACTTCGCTTTTTCCTGAGCCAATTGGACCTGTTAAACCTAAAACAAATGGACGAGCAATATTGCGTTGGCAGTGTGGACAGAATGTTGTTCCTCTTCCGCCAACAAACTTCTTCACTAGAGGTGTTCCGCAGTTAACACACTTCCCCCCGTTTTGGCCATAAACTTTAAGTTCCGCGACGAATTCACCATTAATTCCCTCGGCTGGGTGATAAGAAATAACGGTGGTGCCACCTTTTTGAATGGCACGACCCATGATGTCTTTTGACCATTTCCAAATCTCATCATATTGCTTCTTTGAGAGGAGTTTTGCTGGTGTTTCTGGATGGATTTTACATGCAAAAAGCACTTCATCAACATAGATGTTGCCTAATCCAGACATCACTGATTGATCAAGTAGACATGGCTTAATCGCTACACCTTTGTTTTTGAAAGCTTCATATAAACGTGATGAGTCTTTCATCATAAATGGATCTGGGCCAATTTCATTAAGTGGTTCTCTTTCAAGATAACCATCTTTTAAAACGAGTTCCATTGTTCCGAATCTTCTGGTGTCGTTAAACGCTAGATAACTTCCATCTGTAAAATGAAACAAGACTAAATCATTGTGGTTTGGTTTGATCTTCTCATCTCGATGGTAATACTTTCCTTCCATGCGAAGATGGGAGACTAAAACATAGTCTCGGTCGAGATGGTAAATAATATATTTACCGTAACGAGTAAAATCGAGAATTGTGGCTCCTTTTAAGACATCTTGAAATTGCTTTAGATCGCTACGAACAGTTTGTGGACGAAAAACTTCCACATAGGAAATTGTTTTGCCTTTCGCAATGTTGTTTAAGACGTTTTTGACAGTTTCAACTTCTGGTAATTCTGGCATATTTATTTACAGTCGTACCATGTACGGCCATAACCTCCATCAACTTCTAGTTTAACATCTAATTTAAGTGCGTTCTCCATAATTGATTTAACTAATGGATAAACGATATCTTTTTCATCATTCGGAACTTTAAACAAAAGTTCGTCATGGATTTGTAGAATTAATTTTGTTTTGAGCTTGTGTTCTTCAAGAGCTTTATCAACAGCAATCATTGCGACCTTAATTAAGTCAGCGGCGGTGCCTTGAATTGGAGCATTCATTGCCGCTCTTCTAGCAAACTCACGAACTTGATAGTTCGTATCGTTGACTTCTCTTAGATAGCGTCTTCTTCCAAGAAGTGTTGTGACATAGTTCTTTTCAGTTACTTCTTCGACGACTTTTCTAAAGTATTCGCCAACTTCTGGATAAGTTTCATAGAAACGATCAATGATGGCTTTAGCTTCTTTAACGCTCATTCCAGCCTGGTCAGCTAAACCCCAGTCAGAAATGCCGTAGATAATGCCAAAGTTAACAGCTTTCGCTTTGCGGCGTTGTAAATCTGTTGGAGTTTCAACATCAAAAAGTTTCTTTGCTGTAGCAGCGTGAATATCTTCTCCTCTTTCAAAGACTTCTTGGAGTTTCTTACATTTACTTAAGTGAGCAAGGATACGTAATTCAACTTGGGAATAATCAAGTGAAAGAATTGAGACATCTTCCTCTTTGTAGTAGAAGGCTTGTCTAATCATTTTGCCTTCTTCATCTCTTATAGAGATGTTTTGTAAGTTAGGTTCACTTGAAGATAATCGGCCAGTGGCGGTTTGCGCCTGGTTAAAAATCGCATGAATCTTTTGGTCAGCATGAATGTGTGAAGCTAGGCCAGTAACATATGTTGAAAGCAATTTCGCATATTTTCTGTATTTAAGAATCTCCGGAACAATTGGATGAGCATAAATAAGTGACTTCAAAACATCAACCGAAGTTGAACCTTTCTTGTCGCCTTTTAAACCAAGTTTCTCATAGAGAATAACTCCAACTTGTTTAGGAGAATCAATGTTAAATTCTTCTCCAGCAAGCTCATAAATTTCTTTTTTAATCACATCAAGTTGTTGCTTGAATGATTCGCCAAATTCTTCGAGTTTATTAACGTCGAGTGGGAAACCTTCGATTTCCATCTTTGCTAGTACAACAGTTAGTGGAAGTTCGACATTACGATATAAATCTAATCCACCAAGAGTTTCGAGCTCTTTGGTGACTTTTGCTTCAACAAGAGAGATTGCATACGCAATATTCATTGATCCAGCTTTGTCTGAATTATCAAACAAGGAAAGATTAGCATCATCCTTCATTGGAATTTGGTATCCAAAATATTGGACTACAGCTTTAATGTCGTTATTTAAGGATGAATCAACGATGTAAGCTGCTAAAAGTAGATCAAAGGATAAACCATTGATTTCAATACCTAAATGGTTCAATAGAACCATAAGTGCCTTAAAGTCATAAGTACATTTGGCTACTTTTTCATCTTTTAAAACACTTAATAGTGTTTCATCACCAAAATGTTCTTTGGAAATGTAGTAGGCTTTACCTTTGATAATAAGAGCCAAACCATAAACTTCACTAAGGTGATAATTGCCTGGTTCACGGTCAACATATAAATAAATCTTTTCTCTAACATCGATTCCCTTTAATGAAGAAATCTCTTCTCCATCAATTTGGACTTCGCTTGAAGAGTTCTTCTGCAAACTTGCTGGTAAACGATTTAAGAATTGCTTAAGTTCATATTTGTGGCAGAACTCGGCTATTTTTTCAAATTCGTAACCTTTATAAACAAACTGATCGTTATCAAACGGGAGTTCGACATCAGTGAGAATCTGTGCCATCTCATAGCAGTGGCGACCTTGTTCCGCTCCTTTAATCAGGTTCTCTGAAATCTTACCTTTCATTGTTGGAGCAGCTTCAATAATCTTGTCAAAACTTCCATATTCTTGAATAAGTTTAACAGCGGTGACATCACCAATTCCTGGAATACCAGGAAGATTATCGCTAGCGTCACCCCTTAAACCTTTATAGTCAATAATTTGTTTTGGCATAAAACCAAAGGTTTCGACCATTGTTTTTTCGGTCATCGAAACGATGTTTGACATGCCGGTTTTAAGTAAGTTAACAGTAATGTGATCATCGATTAATTGAAGGAAATCTTTGTCAGATGTATAAACAAATACATCGTATCCATTTGATCCAAGTCGCTTTGCGACTGTTCCACATAAATCGTCGGCTTCATAGCCTTCTAATTCAAACATTGGGACATCAAGAGCTCTAAGCATTTCGCGAGCAATTGGCATTTGTTTAACTAAATCTTCTGGAGTTGGTTTACGGTTAGCTTTGTATTTTTCATCTTCTTTATGACGGAAGGTGGCTTTACCCGTATCAAAACCAACAAACATCGCATCACCCTCTTTTAGAGATTGAAGGATTTTGTTAAGCATATTTGAAAACGCCATAATCGCGTTAGTTGGAATGCCTTCTTTGGTTCTTAAAATCTGTGGATTTGGACCATAAGCGGTGGCAAAGTATGCTCTAAAGAGCAATGAGTTTCCATCGATAATATAAGCTTTAGGCATGTTTAACATCCTCCAGTTTCTCAACTAGTTTCACGTTGAATTGATCTTTGACACTACTATAGTAGCCACTAATCACAATCACGCTATCTTTCTTCTTTAAGGCCATTGATGACTTTTCAAACGCTTCACTAAAGACAGTTAATTCCATTTCTCCAGTGGAGTCATA
>DGSJ01000067.1:0-2373 GCA_002393905.1 Caryophanales bacterium UBA4365
TGTTTCCATATCCTTCCGGACAAGGCTTACACGTTGGTCACCCATTAGGCTATACCGCAAGTGATGTCATTTGCCGTATGAAAAGAATGCAGGGCTTTAATGTCCTCCATCCAATGGGTTGGGATGCTTTTGGCTTACCAGCCGAGCAATTCGCGATTAAAAACAATAAACACCCATATTCGTTTACGAAAGCTAATATTGATAACTTCCGTCACCAAATTAAGTCTTTAGGTTTCTCCTATGACTGGAGTAAGGAAATTGCCACTTGTGATCCAAGTTACTACAAATGGACCCAATGGATTTTCACTAAACTTTTTGAAAAAGACTTAGCTTATGTGGCTAATATTCCAGTTAACTTCTGCCCAGAACTTGGCACTGTTTTAGCTAACGAAGAAGTTATTGATGGTAAAAGTGAACGTGGCGGCTACCCAGTTATCAAGATGCCAATGCGTCAATGGGTACTAAAAATTACAAGCTATGCTGACAAGTTAATTGATGGCTTATCTAGTCTAGATTGGCCAAAATCCACACTTGTTATGCAAAAGAACTGGATTGGTAAATCATTAGGTGCAGAAATCACCTTTAAAGTCAAAGATAGTGCCGAATCATTTGTTGTTTTTACAACTCGTGCCGATACTCTTTTTGGTTGCACCTATTGCTGTTTAGCTCCAGAACATCCACTTGTTAAAAAGCTAGCAAAACCTGAAAAATTACCAGCAATTCTTGGTTATCTTGATGAAGTGAAGTCCAAATCTGATATGGAAAGAACGGAACTAAACAAAGATAAAACAGGTGTCTTTATTGGCGCTTATGCCATTAACCCAATTAATGGTAAAGAAGTCCCAATTTATGCTGCTGATTATGTCCTATATGGTTATGGTAGTGGTGCTGTGATGGCTGTTCCAGCACATGACCAAAGAGACTATGAATTCGCTAAGAAACACGGCTTAGAAATGATCCAAGTTCTTGAAGGTGATATTTCTGAGCATGCTATGGAAGATGATGCCAAACACATCAACTCTGACTTTGCGAATGGATTAAATATTGAAGAGGCCAAGGAAGTCATCATCAAGAAACTTGAAGAGATGGGCGCTGGCCATAAGAAAGTTAATTACAAATTACGTGACTGGATTTTCTCCCGTCAACGTTATTGGGGAGAACCAATACCAGTTGTGACTTATGAAGATGGCACAATTGAAGCTCTCTCAGAAAAAGATCTTCCACTTACATTACCTGAATTAGATGTCTATGCTCCTAGCGGTGATGGACAATCTCCTTTAGCTAATGCTAAAGATTGGGTTAATGTTGTGATTAATGGAAAGAAAGCAAAACGTGAAACTAACACCATGCCACAATGGGCTGGATCTTGTTGGTATTACATTCGCTACATTGATCCAAAGAATGATCACGCTATTGCTGATCCAGTATTAATTAAACACTGGTTACCAGTTGACCTTTATATTGGTGGTGCTGAGCACGCTGTTCTTCACCTCCTTTATTCTCGTTTCTGGCATAAGTTCCTTTATGATGAAGGCATTGTTTACTGTAGTGAACCTTTTAAGAAGTTATTCCATCAAGGAATGATCTTAGGTGAAAATGGTGAAAAGATGTCGAAATCAAGAGGCAACGTTGTAAACCCAGATGACGTTGTTGAAGAATACGGTGCTGATGCACTTCGTTTATTCGAAATGTTTGCGGGACCTCTTGAAGAAGGATTCCTTTGGTCAACAACAGGATTAGCTGGTGCACGTCGATTTATCGAACGTGTCCATCGTCTATATACTGATCCAGAATTTGTTAATCGCTTTAGCGATGAAAACTCCAAAGAACTCGACTTTGCATATAATGCAACAGTTAAGAAAGTCACTGAAGACTTCGAAAAATTACAGATTAATACTGCAATTGCACAAATGATGATTTTCATTAACGCAGTTTATAAAGCAAATTCAATCTATAAACCTTATATGGTTAATTTCTTAAAGATGTTCTCCTGTGTCTGTCCATTTGTGAGTGAAGAACTCTATCAAGAGTTAACAGGAAAAGAATTAATCGATTACGAACGCTTCCCAACTTACGATGCCTCTAAACTTGTTTTAAATACAGTGAAGATGGCGGTCTCAGTTAATGGAAAGCTTCGCGACACAATCGAAGTTGATAAAGAAATCTCTGACGATGAACTGAAAGAAAAATGCTTTGCTCTAGATAACATTAAACGTCAAATCGAAGGCAAAGAAATCAAAAAAGTTATTATCGTCAAAGGAAAAATCGTCAACATTGTTGCTATTTAAATGAAACATTCGTTAGTTATTGATTTAGGCAATACAAGCGTAAAATATGCTGTTTTTGCAGGTGAAAAATTTATTTGTCAAACAA
>DGSJ01000067.1:2417-7521 GCA_002393905.1 Caryophanales bacterium UBA4365
TTATTTGTCAAACAAAAATCGTTATTGATGACAAATCGTTTTTAAAGACAAAAACAACATTAATTGAAATGCTTAAAGAAAACAAACTTGAAGCATCAGATTTTGAAGATGCCATTCTTTTTAGTGTTGTCCCAAGTCTAAACAAAACTATTCAAAAATTTGTTTTATCGGTCTTTAAACTGAAAACAAATATCTTTGATATTAGCAACGCCAAAAAGCTTCCTGAAGGTGTTCCAAATGAAACTGGCTCAGACTTATTAGCTGATATTTGTGGTGCTGAGAATTTTTATGGCGCTCCAATTCTCATTGCTGATTTAGGAACAGTCACAAAATTCATCTTCATTGGTGAAAAGAAAGAACTTGTTGGTTGCTCATTCATGCCAGGAATGGATGCATCTTTAAAATCAATGACTAAACAAACTGAACTTCTTCCAAAACTCCGTATTGAAAAACCGGAAGAAGCAATTGGCAGAAACACGATCGAATGCATGAAATCTGGCGTCTACTATTCAACAGTGGCGTCATTAAAACATTTTATGAGTGTTGCTAAAGAGAAATATTCAAGTGTTAAAACTGTTGTAACTGGCGGATATTCCGAGGTTATTAAAGAAGATATCGGCGAAGCAATTTATGATCCTTTATTAACAGTTAAAGGAATGAATGAAATTCGCCTCATCTTAAAGAAAGGAATCTAGTTATGAACTATAAGAAACTATTAGAAAAATATAACGATGAAATGCTTGAAACTCTAAAAGAGTTTTGTAAGATTCCTTCAGTTTATGACGAATTAACAAAAACCAAAGAAAAACCATTTGGAGAAAACGTTGATAAAGCACTCCATTTTATTGGTGAATTAGGTTGTAAACTTGGCTTCTCCGTTGAATATTGTGATGGCTATGCCACGGAATTAACAATTGGTAGTGGAGATAAGATGATTGGTATCTTTGCTCACGCCGATGTTGTTCCAGCATCTGGAAAGTGGACAAACGATCCATTTGAACCAGTTGTTCTTGATGGAAATATTTATGCTCGTGGCTCAAGCGATGATAAAGGACCACTTATTTCTGCCTTATATGCTACAAAAGCTTTATATGAAGAAGGCTTAATCAAAAATTATAAAGTTCGCATTGTTGTCGGTGGTGATGAAGAACGTGGTTCATCCTGTTTAGAGTACTATTTTGATACTTTAAAAAAGGAAGGCCCAGATTACGGATTTACCCCAGATTCTGATTTCCCACTTATTTATGGAGAAAAGGAAATTGTCGACTTTTATCCAGAAATTGCGGTGAAAATCCCAAATGTGAAGTCTATTAAAGGTGGCGTTGCTACTAACGCTGTTTGTGACCATGTTGAAGTGGAAATGAATCGTGATGAAGACTTCATTAATTACCTCAAAGAAAAGAACATTAACTTTAAAGAAGAAGGAAGACTACTTGTCTTCGAAGGACAATCCTGTCATGGTTCCACTCCAGAACTTGGTGTAAATGCTGCTTTAATTTGCTTATCAGCCTTAGGTGATTTCTACAAGGTAGAAAGTTTATCTAAAATCGGTGATAACTTAACTGATACATCTGGTAAGAAATTTGGTTGTTACACCCACTCAAAACTTCTTGGTGATTCAACATATTGTGTCGGAATGGTTAATTACGAAAAAGAAATGCTTAGTTTTACAGTTAATTTCCGTTATGGAGAAACAACTAACTTAACAGAAATCATGAAGAAGTTTGATGACTTCTTTGCTACTAAATCAGAAGCTAGAGAACCATCTCCACTTCTTTTATATGATCCAAAATCAACATTAGTGAAAACTCTTCTAAAGGCATATCGAAAAGAAACAAAAGATAAAACTGCTCCATTAACAACTGGTGGTGGAACATACGCTAAACATGCTCCAAACACAATTGCCTTTGGTGCACTCTTCCCAGGACGTACATCAACTATGCATGAACCTGATGAACTAATGCCATTAGAAGACTTCTATCTCTCAGCAATTATTTATGCTCGAGCGATTGATTTACTTGGTAAAAAATTATGAGAATTCGCTTTAAACAATGGGCTGTTGATTACTTAAAAGAACATCCTGAAATCGTGATTGATAAGATCGATTTTAACGACCCATTTTTTAAAGATAAAATTTATTATGAAATTGGCTCTGGAAAAGGGGAATTTATAACTGATTATGCTTTAAAGCATAAAGATTGTCATTTTCTTGCTGTTGAAAGAGCACAAACCATTGCTGGAATTATGGCCAAAAGACTTCAAGAAAATGAAGTAACAAATGTTCGTGTTTTTCCATATGATGGCGAGGTTGTTTTTGAACAAACTCCAGAAAATTCAGTGGATGCGATTTTTCTGAACTTTGTTGATCCTTGGCCAAAGAAAAAACACGCCAAAAGGAGACTAACATTCCATACATTTTTAGAGCAATATTACCGTATGCTTAAACCTGGTGGATGTGTCTATTTTAAATCAGATAACGACTCACTATTTGAGTTTACTTTAGAGGAAATTCCTCTTTCAAAATTCAAATTAGTTTTGAGTGAAGAAGATTATATTTTTGATGAAGAAAACGATTCGATGACTGGATACGAAAGTAAGTTCCGTGGTCTTGGTCAAAAGATTCATCGAATCGTTTTAAAAAAGGAGTAACTATGGAATTAGAAGTTACATTAAAAGAGCAAGGAAAGATTTCTCGATTAACAAATAAAACTTTCCAATTTGATCCAAAATTAGGTGAAGGATTTTTTGCCGCGAACTACTTTTTAAAGTCTCGCGAAATCGTCGAAAAATTTGCTCCAAATCACAAGGTTACAATGCAGTTTTTCCAACGCACTGATGATGCCAAATTATGTGGTGTTGATGAAGCGATTGCTTTGCTCCATACTTTTGCAAAATCACCGCAAAACCTGGATATTTATGCGTTAAATGACGGAGATATTATTCAAGCAAACGAACCAGTTTTAAAGGTTACTGGACGCTATGAAGACTTCGGGTTTTTAGAGTCAATGATTGATGGAATTCTTGCTCGTAGAACAAGTGTTTGCACAAACGTTTATTGGGTGATGAAAGAACTTAATGGAACTGATATTTTCTCGATGGCCGATCGTCAAGATGATTACCAGACTCAAATCGGTGATGGTTATGCATCTTATGTCGCTGGAATTCGTAAAGTCTCAACCGATGCCCAAGGTTATTGGTGGGGTGGAAAAGGTGTTGGAACAATGCCTCATGCCCTAATCGAACTTTGCGGTGGAGATATTTGTAAGGCTAGTGACATTTATCATAAAACCTATCCAAATGAACAAGTCACAGCTTTAATTGACTATCACAATAATGTCGTTCATGACTCGCTCATGCTTGCTCGACACTTAGGCAAAACATTACGCGCTGTTCGCGTTGATACATCTAAAGCTCTTATAGATCACTACTTTGATGACAAAGATACTTCCGGATTCGATCCTCATGGAGTTTGTAAAGAATTAATCTTTGCTTTAAGAAAAGCCCTTGATGATGAAGGATTTAACTGGGTGAAAATTATTGTTTCTTCTAGTTTTAATAAAGATAAAATTCGTGAATGGGTGAAACTTGGAGTTCCAGTAGACACCTATGGTGTCGGCACCTCATTTGTGAACAATATGACCTGTGGATTTACCGGTGATCTAGTTGAGCTAGATGGTAAGCCTGAAGCTAAAGAAGGAAGAAAAAATATTCCTTCAAATAGACTTAAAAAAGTTCCTTATCCAATCTATTAATGAAAATACTTCCTTGATAAATGTAAATTGTTTCATTTATAATGAACTTACATTAAAGAGGAAGTTTTTTCATGGAAAATTTGAAAGACAGAGTCACCATATATGAAGTTGCTAAAGCAAGTGGAGTTTCTTTAGCAACTGTTTCCCGAGTTATTAATAACCAAGGAAACGTGACCGAAGAAACCAAACAAAAAGTTCAAAAAACAATTGCTAGACTTGGTTATAAACCTTCTGGTTTAGCTCAGGCTCTTGCAACAAACAAATCCACAACAATTGGTGTTGTTATTCCAAGCGCAAACTATGTTTACATTTCTTCCGTATTAAACGGAATTACTGAAGTTGCTAAAGAAAAAGGTTTTAACCTTTCGCTTTTCATCACCTCCCACTCTCGTGAAGACGCCTTAAAACAACTTGATAAAGTTATTACTTCTCACGTTGATGGCGCAATCATCTTTGATGATGAACTTGATGAAAACGACATCGCTAAATTAAATTCTTACTACGTCCCAACAATTGTTATAAATAACAAAGTCGAAGGCGAAAGAGTTGGTTGTATTGTCTTTGCAATGGAGCGTAATTTCAAAGACGTTTTGAAAGAAGCAATTACACGAAACAAAGGGAAAAAACGCTTAGTCTTCCTCCATGTCCACAACTGTGGTCGACTCCTGGAAAGAACTGAAAAAACCTTTATAAAGGTTTGTGATGAAGAAAAACAAGAGTATCGTATCCTCAATGTTGATGATTCTTATACGAGAACGTATAACGACTTCTTGGGCTACTTCAAAACCGAAAGACATCAGAAGTCATATGTGGTGGCATATCGTGACTCGATTGCTGCTGCAATTACAAATGCCGCAACAGATTCTGGACTAAAAGTACCAGAAGATGTTGAAGTTCTCTCGATTATTGGAACAAAATATGCTAATATTACTCGACCGACTTTGTCGACGATGAATATTAACATGCAAGACGTTGGACGTCGAGCAATGTATATGCTCGTTGATCTAAGCAAAAATGCTTTAGAAAACAAAGTCTACCGAATTGAACCGGAATACAAGAAACGTCAATCAACCGAGGAATAAAAATGAAAAATATTGTTGAAGAACTAAAATGGCGCGGATTAATTAAAGATTTCTCTAACGAGGAAGAAGTTCGCGAATTACTCAATACAAAGCAAACCATCTACTGTGGTTTTGACCCATCTGCATCATCGATGCACATTGGTAACTTTGTCATGATTTCGATGCTCATGAGACTACAAAGAGCAGGACACAAAATTGTCGCTGTTGTTGGTGGAGCCACAGGCATGATTGGTGACCCAAGTGGCAAATCCAAAGAAAGAAATCTCCAAA
>DGSJ01000032.1 GCA_002393905.1 Caryophanales bacterium UBA4365
GATAATAATTATCCTTAGATACTTCGAACACCTCTTCATAATTTTTGAAGTGAAGTAATTTAAACGCTCTTTCGGAAATAAGTACATATTGTTTTCCTAAATCGCCTGCAGCAAATATTTTGTTTAAAGATTCTAGTGTTATTTCACTTCTAACAAAAGCTTCTGGAAAGCGGAAATAACTATCATCAGCGCGATAACCGATAACGGCATCATATAAGCTAATATCAAGAAGATACTTCTCTTCTAAATATTTTAATTCTTTCGGATAATTATTCTTTAAATCAGTAGAAATAAGACGATTATGCATTAATAATGCAACCCAATATAAAACATTGTTATATGGTGGGGTAGTTAAATCCAATATTTTTAATCGATCATCACGAATGCTATAGCAATTAACAAAACCGTTTCCGCTTCTTTTTGCAGCCCACTCTTTCGCTAACTCTTTATTCGAGCAGCAATAAAAGCCTAATCCATAGTCGTTATGGATATTGCCTTTTAAGTATTCGGGCTTTTCAATAATATATTCGCTTCCGTGATAAATAGTTCTATTCATGCTTAAAGTATACTTGGTGTACTAATTTTTGTCAATTTAATATACTACAATATATCGTTTTTGCAATTTTAGGTACACAAATTAATATAAAATTGAAGTTTCTATATCGTATATCTTGTATTCAATTGGAATGGAGTAGTATTTGATTCTTTCTGACTTTTTCCGAATTCAATTAGGTTTTAGCCAAAAGTAATAAAATAATCAATGTTTGTTAATGAAAATTCTATTGTGATGTGATCATTTTTGGTGTTTTGAATAAAGTATTTTCGGTGTTTTGAAAGACTTTGGTTCGGTGTTTTGAAAATTATTGGTAGGTTTCATACCATAATTTAAGCACAACTAAACACATATGTAAGGTTTTACTTGTAAATTGGTAAATCATCATTTTTAGGAGTTAAACAAAAAGGATCCAACCGAAGTTAGATCCCATATCAGTGATGTTTATATATTTATTAATAATAATTAAGTTTATGATTAGATTTCTTGTCTAGTAACGTTGAACGAACTGTATTGATTGATAACATAATGAATATCATGTTTGTTATTTTGAGGATATTCTTCTTCTAGTTCAACGTTATAAAGATAATGATTATTATAGAAATTGAACATGTAGTTAATGGCTTCACTTCGACTAGAGAAGACTTTTTTAATATCAACATGTTCATTTCTCATATAAGCATCATGGATCTTGTATAAGAACATAAGTATTTCCTCCTCAATATATTGATGTGCATCTTTCTTGATGCGCCTACACATTAGACCCAGTCAAGAAAGATGAAAGATGTAAACGGTTACTTATTTTCTGTAACCGATTACAATTACTATATTTATTAATTAAATATATGCTTCTATATTTTTTACAAAATAAAGAAGTCATATATAAAAAATCACCCGCAAATCTAATGAAGAGATTTACCGGTGATTTATATTGTTAGATTACTTCTTATTTATCAACGTAATAGAAGGCGATTTCATCTAAGACGATTTGATAATATTCGTTCACACTTTCGATGATGGTGAGTGGTTGAATCTTATCTTGAGAGTAGTTAATTGTTGTTACTTCACTGGTGAGTTCTTTATTGGTATAGAAGTGACCAAAGCAACTTACTTTAGTAAATGTTGCGTCACTTGGAAGAACAAATTCAAAGTGGAATGTGGAGTGAGGAGTGTCACTACCTTCATCTTTAAAGATCGTGACAATATGACCGATTGCTTCATAGTCATCTCCATCAACATAGCTATGGTAGACCCATTGATCATCAACATATTCACTTTTTGTTCCAAAGTCTTGTGTTCCTGTTGGAGAACCATTCAGTCTATTTAGTTCCCAATAGCTACCACCTTCAGCTCTTGGACCTTGATAAACAATATTCGAGAATGTAAAAGAGACTTTCTTTTCATTTACTGGTGGAACAGATGGTTCACTCTTACTAGGTTTAATGAGTGTTAACGGTAAGGCGATTGCTAAAGCAACCACTACCGCCGCAATACTACCTAGTAAGATATATAATGTTTTCTTTTTCATCACGAAGTACCTCTTATATGATTCATTTTATCCTATGGATTGCCACAAAAGTGCCACAAGAAAATGAATCATATAATTTTTATAAACTTTAACAATGATTTACATTGCCTAAAAATCATTAAACTTGTTATAATGAAGTACGAGGATGCATCCTCTTACTACTGAATCCACTAATTCATCAGAAAGAGTAGTAGCGCGGCAATTATATTAAAGGTAATTGCCTTATGTATATACGCATTATCTAAAAACCTCCTTACGAGTGTAAAGAGCTACAAGAGGGATGCATCCTGCCGGTGTAAACCGGCTTTTTATTTATAGATAAAAAAAGGTGATGCTTAGTCGCACCACCTTAGATTGGTTAAAAATGAATGTTATGCACGGGCGTGTTCTGTTACTTGGACAGTGACATTAGAACCGTTCCAAATATTGATAACAAGAGGTTCAGCGTTTACTGGAAGGAAATAACCGTTTTCATCTGTGTCAACAACACTGACTGTGGTGTTTGTGCTTTGTAGCACTTGCCATCCGTTGTGTGTTCCAGTAACAGTGATTTCATAACAGTAATCTTCTGGACTATCACTTGGATTGAAACCGACACAGTATTCACCCTTAAGTAAATGCTCATTTGTTAATGTAAGAGAACTATCAACAAGATCCTCGACATTACCATAGTAGTTTCTTTGTTGATCATAACCATGGAGAATGGTGTTTAGACTTGATGTTTCAACTGTTGCTGAATTATTCTCACCTGAGTATGAATAAACAAGATAAATGTAGTTATCGTCGGCTGTTTGATTAATACGAACAACTTTTGCTTCCAAATTTTCAATAGTTTGAAGTTTAACTGGAGCACCACTAGCAAGAATATAGGCTTCAATCTTAATGTGTTCACCATCTGGATCATTGAAATCGGTGTAAACACCGTAATCAGTATCGTTGCCAGATCTTTCAGCACGATAGAAAACAGATTTACCCTTTTCAATTGTTACTTCGTTGTTTGTGTTGAGAGTGAGCAAATCACCTTCATAGAAACCACAAACACTACAAAATCCAATCGCGTTAGGTGTGTGTGAAGCACGATCTTTTTCTACTTGGTGACCACATGTGGCAGTGTGCCAGTGTTCAGAGTTATTTTTACTCCAAGCATCAGAGAAGGTGTGGACGTGCGCAGGTTCACTGGTTTCACCACTAGTTGATGTTTGTCCTTCTTTTCCTTTGTCGCCACCACATGCTGCTAAAGCAAGCATGGAGAAACAAAGTAGAGATGTAAATAGTTTTTTCTTATTCATTTTTTCTCCTTTCTAATTAGTTATCTAAACTAACTAGCAAAGAAATGTTTCATCGATTCAAACACTTCGTTAGAAAGTTAGAGATAACTTGCTTTTATGTTACAAAGAAGAAGGAGAAAGCGCAAGCACATGTGCCGATCGAAGGAAATCAAATTGATATTTCGTTCATTGTTATATACAATAAACGCACAATGGAAAATAAGCGCAAAGTATTATTGATCTATTATTCTGGGACAGGGAACACGAAATATGTGACCGACCATCTTTATCAAAGACTTCTAGAAGAAGACTTTGAGGTTGATGTCTACCGCATCAACCCATTAAAGATGGAAAGACTCGATTTATCTAGTTATGATCTGATCGGAATTGGCTATCCAATCTATGGGTTTAACCTACCTAGTAAAGTCCATAAGTTTTTTAATAAACAAAGATTTAAAAAAGGTCAACAAGTCTTTGTGTATAAAAACTCTGGGGAAACCTGGAGAGAAAACGATTCTTCTTCTTTAGTCTTACGAAAGAAGATCAAGCATCAAAAAGCCATATTCACGAATGAATACCACTTTATGATGCCTTATAACATCCACTTCCGTTATGATGAGAATCTTGTCAAAGAGATGCTCACAATGGATCAAAAGTTATTAGAGATTCTTGTCAAAGAGATTAAAGATGGAATTCCAAATGTAAAGAAACTCAAGTTTCGCGATAATCTCATGAACAGATTATTCCGCTTAACTTATATCGGAGGTCCGATTAATGTTTCCTTCTACAAAGTAGATCAAAAGAAATGTATTAAATGTGGGATCTGTGTTAAAGGTTGTCAAATGAAAAACATTTCTTTTAATAAGAAAGGAAACATTAAGTTTCATCATAAGTGTTTAATGTGTTGTTATTGTACGCTTAATTGTCCGAAAGACGCGATTAGAATGGGGTTATTTAATTCTTGGAGAGTGAATAAGCCTTATAACTTCTCTCAGATAGAGAAGATTGAACTTAAAGAACCAGTGATTACTGAAAAGACAACTGGGTTCTTTAAGTGTTATATTAAGACGTATCAATATATCAATAAACGATATCAAGAGTTATTCGGTGAATCAAAAAAATAATATTTAATTGACAATAACTAGAAAGTTCTAGTTTAATAAGAATGCTGCAACCGGTACGTGGAACTGAAGAGGTTCATCGGGGCAGTTTTTTTGTCGCTTTAATTTAGTATTTTATGTTTCAACACCACTTTGATTTGGGTGAGAGACGATGATTAATTATTTTTGTTATTCCTCCGCAGGACTACACAATCTTGATTGAAAGGCTAGGGCGCACACTACCGTCCGTGTCGCTGGTGTAGTTGTGACTGATGAAACCACTACTATAGACTTTCCACACGGAGTTGCCGTAATCACCACTGTAAGGAGAACGTGTCCAATAGTAGCCTTTATATAGAGAAGAATCAGTGTTATAAAATGCGCCTCTCGCTCTTGCCCAGTCAGTTGTCAAACAACTTCTAGTACTTGTTGTACTTATTGAGGTTGTGAATCCATAGCTAGAATTTATGTAGTCCTGATAGCTTGGTAAGAAAACCTTATCCTGGGTGTTATTACAAGCATAGGTGTTACTTTTTGAATTGGTTGTAGAAGCACTGTTATCAACGGTTGTAGTTTGGATGTGCGTGTTTTCTAAGGCGAAAGCTGAATTGTAGAAATCGTTATTTAGCCATTCCCTTATTTCTGAATATTCATAATTGCTGGGATAAAGACCATCTGTTACAGTATCGTAGTGTTCATTGTATCTATGAGCATCTAATAAAACACTAGAAAGGATATAATATTCACCATTATTATTTGATAAAACATTCCATGTAATAGGTTCACATTTAAACCAATATGTAGTCCCACTTACGATGGTTGTTCCATTGTCAAATTCATAATTTGTCATATATGGATTAGCACTTACTTTGGCGTAATAATCTCCTTCATATAAATACCAACCATTAGATTCTGGAGTTGTTAATGTATCAAGCACAGAAATTAAGGAAGAATCATTAACATTTTTCTGAGGATATAGACCATATGTTAGTGTATTACCATCTTCAGAAAAAGCTGGGATAACACCATGGGCAACATTCCATGCTTCTTCTACTTCTGCTTTCGTCAAAAAGTAAGCCACTAATGAATAGTTGTTAGTCGGCATAGTGAATGTGTAGGTTGCATTATTACTAACCTTTGTCTCTTCATGGTACCAACCATTGAAAACGCAATCTTCAACAGGTGTTGCTACAACTGTGATGGATTCATCTGAATAACCACTACCAGAAGTAATAGCAACCGTGCCTTTAGATGTGTCTTTACTTGTAACAGATAAATTGTTTAAATTAGCGGACCAATTGGCTACAAGAGTGACATTTTCAATCCAAGACGATTCTACTTCCGTGACTGTTTTTCCGTTATATGTCCAACCAGCAAAGTCATAACCAGTTCTAGTTGGATTATGTAGCATAATCTTACTTGAATCAATTGTATAACTTGTTGGATTGGAAGCATCATTTGTTCCACCGTTTAAAATGTAATCGATGGTAAAATAATTCCACCTAGCTTCTAAGGTATAATCATGATTAGGCATAAAAAAACTATATACAGCATTTGTTTCTACTAATTTGTTATCAGTATCATACCAACCTAAAAATCTGACATCCGTTTTAGAATAAGCAGCAATTGTTACCTGTGCCGTATAATCGTAGTATTCTTGATATGTAGGGAGATAATTATTATTAATTGGCGATTTCAATAATACTAAACCATAATTTTCATTATTTGTGTGAACATTCACTAGAAATGAAGCAAGTTTAAATCTGGCTTCAAGAGTAACATCTTCACTCCACATCATATATTTATAATCTTCAGTATTTGAAAGAAGAGTATTTTCAAAGTACCATCCAACAAAGTTGTAACCTTGTTTAGGGTGAGCTGAAACATCGACAAAGGCGTTGTATGGGTATTCTCCTTCGCCAGCAATATTGCCAGCACCTTCAAGATTAGTAATAATTGTCATTTTGGCGGTTTGAGAATAAATAGCCACAAATGTCATTGTACTAGCCATTGTTGGGTTAGCTAACTGATTGCCTTTTTCATCAAAAATTTTAGTGCCATTATATGACCATCCTCTAAAGTTCCATTCCTCTTTTTTACAATCAAAGAAGAAAATATCTTTACTAAAAGATTCTACAGTTTTGGAGCCATTATAAGAGGTAGATGTGCCTCCATTTAAATCAAAACTAATGACATATTGTGTTTTAATCTTTTCAAATGAATAAGTTGCATTGTATGTTTGATTAGAAGTTGCAATAACTACTTCTGGGTTCCAACCGCTCCAAGTATAGGTATATTCATCATCAGCTGGTCTGGCTGGATCCGCACCATCATAAGATGGAGTTGAACCATATGCCACATTTGTATCTGTTTCTAAAATACTACCATCCCAGTTTTTCCAGGTGATAGTAAATGAATCTTGGGTGACAGAAGGATTATCACTTCCACTTGATGAACCACCACTAGAATTACATCCGGTTAACAGTAATGCATATAATATTAAACCAGTTAATAATTCATAGCCTCGTTTCATGTCTGCGTCTCCTTACAAACAAAATCTAAGCAAAAGCACCAAGATCTTAGAAGATGTAATGATTTTATTACCCCCTCCGACCGTTTTTCAATCAAGAGAGGCAAGGTATTTAATTATTATTATTCTATCATAAAGATAACTATTTAATATATGAAGATTTTGATAAGAAAAACTGAATTTTGCTCCAATAACGTGACAATGTCACATTTTTTTAGAACTCTTAGACTTTCAAAATACACTATTATTTTATTAAGAACTTATAATTTGAATTAATATAAAATTAACCAGCTGTTAAAGAAGACTCCAAGCAGTAATTTTTGACTAAAAAACATTTTTCTTTAAATCAGAAGAAATCACAGACAGCTTGTTATTCATTATGAATATATTGAGCTTAAGATCCACAAATTTCACAGATCATCTTTTCATATCCGATTACATCAAAAAAAGGGCGACAGTGTCGCCCTCGTGGGAACCACCCTTATATTAGTCAAATTATAAATGAAATAATCCAACAAACAAAATCGATGGTTGCACTATGTCATCAACAGATATTTAATCAGTTAATTAATAGGCATATTCCAACGATAATGTTAAGGATGGTTTCTTTTGAACTTTTGTTCATAATGAATCTCCCTTTTTATATTACGTGGTCACCCACATTTTTTATAATATATAGATCTAATGGCGCATGCAAGCAATTGCTCTATTGAGTATTAGACGTTTATTGAGTAATTTACTATTTCTTTTTCTAAAATCTCATCAAGATCTCTTCTTGAAAGAAACAGTGATTACTGAAAAGACAACTGGGTTCTTTAAGTGTTATATTAAGACGTATCAATATATCAATCAAAGATATCAAGAGCTATTCGGAAAATAACTAATTGACTCTGAAAAGGAAATTCGCTTTAATAAAAACACCGTCACCGGTATGTGTGGCTGAATAGGCCGATCGGGACGGATTTTTTATAATTTAATTGACTCTAATTAAAACACTTGCTTTAATAATGACACAACCGGTACGCGTTAGCCTCTTAGTGGGTTCATCGGTTGTTTTTTATTAAATAAAACAACCTTCAATCAATTATTTATTACCTGTTTGATTTTTCTACTTCGATATGATTTTATATTAAAAGAATTCACCCGTGGTAGTTCATGACTACCGCCTAGTGGGAATTCTTTTTATTTATAATTTTCCAAATTTTATCAATATATCAATCGAAGATATAAAGAATTGTTTGGTGAATCAAAATTAAATATCAAAATTTAATTGACATAACTAGAAAAGTCATTATTTGCCATTTTCAAGTATCTCCCAATGGCCAGTTTTGTTGGATCCATTTCTTTTGATGACACCAATTTCTTGCAACATTTTTAAATCTCGAGCAGCCGTTGGTTCTGAAATGTTTAATATCTGTGCTATCTCTTTTCTTGTTATTGAAGGAGTTTTTTTAATTAGATTAATAATATCATTTTGGCGATTTTTTATTGTATCATTTATTGTATCATTTATTGTATCATTTGATCTAATAAAAGTAAAACTGAAAGATGTTTTAGTATTTTCATATTCCCATTTTATCCCCGCTTCCTTACAGAGTTTGAAAGTTCTTTCAAAACCTGTAGCAAAAGAGTCAATAGTATTATTTTTATACAAAGTCATATCAATCAGCGGGTTTCTTAATATCGGACTTTGTTTTCCTGCTGCGAATTCGATTGGATCAATGTTCTTAGCAATATTGCCTGGATTACTGATTTTTATTTTGGTAGGAGTTAAGTATATTTCGTTTAAAATAGCTGGACTTACCTTCATATGAGCAAAACTATTAACAACAATTTCTCTAATTGCTTCTAATGGTATCTCTGGAGATTCTATTCTCTTGCTCCCGACAATCTTAGCATTCCATCTCATTCTTTCAGAAATGTAGCGAATTCCCTCTTCTATACAATCAAAGATATTACCTTCAAATAATTTTATGTCAGAGAAAGATAATCTATCATCAGTGTTAAAAACAGCTAATTTCAATTTGAGTGGTTTGTTTTTTGAAAAAAGGTAGTAACCAGCATTATTTAAATGATTATTCTTAAAAAGACCTAATTTCGTTAAAGCATCAATGCTGTCTTTATAAACATAATTCAACCTTCCACATTCGTTGGCTTCGTTAAAATACCTGATCAATCTCTCTTCATCGATATCTTCGATTGTCCATTCAGTAATTTCATTTTCCCATTTTGAATAATCAATAGAGTCATCTTTGAAAAAATCCTCAAGTACTTCATTACTCATCAATATATCTTCGTCGTCGCTTCTAATGTAGTATCTTCCGTAAGCGGAATATGGTTTCTTATCACCAACAGCAGATACTTTTATAATTTGCTTATCACTAATTTTTATTAATTCGACTATTGGAATAACTTCTGGTTTAATATGGTTTTTAATTTCAACAGAAATATCGTGTGTAGTGTCTTTTCCTATTTGCTGACCGATTATGGTCGAATCGTTTAACACTCCAAAATATAAAATTCCACTGCCTGACTTATTGAGCATTGAGGATAGAGATATAATTCCTTGTTTTAATTCTGATGTACTTTTTTTAAATTCAACTGTTTCTGATTCACGATTTTCCATATTTTTCACCTCGCAAATTTATTGTATCATTTATTGTATCATTAATCAATTATTTTGATACAAAAAAATCCTCAATACAAATTGTATCAAGGATTAAGTTCTTAGATGGAATGGCTTGCCTTGTTTTAAATGCGTTGATTTCAATCGGCTAACATGGTCGATTTCGACCAGTTTAATTCGATCGAAATATGTCGATTTAAACCCACCGAAATCGAGGGTTTAGTGATTAATCTTTTTTATGAACACCGGCAAGTGTAATTATTCCTTCTTCTGTATATGCATATGGATTCTATCTTCTATTAGAAGATAGAAAATTTGTGGTGCCTTTTTGGCATCGCAAATCATATATTTCTTTAATTTAAGGTCACATTTTGTGACCGCAAATTCAAATTCATTAGAATATAGTTGAAAGTGAAAATTACACTCAAACCTATTGATGTTATTTTGTTTGCCTGACTCTGCTAATAGGGAGTCGAATTCGACCCGGTTAAAAATTGGGTTATTTATTGTTTCTCATATCCCGAGGAACTCTAGCGATGACCTAATTATGTTCCAATGTAAAAACAATTGAGCTTTTATCTAATAGATCTTTTATTTTTTGATCATCTAAATTAATGTGACCTAGTTTTGTATAAGACCATTGATTGTTTTTATAAAAGACAGATATTTGATTTCCGTTATATAAAACAATGTCGCCAGGATTAGTTTTGATTTGTGAATCATTTCTAGCAATATCTTGTCCAATTAATCCAGTTTGTTCAAAACCACCGTAATTAGTCATGTTAATTGTTAATTTATTTTTTGATAATTCTTCGAGTGCTTTTGTGGAGTCGTTATTTTCCCAACTAACTTCTTCAATTAATTTTTCATCAATATATAATTTCATTTTCATTTCATCCTGATTGTTGGAATTTGTTTGGTTATCGCTACTATTGGCGCAGCCACTAAGTAGTAATAGAGATAACAAAATAAATATTTTTTTCATTTTAAACATATTATTATGAGTTGATTAAAGAAACAACTAATGATGTCGTTAATTCAATTTGTTCATCATTAGAGAGTGTTGAAGCGGTATCTTTGCGTTGTAATCCATAATCACCAAAATTTGAATGGTTTCCACCGTCAATGATGACTTCTTTGTAATTTGTTGGGAAATTGCTGGTGTTTTTCTTATATTCTTCTTTATTTAAAACAGAATCATTTGATCCATAAATAGACAAGCATTTTAGTGAATCATTTAGTTTTGTTGTGGAATAAGAGGCTAAAAAGATGATTCCATCAAAGGAAGTTTTGGTGTCTTTTAAATATAAAGAAGCAGCAGTTCCGCTGAGGGAGTGACCCATCATATAAAGATGTTCATATTGGTTATTCTTTGTGACTTCATTAGCTCTACCAATATTAATTAATGGGAAATATAAAGGGAATTTACACAAATAAACATCAATTCCTTGATGAGCGATTTTGTTACAAAGTGGAGCGTAAGCAATTTCTTCGACCTTTCCTCCACCATAGAAAATAATTGCTTGATCATCATGATTGATATTGTCGAATTTATAATAGGATTTATTTTCATTTACCTGGATGATCTCATCACTTTTTAAATAGGATTTAGCGTGATCACTGGCTTTATAATTAAAAGCAAAATAAATCAAAACAAAAGAAATGGAAAATATTCCCACGAGGATTAAAGAAGAAAGAACATTAATCCACCTCTTGCATTTTTTAAATTTGTTAAAGAGATAGACAATTAATATCGCCGCTCCAACAGCGACTAATAATGCTCCAACTGAGATTAATGTGTATTTCATAACAAAACCAAATATTTTATGAATAAAATAATACTCTTTTTTTATGAAAAAACACCCAGTAATTTTTCTGGGTGTTTATCCTTGAATTAATAATCATAAAAAAAGGAAACCACCCAAAAAGGTGGCTTCCCTAAGATTAGACTTGTTTGATGATAACTTCCTTGCCGTTATAATCAACTAAGTATTTGTGTTTGGTGTCAACTTCTTGAGAAATAATCTTATTCGCAATAATGGTCTCCACTTTATTCTGGATGAATCGCTTAATTGGTCGAGCACCATAGGTTGGTGAATAGGCACTATCAAGGATCCAACTCTTTAAAGCGTTGGAGAATTCAAACGAATAATAAGATTCTTTTAATCTCTCATTGAGGTTGCCAAGCATCTTATCAACAATCTTAGATTGAGTATCTTTGGATAATGGAGAGAAGTAGACGATTTCATCGATACGATTTAAGAACTCTGGCTTAAAGGTTTGATGTAATAATCCTTCGACTTTATCTCTTTCATTGTTAAGAAGATATTCACTGCCTAAGTTACTCGTCATGATGATAATCGTATTCTTGAAATCGACGACTCTTCCTTGAGAATCGGTGAGTCGACCATCGTCTAACATTTGTAGTAACAAATTAAAGACTTCTGGATGGGCTTTTTCGATTTCATCGAATAAGACGATCGAATAAGGATTTCTACGCACTTTCTCGGTGAGTTGTCCACCTTCTTCATATCCGACATAGCCTGGTGGGGCACCAATTAATCGAGATGTGCTATATTTCTCCATATATTCACTCATATCAATACGGATGATATGACTTTCTGAATCGAACAAGGATTCCGCTAAAGCACGAGCGACTTCGGTTTTACCGACACCAGTTGGGCCTAAGAAGAGGAAACTACCAATTGGTCGATTGCTATCTTTAATGCCGGCTCTTTGGCGGAGAATCGCATCACTAACTAAAGTTAGAGCTTCATCTTGACCGATGACTCTTTTTGATAATGTCTTCTTTAAATCGAGGACTTTCTCTCGGTCGCCTTTTTCAATCTTGCTAAGAGGGATGTTCGTCATTCGAGAGATAATCTTGGCGATTTGTTCTTCATCGACGACTTCAGATAAGAGTTTCTTCTCGTTTTTAGAATTTTCACTCTCTTTTAAGGCCTTCTCTAATTCTGGGATGGTCTTATATTGTAGTTCACCAGCTTTTTCGTATTCGCTGTGACTTAAAGCGACATCCAAATCAAACTTGGCTTTTTCGAGTTTCTCTTTAATGTCTTTAACTTTTTGAATTTCATCTTTCTCTTGTTTCCATCTCTTCTTGAGTTCATCATCCTTCTCATTAAGAGAAGAGAGATCTTTTTCGACATCAGCAAGTCTCTTCTTACTCGCATCATCACTCTCCTTCTTTAAAGCAGCTTTTTCAATCTCTAATTGTCTAATTTTTCTCTCTAATTCATCGAGTTCGCTAGGCATCGAAGCGAGTTCAACTTTGATGGAAGCGCAAGCTTCATCAACTAAGTCGATCGCTTTATCAGGAAGGAAACGAGATGTTAAATAACGATTAGATAGACTTGCCGCAGCGATTAAAGCATTATCGGTTATCTTTACACCATGGAAGGATTCAAAACGATTCTTTAATCCTCTTAAGATAGAAATCGTATCTTCCACCGTTGGTTCATTGATAAGAACTGGCTGGAATCTTCTTTCGAGAGCGCGGTCTTTCTCAATATATTCCCGATATTCTTTTAATGTCGTTGCTCCAATACAATCGATTTCTCCTCTAGCAAGCATTGGTTTAAGCATGTTGGAAGCATCAAGAGCGCCATCACTTCGACCAGCTCCGACAATGAGGTGGATTTCATCGATAAAGAGAATGATTTTACCTTCGCTTTCCTTAATTTTATTAAGGACAGCTTTTAATCTCTCTTCAAATTCACCACGGTATTTTGCGCCAGCGACTAGTGCGCCCATATCTAATTCATAAATAATTTTATCCTTAAGTATGGTTGGCACATCATCTTTAACGATACGTTCCGCAAGACCTTCAAGGATGGCGGTTTTACCAACGCCAGGTTCACCTAAAAGAATGACGTTGTTTTTAGTTTTTCTGGCTAATATTTCAATGATTTTTCGAATTTCTTCATCACGACCGATGACAGGATCAATCTTCCCTTTCTTAACTTCTTCGTTAATATTACGGCCAAATTTTTGAAGGACATCTTTATCATTTTCATAGTCAGGCATTTGTTCCATTTGCATAAATTTATCCTCCTTTTATAACTCTATTGTAGCACGAAATTAGCACTCGGCAAGTGAGAGTGCTAAAAATTTTATTAATAACTTTGTTATTATTTTTTTGGATTTTATCTCAAAACACTCTTTTTATGCTCAAAAACATTTCCAAAGTGCAATTCCAAAGTGCAAAATTTTTAACATTGCACTTTAGAAAATTCTTTTTGCTAGAAACAAATAACCTAAGACCAAAACTGTGGTTATTTCTATAAATGCAGTTGAATAAATATTTCCACAGGTTGTGGAACAATTGATGCAGCGACTTGTTATGAAAGATTTTCCCACAGCTTGTGGGAGAATTTTAATTTTGTTAAAAACGAATAATATAATAAAAACAGTGACTTTATATCGCCACTGTAATTTTTTATCCG
The DNA here is from genome assembly GCA_002393905.1 of Caryophanales bacterium UBA4365. GTDB lineage: Bacteria > Bacillota_I > Bacilli_A > RFN20 > CAG-826 > Fiminaster. Next base: position 14,069 of record DGSJ01000032.1, read on the forward strand.
GTCTTCGTTATAAACATTTAGTACAAAGTAACTTTTTACTTCGAAAGGTAACTCGAGTTTAACATCGGGTATCACTTGTATTATTTCTATGAAAAAACCGACAAGTCAAGCAACAAGTCGGTTTATTTCAATCGTCATAGGATCACTAATCTTTTCCGAGAATGATTGTGTCGTCATCCATAATGATTTCTCTAAATTGTTTAGAATCAATAATCTTTGATTCAAGCACTTTGTCTAAACTTTCAAATATGCCGATATTCTCAAAATCAGGCATCTCATCACTAGTGTTCTTTTTTACTCTATAAAGATAATATTTGCCGATAGGTTCTAAGCATAATCTGTAATTATTATTTTTATATTCGAAATCTATACCAATATAAGTTTCGTAATCATCGGAATGTTTTCCACAATATTCTTTATAGAAATCATCTAATGTTTTATATTCGTTTTTTCTCATAAGTAATTTTTAGCTCCTTTTCTAACCATATCAACAAGTTCCCAATCTTGTTTGGATAAAGATTTAGCATCATTCTTGTGATATAAATCAGAGTGATAATGTTCGTTCAGTTTAGTTCCATCCTTATTTGTATGTTTATGTTTTAAATCTATAGATTTAACCTTATTATGATTCTCATAAATACCAATTGATTTAACTTCGCCATTTTGAATTATGGCATAAATTCGTTCCCCTGTATGAGAGTAATCTGGAACTTTAACCGAACCTACTGGTTGTACTAGATATTTTATATTGTTTTTAGCATCAAAGCCTATTGAAAAATATTTTTGTCCGCCATCAACAAAATCAAAATTGCCATTGTGTACATCAACAAAACTTGCTCTGCCACCCATATTAACTTACCTCCTTTCCGAAAATTTGTATTTTATCCAACTCAAAAAGATGAAGTTGCTCATATTCGCTTTTTCTTTCAAACGTGTCTTGAAAATCAATAAATATGAATTTGCCTTCCATCCCTTCTATCGGTTTTCCACGAACAAGGATTAATGATGGTTGAATCCTTTTCACCATTTCGTTAAAGCCTTTTAAGAACTCGGTTTTATATTTAGAAACTCCTATCGTCGAAATAGCTACAACGCTTCCCTTGGCTATATAATCAAAACAAATGTGGAAAGATCTTTCATCAGCCCACGTAACTGATGGTATAACTTTTAGTCCGAAAAATTGGTACCATGCCCCAAGCCATAATCCATGTCGGATATTTTCTTCAATGACCCATAGGTCCATATTTTGATAAGCACTAAAATCTGGTGCTGTAATTGCAAAAAAATCATTGAATTTAGAAATGAATTTCAGGGGATTGTTCCAAAGTTTTTGTAGCGTCTTATCAAATTGAAAATTTAGAAGTATTTTCTTACTCTTGTTTTTGGTGTTCGAAATATTTGATAAAGAAGCATATTCAATAGAATTCCAATCTGTTCCATCAAAGTTACTTCTCTTCAAAAACGGCGTTCCATCGTTATCTCTCGGCCAATCAGTAGGCAAAGATCTTAGTAAAAGAAATTTTTCATATTCGGTTAAACCTTTCATCATACGGTCCTCCTTTCATCTGATTTGAAAATGAATTTGTTATACCGTATAATGAAGATGTCCAAGAAATCATTAATACGGTTTCTGATAACGCTAGTGATGTTGGTAGCATCGTTAGCGTTTTTTCTTACCAACGGAAATAAGAATACTTTTGTAATTATTTTTTCTTTAATGTACCACCACCTCCATTGTTATATCTAAAAAGCATTGCTGCTTCTTTTCCGTATTTATATCCAAGCCTTTCGAATGTTGGCTCAGTAATTAGATTTGTTTCTCTCAATCGGAGTGAAATAGAGCTTTTTGATACACCGGTTTCGTCACTTATTTCTCCAATGATTTTCTTTAAAACCCAAATCATTCTTCCGTTTAGAGATGTGTGATAGTCTGTAACGTATTTTGTGTGCTTTTCATCATATATTTTTTTCAGTCTCCTTCTAGACAAAAGAAGACATGCTGCAAAATAATTTGCAAAATATTCCGCCCAACTATATTGGGATTTTAGTTTAAAAGATCCATCAATAGTGGAATTGTCATCCAAGATTCTATCAACCCTAAAATCTTTATCTAAATCTGCCAAATGATGTTTTAATTCGTGAAAAATTGTGAATAATTCCCTTTTTTCACTTCCACATGCATCAGAATCAATAAAAATATCGCCACGATTTGTTCTTACATATTTTGTAGTACCATCATTATTGAAAGTTTCGATGTATCCATCTTTTTGAATAGTTATACCAAGAATTGAATTATCTAACGAAAGCCTTTGGTATTGCACATCAACTCCAATATATTTATCAATGAATTCGTAATAATCGACATTCTCTAATTTACGATTAAACTTCTTACAATAATCGTTTAAAAGCCTATCTGCAAAAGAGGCAATTTCCTTCTTTGTTGGGAATTTTTCGCCTGTATATTTATTAACTCTTGCGCAAATAAGCTTTACCTTGGTCATTGTTGATTGTTAATCCTTTCTAAAAACTTATTCCATTCATCTTCGCTCAAATCGGATTCGATAGCTTTTCTTAAAACTTGTTGAACGACTTGATTAGTTTTTAAATAATTCACTACATCGGCAGAAATATTATTTGATGATTTACCAAGTAATGATTCGTCAATCATCAACTTGAATTCTTCTGCTTGCTTTTCATCTAATTCATATACTTTTATATACTGTTGAACTAGATTTTTCTTTTCTCCTTTCTTGTTACCAGAAGGAAAAGGTGCACCATTTTCTAAGTCACAGATAAATGTTCTAGAAACGCCAAGATATTTTTCTGCATCCCTTAAAGAATAGCCTTTTTCTTTTCGTAAACTCTTTAAGTAATCTCCTAATTTTGACATTGTCACTTGATTCCTCCTTGCAGCCACCACTGCCAGTTGACTACGATGATATTTTCTCATTTCAACCAATAATTGTCAACTACTTCATTGACAAAGAAAAGTATTAAATGAATGCTATGCATTAAAAGAATATTGCATTTTTGTATTATTAATAATTATCTTATTTTAGTTTTGCAAAATAGTGTTTTTTAGCACAACTTCTAGAACAGTAAGTTTGATGGGATCTTCCATAATAAGTGAATTCTTTACCACAACATGGACAAATGCCTGTGTGCATCGTTTTCTTCTTTAGATAATCAGGATGTTCTTTGTAGTATTTTTGTTTACATTCTTTCGAGCAAAATTTGCTCGTAACATTCCTTCTCTTTGTGGGTTTGCCACATTCGATGCAGTAAATCTCGTCTGGTCGTACCGAATACAAGATCTTTTTGATCATAGGAATGGTCTTATGAATGAATTCCGCAAGTCTTTTAATGGACCATCCATTCCTTCTTAGTTCTAATAATTGATTCTTTTCTTTTGGTGTCATTATTAACACCTCCCTTCTATACCACCCACATTTCAAGACAAATTTCGGGGGTATTTTTTGGAAAATATTTAAAAATCCTGACTTTTTACATCAGGATTATATATGCATAACTTCTTTGAAGTTATCAAGTCATTTAGATTCTTAATGAAATAATTCGTCAGGATAATCCTTTTTGCCAAAATCACTTGGCGTAAAGTACTTTACTGTTCCGTTTTCATCAACAGAGATAATGTGCAAATTTAGAACCTTAGCCACATTTCTAGAGATTCGTCTCAATGCTACTTGAGCGCCAACCCAATATAAGCCTAAACCGTATTTGACAGCTCTATTTGGCTCGCCTTTGTTTTTACCAGAAGAGATTACTCTATATTGCTCCATTCTAGTTATTAATTGACCAAGAGCAACAATCCACCCTTCTTTATTAACTGAAGCAGCTGATTTTGAATACGATTTACCTTTACATTCAATAATAAAATGCTCGGTATTTTGTTTACCGCCTTTAATATCAATATCCGCACCCCTTTGTTTTAATGAATGCGGAACGAGTGTTTCTTTATGCCATTGTCCGTTTTTCTTATTTATAAGAAACTGAACGACAAAATCCACCACCTCTTGTTCGGTTAATTTATAATTCATTGACTAAATATTGCCTTTTTTTAGATTACAATCGCGACATAGCATTTGACCATTTTCTAAAGTTGTTTTGCCGCCTTTCGACCATGGAATTTTGTGATCACCATGCATTTGATCCCTATCAAAGTGATTCCCACACATTGGACAAATGCCGCCTTGTCTTTCATACATAGTGTCCTTTTCTGAATCGCTAAAAGCACGTAAATTCAAATGCTTTTGATCGCCATCAAATACGTATTCATAAATACCTTTTTTATTTTCGACTTCGTCGTCAGCAAATAATTTGGAAACTTTTTCTTCCAATTCATCTGGATCATAATCATTCAAATGATACTGGTTATATAAAGGACCCCATGGTACTCCTTTCATAGGTGAACGGTATTTTGGAAACAAGTTTCCAATCCAATTGATTACATTTGTAAAATAATTCCATAATTCTATTGCACTAGAATCGTGTTGGTGCAAAAGCATATATTCTTCAATAGATTTCATATTTTTTTCTAAACGAATCCAATCTAAAGCGGTCTCAAGAAATTCTTGCCTAATTGAAGCGCCAGTTAAATATTTTGAACCAATTTGTGATGCTGGGCAGGAAGGTTTACTAAATTTGATTTTTGCATCCGTTAACCATTTACCAGGATAACAAGCATTTCTTAACTCTTGATCCGTTAATTTAACACCAGCAGTATTGATTACTCTAAACCAGTCCAATTTTTCTCCTTGAGTACCTTGACAAATATAAATCATACATTTATAACTCAAGATTTTTTCTTTATCCTCTGGAGGCATTGATAAAAAGGTTCTTAGTGCGCCATTATGTGTAATCATGTATTCATTTGAACAATATTGGCAAAAGCTAATTGTTCTTTGCTGTCCATCTAAAATTTCAAATGTACCATCATCGTTTTTACACCAATACATTACGTTTAAAGGAAATCCTTTAAGGATGGTATCCATGACAGCATTTCTTTCTTTTTCTTTGTAAATAAATTCTCTTTGATATGCCGGTCTAATATTTAATTTACCGTCATAACCAACAACACCGTCATTTCCAGAATCGAGATAGCTTTTCACAATATCACGAATTGGAATCTCTTTTAGATCAATCTTAAGCATTAGAATTACCTCTCTTTCTAATAATTATTCTTGAATAAGGAACATCTGGATGACCTTCTTTATCAATAAAATATAAATCTCCATCCACCGCTCCACGATGTTGTACTTCTTTACGATATTTTTTATGTTCAGGCAAATAAGGCCTTACGCCAATTTCCAAACCTGAATTTGATATACCTAAACCGATTATTTCGAATTGATTTGGATTATATTTGTCTAAGAAAGTTAGAGGAACGCCAATAAAACCATCATAGTCGCTTGGAATTTCTCTATATTTATCAACATTTATCGCATCAAAATTAAAATATTTTGGAAATTCTTCCTCGTGACCAACATATTTTGTGTACAGAGTTAACGGTTCGTTATGCTTTGCGACAGGTAAACTTGTAAACCAGCATGATGTAGAAACTCTAATCATCTTTTTGCCGTCTTCCATTTTTGCATACTTTTCAACTGAATCAGGGACATAAAAATACATACCAACATTAAAATTGGTATACCCGGTTCTAATTTGGTCATTTTTGAACAATTTAAATGTCTCTCTGTAACCTAAAGCATTGGTATTTCCTAAAATAATAAAATCTTTTTTATGCTCTACTAAAGTAGTTAAGTATTCTCTAAACAAACTGAATGGAGGGTTTGTTACAGCAATATCCGCCTCATCTAAAAGTGCTAAACATTCTTCTGATCTAAAATCTCCGTTGCCTTTTAACTTCTTAACAACATCTAGATTTTTAAGCATGTATTCGATATCAAAAATATCGATTACGCCATCTTTGTTGTAATCTTCAACACTTGTTATTTCAACCTTGTAAGCATGCGTTTTGCTTTCATCAAAATCTTCAAAAAGATTTAACTGGGCTCCAGCAACAGGAGAACCATCATAACAAGTTGCTATAAGTTTCTTTAATCCGAAATAATTAAAATTTATTGCAAAATATTTAAAGAAATTTGATTCATATGGATCATCACAATTGCAGATAATTGTTTTGCCATAAAACTCGTTTTTATAATGTTTTACCTCTTGGGCAATATCGTCCATTTTGGTATAAAACTCATCAAATTTATCCCTCTTAGCACTTTTTAGGTTACTTTTAGCCATAAAAAATCCTCACCCCTCATCCATTTAGGTATCCTCTACTTCCCAAATGTACACTAATTATAATTCAGGTGGGTTTTATATACAACGCAGATGTGTATTACAATGCTCGCATGAACGTACTAGAAAAGATTAAGAAAATGCAGGCTGAAAGAGGCTGGTCAACCTATAAGCTTTCTTATGAATCTGGTTTGACTCAATCAACTTTATCGAATATGTTTGCTAGGGGGACTTGCCCTACAGTAGACACACTTGAAAAGATATGCACCGCTTTTGGTATCTCCCTTTCGGAGTTTTTCCAAGAAGAAGATAGGCGAGCATATGTTTCTAAAGAAGAGCAAGATTTATTAAATAAATATCGAGCGCTAACGGATAAAGAAAAAGAAGCGGTTAAATCAACGATTAACGCATTGTCAAAAAAATAGTTCAAAGAAGATAGATGGGAGAACTTAAATGGTTCTCTTTTTTCTATCCCTTCTTTTTAAGCTCTTTTAAATCGAGTTTTGAATACCTAAAAACACTTAGTGGATTGAGTCCGCTTTTCTGGCAGACTTTTTCTTCGATTTCGATAATATCCTTCTCAGAAATCTCTCCGGTAACAAAAACAGGCACAAAAATGCTCATTGCGTTCATATAAAGCATGATTTTTGACCATTCCATACACTCTCCTCCTATTTCGAGTAATCACTCAAAAGAAGATAGCACGCAAATCATTCATAATATCTGCTATTTTTTTATCTTTAGATAAAAGATTATTCAAGTTTCGCTTTCTTTCTATAAATCTTCGCGTTGTATAATTTCGATACAAAACTTAACTCGAGAAAGCCTTGATACGAACTGAAAATCCAAAAAGTCTCGAATTCATCGAATAAAAAAAGATTGACACGCATGGTATCAATCTATTTTTCTTAAGGGGTGCCTCCACGCAGAATCGAACTACGAATTGATCCTTACCATGGATCCGTTATACCACTTAACTATGGAGGCAAGTGCGTCTATTATAAATACTTATAAATATTTATTCAACTATTTCTCCATATAAATCATAGACAAACACGGAAGTGATTTTGACTTTGACAATATCGCCTGTTTTAAGTTCTTTTTCACTATGGAAGGAAATCTTTCCATCAATATCATCTGGAGCGTTCCAATAGGAGCGTAATTGATAGAGTTTCTCTTTATTGTTAGCTTCAATGACGATTCCTTCCATGATTTCTCCAATGTGTTTTTTATTTTTCTTATAAGAAAGTTTCTTTTGAACATCCATAATGAAATGAAGACGACTGACTTTCATTTTTTCATCAATTTGGTTTGGATATTTATCCGCTTTCGTGTGGTCTTCACGTGAGTATTTAAATGCACCCATGTGGTCGAAGTTGTTGCGTTTAGTAAACTCAACAAGTTCAGCAAAGTCATCATCACTTTCACCTGGGAAACCAACAATATATGTTGTTCTTAAAATCGCGTGAGGTACTTTTGAGCGAATCTTATCAAGTAAAACTTGATATTCTTCTTTTGTTCCTCTTCTTAGCATGCCTTTTAAGACATTATTCGAGGCATGTTGAAGAGGAATATCAAAATAAGGTTTAACTGCTTTTGAGGCCGCAATGTAATCGATTAATTCATCTGTGATTTCGTCTGGATATAGGTAAAGAAGACGAATCGAATAAAATCCGAGATTTTCGACTTCTTTAAGTAGATCCACCACCGTTTTACCTTCGTTTAGGTCACTTCCATAACGAGTGGTGTCTTGGGAGATTAAAACGATTTCTTTGATTCCACTCTCTTTAAGGAGTTTCGCCTCTTTAATGACATCATTAAATGGGCGGGATCTAAATGATCCACGAATCAAAGGAATCGCACAATAGGCGCAGCAGTTATTGCAGCCTTCAGAGATGCGTAAATACGCCATGTATGGAGGGGTAGAAAGCATTCGAACGAATGGGTTTAGAGGTTGGACTTTACTTGATAGTAAAGATTCGAGTTTTTCGTTGAGTTTATTGTAGTTTCGAATTGGGACCCATAAATCGACTTCTGGGATGCTTTCTTGAAGCTCTTTTAAGTAGCGTTCAACAAGACATCCAACAACAACGACTTTCTTTCCATACTTACAAACATCAAGAATGTTTTCGATGGATTCTTTCTTCGAATCTTCGATAAATCCGCAGGTGTTAACGATAATGACATCACTATCTTCAACAGTGTTCGTGATTTCAAATTTGGATTGGTTAAGCATGCCTAAAATCATCTCGCTATCGACAAGATTTTTCGCACAACCTAAAGATATCAAGCCAACTTTATACATTTAATAAGTGAAAAATTAATAAAACCTTTGATGCTTATCCAAAACAACGATCAATTAATTGTGGGAAATCCACAAATGGATTTCTATTCTGTTGTTTTTGCTCAACAGAATTATTACGCATTTTCTCTGTTTCGCTCGGAGCGTCAACTGCATTCCATTGCTTAAGAACAGCTATACAATCACTTTCATTTTTGTAGGCAAAAATATCAGTGAAATTTAATAAGCCACAAACGTTTGGATCATGGTTTTTGTTATCGCTTCCCTTCCCTGTTGGAACAGCTTGGCTCTTATCATAAACAGGGGTTGGCGCAACATAGTTATTAGAATAATAAACATCATAACCCATTCTATTGTAGTGAACATACATATAAGCCAATAAACGGGCTGTGTCGCCTTTAAAGGCATCATGAACTTCAACTTTTTTAGCGCTGAGACTGGAGTCAATCTTTATATTATAAAGACCTCCACTTTCACCACATTCTTCATAAACTTCTGATCCACTAAACTGATAGAAACGGGCATTACTTCTTGTCGTATTTACAACAGCATCAGATGGGCGAACGTGGAACAAATCACTTCCACCACCCCAATAATTTCCATTTGTATCAATTTGTTGTTCCCATGTGGTAGATTGGCGATACCATAAACCAGTCGATCTTTCACACGGCCACACATGCTCGCGATTCTGGGTTCCGCTAGTAGAACCACTTCTATACGAACTTTTTTGAGCACCGGTATAAAATAGTTCAATTTTGCCACTGGTATTTTTATCAATATCAGAATAAAGAACTCCGTTAATTTGCTGATACTTGTAATAAACTTTATGTTGGTCAATAAGATACTTATGAATCTCTTCGATTAAGTCGTAACCGACTTTGTTAATTAAATCGTAAGTTCGACCTCCATTACCAAAGCAATCAACTTTATTCGTGTAATGTTCGTTATAAATAATTTGTTGTTCTTCGGTAAGTTCCATAGGTGGAATGTTGCCAGATTTCTTTCCTCCACCTCCGCCACCACGGCTACCTCTATTACATCCTGATAAAGTAAGAGCTAACAAAGTGGATAAGAATAAACATTTTGAAAATTTCATTTTAGTCTCCTTTAAATCAAACATTTATCAACCAATTGAGGATAATCAACAAAAGGATTCCTATT
>DGSJ01000048.1:0-352 GCA_002393905.1 Caryophanales bacterium UBA4365
ACTCCCTACTGCTGCCTCCCGTAGGAGTCTGGACCGTGTCTCAGTTCCAGTGTGGCCGTTCACCCTCTCAGGTCGGCTACGCATCCTCGCCTTGGTGGGCTGTTATCTCACCAACTAGCTAATGCGCCGCAGGTCCATCATTCAGCGAGGCTTTAAAGGCCCCTTTTAGCTTCAAGAGATGCCTCTCGAAGAATTATTCGGTATTAGCCAAGGTTTCCCTCGGGTATCCCAAACTGTAAGGCAGGTTACCTACGTGTTACTCACCCGTTCGCCACTCGGTTATTGCTAACCTCGTTCGACTTGCATGTATTAGGCACGCCGCCAGCGTTCATCCTGAGCCAGGATCAAACTC
>DGSJ01000048.1:394-4133 GCA_002393905.1 Caryophanales bacterium UBA4365
CCAGGATCAAACTCTCAAAAAGTTTTATCTTAGTTCAAAATTATAATCTGGTTATTGTATATAAAAAATTGACGTTAATGTTTCTTGTACATCTGTTTAGTTTTCAAAGATCAGTGACGCACTATATACTTTCGTATATCTCTAGGTTCCCTGGGAACGTGCGCTTTTCTATATTACTATTATGAAATAATTAAGTCAAACACTTTTTGAAAAAATTTTAACAAAAATTAAAAGCCCCTTGGTTAGAAGGGGCTAACTTATGAGTAGAATCAAAGATTCTATTCAATGTTCTTTTTCCATAATCCATGGAGATTGCAATAAGCATAAGCGGAGAAAACGATTTCATTTTCTTTGATTGCAAACTCTGCGGCAGGCACATCTCCTGGATAAAGGTGTTTAATTTTGTAACCTTGATCGGTGTGAAGAACAATGAATTCAATGTAGTGTTCATTCGTCATTGGGTGAATGACTTCACCAACACGAACTTGGACGACATTTTCTTTTTCTTCCACGACAGGAATATGTTTTTCGAAGGCCGCATCGACAGTATTGGCTTCAAGGAGAGTCATTGGTTCTCCACAGCAAATAGTTGGGATTTTCTTGTCTTCGAGCATCATGACAACTTTGCCACAATGATTACACTTATAAAAATACATAATTCTTTTCCTTTAAATATACGTGTACGCGTTAGCTGCGACTACGTCCGTAAATACGAACAACAATCGATAAGATACGAATGAAGATGTAGATAAAGTCTACATAAAGGTTAAACGCACAAAGAATCGCGGTTTTATCACTTTGTTCACCACTATCAGCAATACGTTTGACTCGGTTAATATCAAAGATTGTGATTAATAACATCGCTGCAAACATTCCATAGGAAATGACCCAGTAGATCATTTCAAATCCTGGGAAGAAAAGCATCCAGATGACATTGAATAATCCAATAAAGAGAATTCCAATCATCATTCCAAAGCCAATCATACCTAAGATGGAGAGATCTCTTTTGGTAAACCAACCAATGAGGAACATCACACCAAAGGTAAAGCAGGTTAAACCAAAGGAAATCGCAATTAGATAGAATGGGACGAACATTGTAAATCCCGAGATAAACACGCCCATCACGATCGCGTATAAAATGTATGGGACCATTGGACGGGATTTTTCTTTAAAAACCGAGAAATGGATCCACAAGATCAGAGGAATGTACATGATAAAGGAGACAATAAATAATGCGATGTAAGCTTTCGCGGCATCAACATTGACTTCGTTACCATAAACAATTGGGAAGAATTGGGTAAAAATTAGACCAATCACAGTACAGACTAAAGCTGTAATGCCAATTGCCATAAACATGTAGAGGAAAACTTTCGACGCCCACTTTGTGGTCGTATATGTTTTCACTTCTGATTGTCTGATTGTTTCAGCAATCATAGAGCACCTCCTTACTTGCCAACGTTGGCAATTAATTGATGGAAAGAATCAACTTTTAAGGATGCACCACCAACAAGAGCTCCATCGACGTTTGGTTGCATTAAATAGTCATGAACGTTTTCTGGTTTAACAGAACCTCCGTATAAAATACGGATTTCGTCAGCGACTTCACCGAACTCCTTGCGAATAAGTTCACGGCAGTATCCACAGATATCTTCCGCGATTTCTTTCGAAGCATTCTTTCCGGTACCAATCGCCCAGACTGGTTCATAAGCAACAACGACCTTACGAAGTTCTTCTGGAGTTAATCCTTTTAAACCTTCAACGATTTGTTCTTCAATCACTTTTTTGGTGTGACCAGCTTCAAATTGAGCTAAGGTTTCACCAACACAATAGATGGAGAACATATCATTTTGGCATAATGCATGTAACTTTTTGTTACAAGCTTCATTAGTCTCACCGAAGTAAGTTCTTCTTTCAGAGTGACCAATAATGACCCAATTAATATCAAGTTCTTTTAACATTGGAATAGAAATCTCACCAGTAAAAGCACCATGATCTTCAAAGTGGCAGTTTTGCGCAGCCACATTTAAAGTTGGGTTTTCTGCTTTGACAGCAGCTAATGAGAGATAAGTTGGGGCAACACCGATTTCGACATTTACGGATTTAGCAAACCTTGCTAATTCGTGGCTTTCTTTAGCAAAAGCACGAGCTTCCTCAATGCTTTTGTTCATTTTCCAGTTGCCAAATAATAATTTGGTTCTCATATTACTTTAAAATGTCGACACCTGGTAAGTGTCCGTCGTTTTCAATCATTTCTAAGGAAGCACCACCGCCAGTAGAAACATGGCTGAAGGATTCCTTATAACCGAATTCTTTGATTGCTGCAGCACTATCGCCACCACCACAAACAGAGAAGCATCCTTTTAAGGAAGCGACTGCTTTACAGATGGAGATTGTTCCGCTAGCAAAGTCTTTTTGTTCAAAGACACCCATTGGACCATTCCAAAAAACCATTTTTGCTTTTGAGATTTCTTCAGCAAAGAGTTTTTCGGTAGCTGGACCGATGTCCATACCTTGGTAACCTTCTGGGACATTGTCTTTAACAACTTCTTTCTTGGTCCAACCTTCGAATGCATCAGTGACAACGGAGTCAACTGGTAAAACGATTTTACCTTTGGCTTCTTCTAAGCACTTACGAGCATAGTCGAGTTGGTCGAGTTCGACTGGAGATGTACCAGTTTCAAATCCAAGAGCTTTCTTAAAGGTGTAAGCCATCGCTCCACCGATAAGGATTTTGTCACACTTCTTAAGAAGTGAGTCAATAACTTTAATTTTGTCAGAAACTTTTAAACCGCCAAGGATTGCGACATATGGACGATCTTCTTTTTTGACGTCAACACAACGCATTAAGTTAGCGATTTCTTTTTCAACGAGATAGCCACAAGCAACTGGTTTGCCTTCGGCTTTTAAGAGTTCTGGAATGCCATAAGTTGAGGCGTGTGCTCGGTGAGCACTTCCGAAAGCATCCATCACATAAGCATCGGCAACTTTAGCCCAGTCTTTAGAAAGTTCTGGATCGTTCTTTTCTTCACCCTTTTCATAACGAGTGTTTTGGACAAGAAGAACTTCTCCATCTTTTAAGGCTGCAACCTTTGCTTCGAATTCAGGACCACGAGTTGCTTTAGAGAAGTTAACTTCTTTTCCTAATAAGGAAGCAAGTGTTGGGACAACGATTTCCATGTTGTTTTTAGCTTTTTGAGCTTCGACAACTTCTGGGGCTTCTTTGTGTTTCACTTTTCCAAGGTGGGAGAGTAAAACAACACGAGCGCCTTCAGAGAGGAGTTTTTGAATTGTTGGTAAGGCGGCTCTGACACGGTTATCGTCACGAACCTTGCCATCTTTAAGTGGGACGTTGAAGTCAACACGAACGATGACAACTTTACCTTTGAGACCTTTTAATTGATCAACAGTAAGCATATTTTTTCTCCTTCATTTGAGACAAAGAGGCGCTACATAGTAGCGTCTCAATCGTCTTATATGAGTTTAATTAGCACTTTTCAGCAAAGTACTTAATGGTGCGAACCATTTGTGAAGTGTAGGAGTTTTCATTGTCGTACCAAGAGACAACTTGAACTTCGTAGAGACCTTCACCAATTTTGGCAACCATTGTTTGTGTGGCATCGAAGAGGGAACCGAATCTCATTCCGATAACATCAGAAGAAACGATTGGGTCTTCGTTATAACCATAGGATTCACTAGCGGAAGCTTTCATCTTGGCGTTAATGACTTCTGGGGTTAATTC
>DGSJ01000038.1 GCA_002393905.1 Caryophanales bacterium UBA4365
TTTTGAGATAGTCAACGTTATTTTCTGTGACAACCTGTCCTGGTTTAATTCCAGAATATTTGTTTTTCACTTTCGCAACTTCCATCTCTTGCTCATGGATTTTATCATTGAGGTCTTTGATTTCACTTTCAAGTTTACGAATGTAGTTACGAGAATCGTTATAGTACTGTTCGTAGAATTTAAGATCATCAATTAGTCGGTCAAGAACTTGGTCTACCTCTAAGGCATCATAGCCTTTCTGAGTAGGTTCAAACTTCACATCAAGAAGTGATTTTGACGAATAATTCAATGTATGAGCCATAAAAACCTCGGTTTTAATTATATTAAAGAGGTTATATGTTTTCAATTTGTTTTTGTTTTAATTAACAAAAGTTTTTGCTACAATACGAAATTGTGAAAGCGCTCGATAAGATTCTTCAAAAACGCAAAACACTATGTTTCCTTGATTTAGAGGGAACACAGTTTTCGCATGAGATGATTGCTATCGGAGCCGTCAGAGTTGACCTTCGCAAAGATCATTCCGTGAAGAAGATCTATAAAGGTTACTACACTTTGGTAAAACCAAAAAACAGAATTGGTAAAGTCGTTACTGATTTAACAGGCATTACGGAAGCACAAGTGAAAAAAGATGGGATTAGTTTCCGTAGAACAGTTGAAAACGTCAAACGTTACATGGGAAGAAGTTTCACGAAATGTCTTTTTGTAACATTCGGAAATCATGATCAACGTATTATGGCGCAATCACTTGCATACAACATGGATGTAAATAAGGAAGATGTGCAATTCATGATTAAACATAGTTTCGACTTTGCTGAATTTATGTCCCAATATGTGCGCGATGAGCACGGTAACGCCCTCTCACTTGCGAACATGCTTAAAGTGTTTAACATTGACTTTAAAGGTCAACAACATAACGCGCTCGCTGACACACTTAATCTTGTCTACTTATATGACGCCATGATTAAACACCGTGACATTTTGTCACGAGAATATCGAAAGGTTCTTGGTCAAATGAGGCATTTACCAGAACCTGTCCATCAGCTCATTCTTCAATTATTAGAAGAAAAATCCGTTTCCCCAACAGACTTTTCAAAAATGATTGAGGATGCGCTAAAATGATCAAATATTCAAACGGTTTAACCTATAAAAAATCTAATATTAAAGTTTCAGGCAACAAAGTTGCTTTTTCTTTATCCTCGGCAAATCGAGGAATGAATCTAGAAGAAGATATTATCCAATCGAATGAGTACTATCTTCGTCACAAGATGGCGTTAATTTATAAACGCCCAACACCAATTCAAGTTGTCAAAGTTGAATATCAGAAAAACGCGAAGATAACTGAAGCGTACTTTTCTGAAAAATCAACCACCGATTTTAATGGTGTTTACCAAGGTCGATATATCGATATTGAAGCTAAATCAACTCACTCCAAGTCATCTTTTCCTTTAGGTAATATTACAAAGAAGCAATTTGAACATTTATCGAATGTGATTGAGTTAGGTGGTTTAGCATTTTTTATTATCGAATTTGTAAAACATCAAAAGACTTATATTGTCGAAGCAAAGAAGATTATCGAATTCAAAAATAATGAAGAAAGAAAGTCGATTCCTTTCTCTCAATTTGAGGAACTTGGAAGGGAAATAAAAAGAGGCTATTCGCCTCGATTAAATTACTTAGAGTTTGTTGATGAAATTCACCGTAATTCTTAATGATTTCACCAGCAATTCTTGGTTAACTTACTAATCGTTAATCCATTTTGTCTTCGCAATTTTCATAGCCTTTTCGATGTCTTCATCCCAGTCTTTGTTGTTGCCGGTGACACCATTAACTTCAATGTCTCTTTTGGCTTTCCATTCGAATAAAATCTTATCGAAATCAGGGAAGGTTTTCTTTCCTTTTGCTACGCCTTCACGAAGAGCTTCAACAATCTCTTCTTCTGGAATATCTTGAGCAATCCATTCACCAATCATGTTTGTTTCAATTGGAAGAAGGGAACGACCAAGTTGTGCTTCATAAACTTCTTTAAGTCTTTTGAATTCTTTGTTCTTTTCTGGATTTTTCGAAATAGAGTTTTCCTTTACAAGAGCATCTTCAAAGGCTTCATAGAGTTTTTTACGAAGTGGTTTTAAAGAAATTTTAGTCTTCTTACCAGTTTCTAAAGTAATAAAACCTTTCGACATTAATCCAACATATAAAGAATCCAGTTCTTTAGCAGAAAGGTTCATCTTGGTTGCGATTAAGTCCGGGGTAACTAAATAGTTCTTTTGTCCTAAAAGATGATCAAGCATAAGTAAAACAGCAAGTTCGTTTTCTTTAATACCGAGCTTTTTGTAATATTCAAGTAAGAGATAGCGGAAGTCTAAAGCTTCCATTTGTTCGCCTGACATAATTGCCATAATTCTATTCCTATTTTTATAAAAATAAAGAACAAATTTTTAGCAATTAAAAAATCCCTAGCATTAGCCAAGGATTTTTCAAAAATTTTATTCAATTTCTAATTTATGAAGTTCTTCAATTACCTTTTGAGGATTAAGTTCTTCTAATAGGTAGTGATACTTCTTTAGAGCAGCTTTTGTTTCTTTCTCCACCGTTAGACCAAGTTTCTTTTGGAAACGTTCAGCCCTTAGAATACGGAGTGGATCTTCTTTAATTCTTTTAACTGGGTCTCCGATAAATCGGAGGACTTTGTTTTCTAAGTCATCTAAACCATTACAATAATCAATCACGTTAAACTTTTCATCAATGTAAATCGCGTTAATTGTAAAGTCTCGACGGACATAATCTTCTTTTAATGATTTCACGTAAGTCACGCTACTTGGATGACGATAATCAAGATATTCGCCTTCCACTCTCATGGTCGCGATATCAACTTTAATATCATCATCTTTTACGCGAACTGTACCAAATTTAGCGAAACGATAATTTGCATCTGGAAGGAATTTCTTCATTTCATCCGGTGTTGCATCAGTCACAAAGTCATAATCTAAAACATCTTTATCTAGAAGATAATCTCTTGTTGTTCCGCCAACCATGTAAAGTCGGTAACCATTCGCATTAAAAAGATTCGCTAGTTTAATAAAGGTGTTCTTGTTCATACATTAATTATATAAAACTTCTCTTACTTTTTTAAACAAAAAAGATTCCAATTGGAATCTCTTTATTCTTTTCTTAATCTTAGTTTAATTTTCCACGAACAATCTTACTTGGGCGGAAACCTAATGTAGAGTTCGCTGGAATGGTGATAATGTGACCATCACCTGGGTTTGTGCCTCGTCGAGCTTTACGATCCTTTTTATAGAAGACACCGAAGTTGGATAATTTCACAACTTCACCTTTTTGGACATTTGTCTCAACAATGTCTAAGAATTCATCAATTACGGCCGTCACGTCATTACGTGGAAGGTCTAACTTTTCAGCTAATTCAACGATTAACTCGGCTTTATTCATTTTTGTTTTCTCCTCAGAGCGTAATCATTATATAACAGGATTTTTGATTTGTTTATACTCTTTTTCGTAAAACAATATCAATTGGCGTTCCGCTTAAATTAAACGACTCTCTTAAACGGTTTTCTATATATCTTAAATAAGAGAAATGAGCGTATTTTGGGTTATTCACGAACAAGACAAATGTTGGTGGGCAACTATTGGCTTGGTTCGCAAAATAAATTTTTAAACGTCCGCCGTTAAAGTCTGGTGCTTCATTCATTGTTTGGGCGTCCTGAATGACATCATTAAGTAAGGAAGTTGATAGATGTGTATCATAAGCGTGATGGACTTCTAAAAGTTGATCAAAAATAAGATGCACTCTAGATTTAGTTAAAGCGGAAGTAAACACGATTGGAGCGTACTCTAAAAACTTAAATTCTTTACGAACTTTCTTTTCAAAATCTGACATCGCGTTTTGCGTTTTCTCTATCAAATCCCACTTATTTACCACCACAATGATGGCTTTTTTCTTTTCCACAGCATAACCAACAACATGCTTATCTTGCTCAATAATTCCTTCTTTGGCATCAATGACAAAAACGACAATTTCACTACGGTCAATTGCGCTTAAAGCACGCAACACCGAATACTTATCAACAGCCTCATAAACTTTGCCACGTTTCTTTAATCCAGCGGTATCAATCGCGACGTAACGTTGACCATCTCTTTCAAAGGATGAATCCACTGAATCACGAGTTGTTCCAACAATATTAGAAACAATGGAACGTGATTCTCCAAGAAGTGCATTCATCAAAGATGACTTACCAACATTTGGTCTTCCAATAATCGAGAAAGTGATTGCATCGTCATAGACGACATCTTCTTTCTTTGGAAGAACTTTAACAATTTTATCTAGGATGTCTCCAATACCGATTCCATGTTCACCAGAAGTTGGAATTGGTTCACCTAATCCTAAAGAGTAGAATTCGGAGACATTAAATAACATATCTCGATTGTCAACTTTGTTGACAACTAAGATAACTGGCTTATTTGTTTTATATAGCATCTTCGCGACAAGTCGATCATCATTTGTGACACCTTTTTTTCCATCAGTAACAAACAAGACAACATCGGCTTCATCAATCGCCAGTTGGGCTTGCATGCGGATTTGTTCTTGGAATGGGCGGTTCGCAATTTCAATTCCGCCAGTATCAATTAATCTAAAATCGCGGTCTAACCAAGAGGCGGTCTCATAAAGACGGTCTCTAGTGACACCAGGTTGATCATCAATAATCGAGCGGCGGCGTCCAATGATACGATTAAAAATCGTTGATTTACCAACGTTTGGGCTACCAATAATTGCGACGACGCCTAAAGACATGTATCTTATTCTCCAATTTTATCTTTAATAATCTTTAAAGCTGCTTCAACAGATTCTTCAATGTTTAATTTAGAAGTATCTAAAAGAATGCTATCTTCAGCTGGTTTAAGTGGAGCAAATGCTCTACTTGAATCGATACGGTCACGTTTTTCAACATCCGCGACAATATCTTCATATGTACAAGGAATACCTTTTTCTTGGTTTTCAATGAAACGTCTTTTGGCTCTTTCTTCAACAGAGGCGACTTGGAAGATTTTGACATCCGCATTTGGGAAAACATATGTTCCAATATCTCGTCCATCCATAATCACGGAGGATTTTTCACCCATCTTACGTTGTAATTTCACTAACGCCAGACGAATGTCTTTATAGGAAGCAATGTAACTGACATTACCTGAGACATGTGGTTCACGAATTTCACGGGTCACGTCTTTTCCAGAACACATCACCTTTCCATCAGGGAAGAGTTCGATTTCCACTTCTGGAATTAATGCACAACAAGCTTTTTCATCTTTTGGATCAACACCTTTACGTAAAACGTATTCGGTAAAAGCACGATACATCGCTCCAGTATCAATGTAGGTAAATCCAAGGATTTTTGCTAAGCGTTTTGAGATTGTTGATTTACCAGCAGCGGCTGGCCCATCAACGGCAACAACATAATGTTTCATTTATTTCCCTCCGTATAAGCTAGTTCCCACTAAGATAATCCCAACAATTAATCCAATAATTACTAAAGTCATTAGAGAATAAAAGAGAATGAGGTTTCTTTTTCGATAGTTTGGATGAGTTCGTTCAGTGTTAGTGTGCTCAACATTATAAATATCAAGCCCTTCATAAACATCTTCAAAAGCAAGTTTCTTTTGGTTCTTGTTTTCCTTTAAAAGTTCATCCACTCTTTGGGAACTTTGACGTTTCTTTGTTTGTTTAGGTTCACTAGGAAGTTGAGAGATTTCGTTTCGATATTCACGATACTTTTCTACCCGAGTCATAATACTTCCACCTAATGGAGATATATTATCATATATTCTCTATTACGACATATGTATTTTTTACTAATTTTACGTCATTGAATGTTTATTTTAATTTCTGT
>DGSJ01000021.1 GCA_002393905.1 Caryophanales bacterium UBA4365
AAGTGAACTTTGTTCCTGCTAGATTTGACCACACCTTCCGCCAATGGATGGAAAACGTTGATGACTGGTGTATCTCTCGTCAACTCTGGTGGGGTCATCGAATTCCTGCTTATTATAATAAGCAAACAGGTGAGATTTTAGTCTCCGAAGAAGAAATCAATGATCCAAATTATGTTCAAGACGAAGATGTCTTAGACACTTGGTTCTCTAGTGCTCTATGGCCATTTGCCACCCTTGGTTGGCCAGATGAAACGGAAGATTATAAACGTTATTTCCCAAACAGTCTTCTTTGTACCGCTTATGACATTATCTTCTTCTGGGTTTCAAGAATGATTTTTGACTCCTTAGAATTCACGAAAGAATCTCCATTTAAGGATTGTTTAATCCATGGATTAATTCGTGACTCCAAGGGAAGAAAGATGTCCAAATCTTTAGGTAACGGAATCGATCCAATTGATGTTATTGATAAATACGGTGTTGACGCCCTTCGTTATTTCTTAACGACTGGCTCAGCTCCAGGACAAGACATCCGCTATATTGATGAAAAAGTTTCTAGTGCGAGTAACTACTTAAATAAAATCTGGAACTCAGTTCGTTACGTACTTGAATCACTTGGTGAAAACTTTAAACCAGTTGATTACAAGTTCAAAGAACTTGCTCCAGTGGAAAAACACATCTTAATTCGTTTACATGAAACGATTAAGGCGGTGGATGGATACATGAATAAATACGAATACTCCATGGCCTCTTCCTACCTTTATAACTTTGTTTATGATGACTTCTGCTCGAATTATCTAGAAATGAGCAAAGTTACTCTTCAAGGAGAGAATGAAGAATATAAACAAGTTGTTCGTACAATCTTAGTCGAGATTGTTCGTTCAATCATTTTAATGATTTATCCATTCGCTCCATTTATCGCTGAAGAACTTTACCAAGCTCTTCCAGAACATAAAGAATCAGTCATGCTGGAAACTTATCCAGAAGCAAAAGACTACAAGGATGATGTTTCCGAAGTTGAACTCTTGATGAAGATGATTGCTGAGCTTCGTAACTATAAAGTGACAAATAAACTCGCTCCAAACTACGCTTTAAAGCTTGTTATTGAAAGCGAAAAGAAACCATTTGATGGATTTGAAACATATCTCAAACGTTTTACGTTTGCTAAAGAAATTGTTTTTACATCTACTCCTTACGATAAAGGCATGAAATACGCTTATGGAAAGATGACTCTTTATATCGAAGATGACATCTCCAAAGAAGAATTAGAAGAAAAACGCGCTCGTGATATTGCCTTCCTGGAAAGCGAAATTAAACGCTGTGAAGGAATGCTTAATAATCCAAACTTTGTCGCTCGTGCTCCAAAAGAAAAAGTGGAACTAGAGAAGCAAAAATTAGCCGAATTTAAGAAGCGTTTATCTGACCTAAAATAAAGCTCAAAAAAGTGTCCCACATTTAAGAGAGGTTCGCCTCTCTTTTTTAAATTTTTTAAAAAATTTTTATTTATAAAAATATTTTAAGAAAAATGAAAGTGCAAATTTAGGCGAAAAAAACGGATTAAGTTAGTGTAAGGAGGCGACAACTATGGTCAAAATTATCATTGGAATTATCGCCCTCACTTTCGTTGGTATTTTAGTGTTTAAAGCCATTGATCCGACACAAGAATCTGCTGGTGGAAACGCTCCAACGCAACTAGTGAGCGATGATTCGAAAAAAATCTCATGTCGTATTTCTGGAGAAGTATCACGCCCAGGAACCTACAAGTGCGATATCAATGCGACATTAGGCGATTTAATCGAAATAGCTTCAGGGGAAACAAGCAATGCTGATGGACTCGCCTATGACACATCTTATGTCCTACAACAAGGTTTAGAGTTTTATATTCCTCCAAAATACAAAACAGATAGCGTTTGTGTGACTGATCCAATTGTCAAATTCAACGTCAACACAGCCTCAGAAGAGGAAATGAAAGAAGTTGGTGGCATTGGTTCGGCAATCGCTAAAGCAATTGTGACTTACCGAAGCGGTGGAAACACTTTTAAACGTATTGAAGACATTAAAAATGTCTCCGGCATCGGTAATGCCACTTTTGAGAAACTCAAAAATATCATTCGTTTACGTGATGAATGACATATTTATTTGCAGTTATCTCTCTAATCTTAGGTCTTCACTTTTTTAGTAATAACCTTCTCGTTAGCATTGTGCTAACACTGCTCTTTGTCATCTTTGTACTATATCGGTTTAGCTTAAAGAAAAGTGTTTTACTTCTTTCGTTATTTCTCTCAGGAGTGCTTTTCAAAGCTTTTCCGAGAACGTATAACAACCCTCAAAACATCTATAGCGGGGTGGTTGTTTCTTCTAAAGAAAATTACTTCCTTTTATATTCTCATGGCGAACGTTTCTATGTTTATGAAAAAGATAACGATCGTGAAATCGGAGATATTCTTGTTGTCCAAGGTGAAGTAACGACGAATTCATTTACGACATACGAATCACAAAGTGATTTTAATGAATATCTTTCAAGGAAAGGATGTAAAAGAAGTATTTCTTCTGAAGGAATTTATTCGAAGTTTCGGTCTTTTTTTCGACTAAAAAATACTAAATTATCCTTCCTTTCTATGCTAAACTCGAACGCTGCCCCGCTAGTTGATGCCATGGTGTTTAATACAAAAGATTACTCGAGTGGTGTTATACAAACAGCAGAACAAGTTCAATTAATCTTTCTTTTGTCAACTGCAGGCATCTATTTCTCGTTTTTTATCAGGTTGCTAAAGAAGGTTATCTTTCTAAAATGTGATGAACGTGAATCCCATCTTTTATCACTACTTATCTGCTCACCTTATGTTGTTTTCTCTTTTCCCAAGGTGGGTGTACTGCGTGTTTTCTTAGTAAATTTACTAAGTATTCCCAAAAAGGATAACTCCTCATGTAAATTAAATTACCTCCAAAAAATTTCTATTACACATACCATTATCCTAGTTCTAAATCCTTATTGGGCATACGACAGCGGTTTCTTAATTGGTTTTGCCTTAACAATCTCACTTTACTTCTTCCGAATATCTTACAAAACCAAAATGAACTGGAAATCACATCTAGTTACACCTGCCTTGGTCTACCTCTTTATTCAACCATTTGCGACCTTCCGCAGTGGTAATCTACACCTCTTTACATTCTTCGAGCAGATCTTACTAATTCCAGTCAATGAACAATTTATAGTTCTCTCCTTACTTGGGTTTGCTGGAGTTCCATTAAACCCAGTACTAAATTTCTTTGGCAACTTCATCTATGAAAGTCTCAAAATGTTTGAACAAGCCGACTTAAAAATTCCGCTTGCGGATTATGGATCGTTTTATATCGCTGGATTTTATATTTTGTTCTTCGTCGCATTATATTTATTCGAATCAAAACGGTACCGACATCTACGTTATACATGTTTTACCGCATTAGGACTTTTATTAGTTGGTTTAACTCCGATTCAGCCGATACTTACCAGTGGTGTTTACTTTGTAAATGTCGGTCAGGGTGATTCAATTGTGATCCAAGATCATTTTCATACCGTAATGATTGATACAGGTGGAAATCTTAGTTTCGATATGGCGAAAAAGACTCTTATACCATTCTTAAACAAGAAACACATCTATCACTTGGATGCTTTAATCACTACCCATGACGACTTTGATCATTCTGGTGCGGCAGAATCATTAATTAAGAACTTTCCAGTTCGAACTTATTTAAGAAGTGATGACGATTTTCCTTTCGGTGTGGGTCGTATTCATCTAGAAAACTTAAACCACTACGAAGCGCAAGATGAAAACGGATCCTCTCTAGTTCTGTATCTCGATTTCTGTAACAAGAAGTATCTATTCATGGGGGATGCTCCAAAAGAAATCGAGACACAGATTATCAAAGATAATCCTAACCTAAGATGTGACATTTTAAAGGTTGGTCACCACGGATCAAAAACGTCTAGTGATGATACCTTCATAAAAACTATTCAACCAAAAGAAGGAATTATCTCGTGTGGAAGAAACAATCGTTATGGTCATCCAAACCAGGAAGTCATTGATACTTTATATCGTTACGACGTTAAAATACGTCGAACAGATATAGAAGGAACGATTTCGTACTTATCTTATTTGTCCTACTAGTGTATAATTTTTTCAATGAATTACATTCTTTATGGCGAACAATTTCCGATGATCAAAAAAAGATTATCGAAGATCCTCAAAGAACGTTTGGGTGAACCAGATAGTTTTAACGTCGTAAAGTTTGATTTAGATGAAACTGATCCAAATGAAATTGTTAG
>DGSJ01000005.1 GCA_002393905.1 Caryophanales bacterium UBA4365
GTAAATCCGCGAACGGTTTAGAAAAGTCATCTGTTAAATGGAAGCGCTTAGCCACCGCTCTTGCATAGCAATACCGGCATCCAATGTTACAACCAATTACCGCATTTATATTTTTAATTTTTGATTTAATATCAATAATCTCACTCATAACAAATATATTGTACTATATAGTACTATTTATATCCATCATTAAATAAAAAACAGTCCTGAATGTATCAGAACTGTAGTTTACATCTGGTTGCGGAGGCAGGATTTGAACGCTGCGACTTCCAAGTTATGGGCCTGGTGAGCTACCGGACTGCTCTACTCCGCGATTGCGTGTATATCTTATAAGAAGATAAAATAAGTTTCAACTAAAAGTTACCACAAGTTGTGGACTTTCTCGGCAAATCCAGGAATATTTTCAAAATATTCTTGCTTGCCATTAACGATAATGTATCCAGAAAAGAGACCGAAGACTTGATTTTGATTACTTTTTAGGAACAAAAGGTTCATGTTTGCTTTGCGATGAAGTACTGGATCAAAGATTAAGGAAATGTCTCCAGTTTTAGAACGGAACTTCCACTGCTTGAGGTATTCGTGCTTTCCGTTTGGTAATGTTGGAATATCAAAACGAACATCGTTTAGTTTGTAAGACATTCCATCAATATAGAAGATGTTTTCACTAGCGGCTGAGGTATCGCCAAAACCGTAACCAAGGTTCATTCCAATCTTCTTTCCTTGATATTCTCCGTTCATGCTGGCCCAATACCAAGTATTGTTATAAGTCCAGATTCCTCGGCCCCAATCTAATACTGCTTGAGAGGTCTCATCAAAGTAATAAAATTGGTCGTTAAATTTACAATATCCGTTCGCACTTAAATTATTGATTTTTTGATTGTAATAAAAGTGTTTTTCTTTCTTAAATGGAGTCGAAATCACCAGCGAATCATGGTTAAATTCGTTTAAAACCACCTCTAAACGAAAATCTTGGTGATTTGTAAAGTTTTTGTATAAAACATTGAGTTTTCGCTGGTTATTTTCATTAACAAAAGACATCTCTAAACCTTTCCAATTAATCTTGGTCACTCCTTCTTTTGAGGAGCTAGGAAGTTTAAGTTTTCCAAAGGTAAAGAACTTCATTTTTGACTTCGTGACTTGTTCATTTGTATCGAAGTTTAGAAAGGATACTGAGGCCAAAGCCATGTATGAATTATCAGCAATAGTAAGAGCAACACCAAAGTGGGAATTGCCAATGTAATAGTAATCCCATTCTTTAATTCGGGATTTTAATCCTTTGATTTGTCCACGGTTATAATCACGAACCAAAGACAAAGCAAAACCGGCTTCATTTAGATTTCCGTTTTCATCTAAAAGAGGTCCTTGAGAGAGTTGATGTTGGTTGACTAATTCATCATTAAGCATTTCTTTTGGCGTTCACTTTCTTTAAATGACGAATGATTTGATATGAAATAAAGTAGAGAATTGATGAAACTAAGAAGGCAGCAAATGTCGCTAATAATGGAATGATTAACGATAAAGATCCTAAATCAATGGCCATAAAGATAACAAATGCAATTATCAATGCATCAGCGACAAGATAGAAATAAGCGCAGAATGGAACAAGTTTTTGGAATGGTCCTTTATCCCGATAAACAGAAATGGCGCCTAAACCACCAAGAATCGAGACAATTCCAGTGGCAAGAATAGTAAAGATGAGTGATACTAAAGAAACATAACTAAATTCAGTGGTAACAAAGTTAATAATACCATTCGAGAAGGACATTACTCCGGCGGCAAAAGTGAATGCGCCAGCAATAATAATTGTTCTTTTAGAAAGGATTTCAGCTCTTGAAACTTGAATCCAGTTGGCCTGGAGTTGATCCTGACTAATTTGGAAAACTAATTTATCTTTTTCATATAATGAAACAAGATCTAATCTGGTAAGAATTTTGAAACTAATCGAACGTAATTCATTTGGTGTTAGGAAGAGAACTGTGACACCTTGCCATAAGAAGACCCAGGCGGTAATATCAAGCATTTCCGAGACTAATCCATTATCCTCTAAAAATCCTTGAGCAAGAAGGAATTGACGAACAAAAAGAATTCCCACTGAAACAAGTGCTAAGACCACCGCTTCAAGTAAACGTCCATTCTTTTCTCTGTAGATTGAATAATGAAACATCTCTAAAGAGTCTTTGAATGATTCAATGATTTCGTCTGGTTTATATCCTTCGAAGTCATCAATTTTAAATCGAAGATCAATCTTGAACTCTAAAGGGAAAGTATCCATGATTTCGGAGACTCTTTGGAGAATTTCGGATTTAAATTTGATGACTTTAGTTGAGACAACATTGTCATCAAACATTTCACTGACTTTGTCATAGACAAGTTCAAGAGTGATAATACGTTTCTCTACATCAATATCGTAATATTTGGATAAGATTTCAATTTGACGTTGGATTTTTAATGATAATTGTTTCTGTTTCTTTTCTTTTTTCATTAAGAAAATTATAGTTTCCTTAACTAAACAAAGCAATTATTTGAATTAGAAGATACAAAGTGCGACAATGCTAGACATGAACAAGAAAAAAATTGTTTTAGTTTCTTTATTGGTTGCTCTTCCAGTAGCAACTGGATTAGGAACCTATTTTATTACGCATGCGATCGAACGAAAAAAGGCTGACCAAGAAAAGTATGATTTAGGTGTTCGATTGTTTGAGACCCATTATTACGACCGATGTAATCTTTTTAATGAGGAAAACAAAAATCTAGCAAACATTGATGTGGCTTTCCTTGGTGATTCATTAACTGAAGGCTATGACTTAAAAAGTTTTTATCCAGATTGGACTGTTGTTAATCGAGGTATCAGTGGGGACACCACCATCGGTTTAGAGAAGAGATTACAAGTCTCAGCCTATGATGCTCATCCAAAGGTTATTTCGATGCTGATTGGCGCAAATAACTTTGATACGATGCTAACAAACTATGAAACAATTGTGGCAAAAATCAAACAAAATCTACCGCAAACTTCGGTTATTTTATGTTCCTTAACATCGATGACGTCTAGTTGGGCGAAGAACAACGAAAAAGCAAGACAAAACAACGTTGAAATTGAAAAAATCGCCGCAAAATACTCTTATGTTTACGCAGATTTATATAATCCACTTCTTGATCCAAAAACCAACGAATTAAAACAAGATTATTCTGTTGACGGGGGTCACCTAACAAAAGAAGGTTACACCGTAGTAACTAACGTATTAAAACCAATCATCTCTAACTTTTTAAATTAAGGCAAACAAAAAGTCAGGCCATCGAATTTGACCTGACTTTTCAATTAATTTAGTTTGAGTAGCTTGAGGCAGCTGCTGAAGCATCAGCATTACGTTGATCAGTAATGTTATCAATCGCAATAACTAACGCGACATAGAGCATCGGATCAGCACCTTCTTCAAGATGAAGGACGAAGGAATCTCTAAAAGAGATTTTTCGAGAGATGTGACCAATTTCTTGACCATTAAGTAAGATGTGATAGTCGTAACCTAAGATATTACCTTTGATTTCAAGATCACCAAGATCTGATGTAATAAAATAACGATCATGGAAGGAGAAGATTTTTCTTCGAATACGACAGATTTTCTTTTTATCTGGAGTTTCGACATAAGCGCGATAAGCGAATAATCTCCAGAATTTGTTACGAACAATATATTTTGTTTCTCCATCAAGTGTTTGGACAAATTTCTTTCTAGTGACAGTCCAGAATTTTCCTTTCACTCGTAAGACATCTTGTTCGTTAACATCTTTAACAACGGATCCACCACGTAAGGAAACCCATTTATTACGAATCATTAAATCCATATTTTGTTACCTCTTCTTTTCATTATAACCGATTTATCTCTTCTTTTTAGAAGATTTTGTTGCTTTTTTAACGTATTTAGTTGTTGTTTTAAGTACTTTACGTTTATTTTTCTTACTAAGTTTAGAAAAGATAATGATAAGAACAACTAGAACAACAAGAGCTACACCGCCGATGATCGCAATCATCTTAATGTCAAGTTTCTTCGAGTCGTCGCTAGGATAAACTGGGGTTTCATTTCCTTCAGCGATTTTATCTGTATTTGGATTCGCACAACGTGTTGGAGCAGTAATTGAACTTCCACTACCAGCAGTTCCCCAGATATAATCCGCCCATTGAGGGAAATCAATAAATGGGTTACGGTTATGTCCATAATTGTTATAGACAAGATTATTACGATGGATTTCAAAATAATCGACTGGGTCGAGTTTATTCCATTCTAGTAAGTCATGGAGAATACCCATTTTTCCCGTTTCAGTTTGACTGGATTGATAACCAGTTTTAACAAAGGATGTGATGTTATTAACGATTTCTAAGTTTGGATTAGTCGAATCAATTGTGTCTCCATCATTAGCCAAATAGTTATATCGAGCCATCATATAGAAAATAGCTCGAGCAATATCACCTTTATCGGAGTTTTGTGGTTCAAATACTTCCACTGTTCCACCGAATGTTTTGCTGACACCTTTCAGGTTTCCAGAAAGGTAATTATATTTTGAACCAGCATCAGTGTATGCTTGGTCCTTATCAACGTTGCCAAAATACCAGTTGTTATGAATTTGACCGTTCACGTAACCATTTCCGGCCCATAAATGATGGAGGTCACCACGAGCACCAACTTCACTAGTTTCATCTTCAAAACCAGCACTTTTTGGCCAAATGTGCTCTTGGTTGATTCCATAATTTGATTGACTATGATCAGACCATGCTTTGGTTCCATTTTCTTTATCACGGTTTACGTACAATGCGTGGATGTATGGATCACTGCCTTTATCAGAAGTTGATTTTCCATATTTATAACCATTGATTGTGTTGGTTGCAGGATCATATCCTTCGATGTCTTTGGCTGGAGATTTTGACCAGTCACGATCAACAATTTCGTAGGCCTGCCAAACTTGGGTGGCAGCTCCATCCTTATAATAATAAGGAGTATGACCATTCTTTAGAATTGGTTTTAAATTCTTTAATAAATTCGTTCCTTGTCTTTCTTCGTTAGATAGAGAATTTAAATTTGTGTAATAGGCACGAATGTTTTCTTCTTTAACGTCATTTAAATCAATGTCTTTAGGAACGATCGCTGCATTCTTTTGAACGAATAAATCGTTTGCATGAACTGGGGTGACACTCTTTTGATTTAAAACAAAACAAGTTGAGATAGTTAATAAGATTGGAACAAGTAATTTCTTCATGAGAAAACCTCCGATATTATTATATCTTTATTTTCAAAATTTGAAAATAACAATTATATTAATCCAGCGAGAAGATTTAAAATCATCCCGGCTAAAACAAGGCTAACAGTGATTGATAATTGAACTTTATTTTTCGCTTTAAAGAAGAAGACTGTCGCAAAGGAAACGATAATAAAGTCTAATCCAATAATAACGTTAACAATTGCTGGAATAGAGTTTGGTTCGTTTAACGCAGTATAACGAAAAATCGTTAATAGAGCATTACAAATTGCGCCAAGGAAAATGTAGATGAGATCGCGCCAATGAATATGGATGATCTCTTTAATATTTTTTGTTACTAACGAACCAATTAACATTAAACCAAAACAAATCATCATTTCATGAAACGAAATAATATCCGTTGGAAGATGAAATAATTTAAGTTTAACGATTAGAACAATAGTAGCGTAGAAAGCGCAGGAAAAAGCAGCGTAAACTAACCACATTGTTTTCGTGTTTGGGTTGAGTTTTTTGTTTCTAACAATATAAATAATCCCGATTAAAACACTAACTAAACCAGTCACATAAAGAGCGATGTTGAGTGGTTTACCACCATTAGTGACCGCACTAAAGGTAAAGATTAAGAATAATAAATTGGATAAGAATAAAAAATCTGCTGCATTAAAGTTAGTGAATGTTTCAAGGTGTGTTCTTTTGATTGCTAAAAAATATAAGAACCAATTCGCTGCTGTAAAAACACCAACTAAAGCAATCCAAATCCAATCTTCACCACTTAAATCATATAAAACTGGAAGATTCCCATGAATGACACAAATAAGGAAACAAGTAATCACAATAAAGAATGATTTCACTGTTGCATTTGTTAAGGCACTAGCCCGATTTGCCCCAAGACGATTAAAAATCGTGTTTCCGGCGGAAGCAAGTAGAGCAAGAAAGGCGTAAAGAATGTATTCCATATTATTTT
>DGSJ01000006.1 GCA_002393905.1 Caryophanales bacterium UBA4365
TATAAAACACGATCCAGGATTAATGCTCCGGAATATTTATCTAATTCGTATTTATTTTTTGATCCCTTAGAAATTTCAATACAAGCTAGGAAATTCGAAGGGGTGATGCGACTTGGGTCAGCACGATGCCATATGTTCATAATTAAAACCTCTTTTAGATTTTACCATATCTAAAAAGAATTATGTTAAATTATTGGAGAATTGCGGTTATTCTTTACTCTTTTCGACATTATAGCGATGGAGAGGAATGTACTTGTAAACCTGGCCAATATAGTCTTGGTAAAGCGGGTATTTCGAACTGGAAATTGATTCAGCTAACGTTGATGAACCGGAGAAGAGAAGAATCAAGAATAATGGACCAATGATGGACCAGTGGAAGATTCCGTTCACCGCCACACCAGCACCAATAGTCATAATATAAAGTGAAATCCAGATACCTTGCTCACCAAGATAATTTGGGTGTCTCATTCTGCCCCATAAACCAACGGTGTTAAATCCGAGATTATATGGATCTTCGAGTTCATCAAGAGATTTTCCTTCTTTTAGAAGGGATTTCTTTGTTTCATGGAATTTCCATTGTTCTTCATCGGCGATAGTTTCAATTAAGACAAAGCAAAGCGCTAATCCAGCAGCAACAAAATCCCATACACCAAATGCGGCTGGGCTATCCATCACCGCTAAAGCTGGGAATGTAATTGCTAAAACAATCGCGTTTTGATAGATGGAAATAAAGAATAAGTTAAACATTGACCACGCGATATTCTTTTTAAAGAATTTTGATCCATGGACAATTTTCCAGCGATAATCTTCTTCACCTTGCCAAAACTTCCAGGTGTAGGCACCTTTTCGACCAAAGTTAATTGTTAAGCGAATGCCCCAGATAGTGACAATCACCGCATAAACAATTAAACGTAAATCAAATCCGCCCTTGGCGCAGATGACCCAGGAATAAGCTATTGGAAGTAGACTCCAAAGTTTATCCATCTGGGAGTAGTTGTGGGTAAGTTCACCAACAACAAAGCAATAAAGCATACTTGCACCACAGATGATTAAAAGAATAATCATTGTTTCTGATTGGTTTTGACTTAAGTGTAAATCACTAAAGACAAGTGAGAGAATTGACAAAGTCAATATCACAATCACAGAAATAACTGTCGGTAAATATTTTTTCATAATTTTATCCTTCTAAGAATTGATTATAAAAGAAAAAAGTTAGTTAATCACAACTAACCTTATATCTTCATTTGACCGAGTTTGTTTTCTTTTGCGTCAAAGTAATACAGAACATCACTTGGTGCATCACCAACTAAATAATTGATAAGATACATGCTTGCTAAGGAAGCAATAGTTCCAACCATTGGACCCATCACTCCATCACGAGGTTCTTTTTTGATATTTATATCAAACACATCGGATAGTGACTTATCTTTAAATAGACAATATTGTCCCTGGTTTCCATCTACTCCAATGTGAAGAAGAGGAATATTGTGTTTCTTGGCTAAATCACCTAAAACAAGTTTTGTTGGCCAGTTATCCACCGCATCGATAATTAGATCAATCTTTTCAACCATTGATTCAGCGTTTTCGGCGGTGACTTTCATATTGCGAGCACAAATCTCGATTTCGCTATTCTTTTTAATCAGTTCAGCTAAGACAACATCGCTTTTTAATTTTCCAACATCTTCTTCTTTAAGAAGAATTTGTCGATTTAGATTAGATAATTCGACTTTATCATAATCGACAATAATTAGATGTTGGATCCCGTTTGTCACTAAAGAAGTTGCGATGTATTGACCAACTCCACCAACTCCAACTAGTAAAATACGCTTCTTTGATAGAAGTTCTAATTTCTCTTTACTAAAAGTAGAGAGCTCTAAAAGACGATCATATCGAGACATTATCCACCGCCTCGAACATAGATTAGTTCAATCACATCTCCGTCATTTAAAACGTGCTCTTTAAATTTAGCACGTGGAACAAAGGTTCCATTGACGGAGATTACCAGCCAAGGGACTGCTTCAACATTTTTGTAATCTAAAAGATCTTGGATCGTGATTCCTTCTTTATATTCATTAGATAAACATGAATCAACTTTTAAACGCATAAATTAAAGAGCCGCCAATAATGGATAGTTTACTTCTGGATAGTGCATTTGAATCATTCTAGAGAAGTCGTCACCAAATAAGCCATAAATCATAATTAAACCTACTCCAGGACCAGAAACAATGAATGTAGAAAGTTTCTGTGAGTAAGAGAGAAGTTCCGCATCATCATAAACATAATGAGCTTCATCTAAGAATGGTTTTAAGAAGTTAGCAATGCCTTCTGGATTACCAATGAGATTTAAGACATCCATTGTTGGCATCTCTGTTAATGCCGCACCAATCTTTGATGTAATCGCGCTAGGAAGGGACATAAACATCGATAAGAAATAATCAGCTGTTCCTTGAACAACATTGACGAATTTTTCTCTTGTATCAATGTTTTGTTCACCAAATGATGGGGTTCTTAAGACATCGATTAATGTTTGTGGGAGAGTGTTTTGAGTAACTTCCGCTCCGCCATAAGTAAATGGTTTAAACTCTGGAATAACGATGGTTTCATCGTAGTTTTTACAGACTTCTTCAATGTTGGAGTTATCTAAAACAATATCTTTTCCAACACGGTAGAAACCGTATTCAGCTGGAGCAATCATTGGAACTAAATCGGCTGGGTTAACAATGTTATAAACATTATTGTATTCGTGATAAGATTCACAACCTTTTGGAGCTTCATAAGTATAGAAGTAGCAGTTTTCGTCTTTGATGATTTTGTTTTGGTTCTCATAGAGGAGTTTAGCGCACATATTAGCGACAGCACCACCACGAGAATAACCAGTAAAGATAAATTTCGAATTTTGGTGATGATAGGTTTTGATGTAATCATCTAAATCTTCTAGAAGAGTTTCCGCGGCAGCGCGGAATCCGGCGTGGTCACCTTCTAATCCAACGTTGAGGTTACTACTCCATTCCGCACCATAATTAAATCCACGAACAGAGATTAAAACGACTTTTTCATGATTGAGATTTCTAGAACCAATCGCATAAGCGATAGAGTCTTTTGTTGGTTGATAGTCGTAGGCAGGAGATAACTCTAAAGAGGAGAACATCATGTCACGATAAAATTTAACAATGCTATCTTTATTTTTATTGGCCATGGATGCACCATAGGTGAATAAAGCAAGGTCTTTATTAAATTCATTTGATGGGGTCTTTAAGACATCGTGTTTGAGAACAAATTCTTGAGCGTATTCTTGGCTATAACCAACCATTAAGACGGTTGATTTTAAATCTGTTTCAAAAGAATCTGGCTCAAATTCACAACCAGCTAGAAGCATTGGTAATAATGCTAAAAGAACTACTTTCTTTTTCATTTTAGTTCCTCCCTAACAACTTTTGGATCAATAAATTGATAAGTGACAGTATCAACTAAAGGAGCGTACTTTTTAAGTTTCTCCTCGGAGTCGATTGTCCAAATATTTGTAAAGTGTTTTTTAATGTAACGTAAGACACGTTTTTCTTCAAATAGAAGTAAATCAAGATCAACGGATTCCACTGTTCTTCTAAAGAACCAGGTGTATTCATCAGATTTAGCCACAAGAAGAGAACGAATAAATCCCTCGTGTTTAAACGGCCATAACGAACGTGGATCAAAGGAAATTAATAGAACGTTTCGTTTATCTTTGATTTGTTGAAGCATTTCTTTGGTTTTCACAGCTAAAGGTTTGTAGTTTTTACGGAAAACCTTCATCTCGATTACCATAGGAACTTTTTCTTTGTTGAGATCAAGGACTTCTTGAAGAGTTGGGATATCTCCACCATCAAAAAGATGGTAGTTTTCTTTAATCTCTTTTAGAGTTAAATCTTCGATGATTCCATCTTTGCCTGTTGTTCTAATTAGATTTTCATCGTGACAAACAACAAGTTCGTTGTCTTTCGTTAGATGGATATCAAATTCAAAAGCCACTCCATGATCAATCGCGTTTTGAAAAGCTTTCATACCGTTTTCGGTAAACTCTTCGTTATGTAATCCACGATGAGCGATTCCTTTTAGGAATACGGGATTGATTTTCGAGATGGCTTTTTCTTTTTTCATAATTATTCTTCGGCTTCTCCAATGGCACTTAAACCTTTGGAGAAGGTTGTTTTCTTAGTCTTAATGTTCTTCACAAAGAAGAAGATAGTGAATGAGATGGCAACACAAATGCCAGCATAGATTGGAAGCAAGAACCAGTCAAAGCTTGGTGCCATTAACAATGCACCTAAAGCGATTGGGGTAATTGTTTGTGCAGCCATACTGGATGCGTAGTAGTAGCCAGTGAAGGCACCAATCTTTTTCGAGTTACATAGTTCAACAACCATTGGGAACGAGTTCACGTGAACTAGTGACATACCAAAGTCTTTAATGAACCAGATGACAAAGAGCCAGATTGGTAAGCTTCCATTTGGAAGACCAACAGCAAATGTCATAATAATCCAAATTAAATAGCCAAGAACAGCTAATCCTAAGCCGCCTAAAACAGTGTATTTACGACCAATCTTGGAGGCAATTAATCCACCAAGAGCAAAACCGATCACACTACCAACGCCACCGACAATAGTTAAGATACCAGTACCAACGGATGAGGAGTGTGTTCCATAGATAACATAGTTATTTAAGAATGTACGAACACCGTTATCGGCCATGAACCAGAAGAATTCTGCTCCAAGGATGAGCCAAAGCATAACTTTGTTGGCTTTTGACATTGGTTTATCATCATCAACTTTGTCAGTTGTTTGAGAAACGGCATCACCACGAGCCATTTCATCTTTCATTTCATCAGCAATCTTGTTTTCTTTAACTAAGATAAAGAGAACGACTGCAGAGATTAGCATCAGAATTGAGCCAACAAGGAATGGTCCTTCAATAGCCCAGATGTTTTTATAAGCCCAGGTGTGTGCTTTTAATGTTCCATCAGGATTTTGTGTTGTTCCTAAATAATCAGAAAGAATAAAGACAAAGCCAACCAC
>DGSJ01000044.1:0-13229 GCA_002393905.1 Caryophanales bacterium UBA4365
ACGCTCAAGGAGTTTATGTTGATAAGGCTGACCCTTGTGCTTTCTTTAGTGAACTTCGTCCAAACACCTGTTCAAGACTGTTTGATTATCAAGGTTTCCCATGGGGTGATGAAGAATGGATGAAAGCAAGAACTCGTAACTTTGATAAAGCAATGTCAATTTACGAGATGCATCTTGGTAGTTGGATCGGACATGGTGAAAACGACCGCTATTTCTCCTATGATGAAATCGCGGATAAACTTGTTCCATACCTTAAAGGTATGGGATACACCCATGTCGAGTTTATGCCACTGATTCAACACCCTTTTGATGGATCGTGGGGTTATCAAGCAACAGGTTTCTATTCTGTTGACTCCCGTTATGGAAACCCACACCAATTAATGAGTTTAATTAACAAACTTCATGAAGCCGGAATCGGCGTTATATTAGACTTTGCTCCAGTTCATTTTGCCACAGATAGCTTTGCTCTCATCAATTTTGATGGAGCGTATCTATTTGAATCCTCTCCAAGTAATGTTTCACCTTGGGGATCATGTTATTTTGATCTAGGTAAAGATCCAGTACGTAGTTTCTTAATGAGCGCGATGAACTATTTCGTGACAGAATTCCACGTTGATGGAATTCGTGTTGACGCAGTTTCGAACATGCTCTACTACGAAGGAAATAAATCCATTGGTCGAAATGAAGGGGCGATTGAGTTCTTAAAAAGATTAACCTGTAAGATTCATGACCGACATTGGTCAGTGATGATGATTGCTGAAGACTCTTCTGATTTCCCACGTGTGACTAAACCAACAACTGAAGATGGAATTGGTTTTGACTACAAATGGGATTTAGGCTGGATGAACGATACTTTAAAGTATTACTCTAAAGACCCAATCTATAAGAAATACGAACATAATAAGATCACCTTCTCGATGGCTTATTACTATAACGAAAACTTCTTACTTCCTTTCTCTCACGACGAAGTCGTGCATGGAAAGGGAACATTGATGAATAAACTCTGGGGTGATTACGGCCAGAAGTTTATGCAATATCGTAACTTACTAACCTATCAATATTCTCACCCAGGAAAGAAACTCAACTTCATGGGTAATGAACTTGGTACATTTGATGAATGGAATGAAGTCAAATCTCTCGCATGGAACTTAAAACAATATCCAATGCACGATTGCTTAAGCCGCATGATTCATGACTTAAATGAGATTTATAAACATCATTCGGCGATGTATTTAAATGAATACAATCCAAATAACTACAAATGGTTAATGGTTGATAACGCCGATCAAAGCGTCTTCGCCTTTGAACGATTTAACGAAGATGAACGCTTATTATTCGTCTTCAATATGACTTCCAACTACTATGACTTCATCAATATTCCAGTCACTGAACCAGGATACTACGAAGAAATCTTTAACTCTGATAAAGATATCTATAGTGGTTCGAACCAATATAACGGTGCTCCTTTAATTACTTCTCCAGGAAGTTTTGAAGGTTTACCTTATCACGTCACAATGAAACTAGCCTCCTTTGGAGCATGTATCTTTAAATACCGAAAATTCAAAGAAAATGACGGAGAAAAGAAGGAAAAAGAGAAAGCAAAAAATACTAAAAAACGCGGATTATTGCTCGCTGTTTCTTCTCTTCCAGGAAAATATGGAATCGGTGATTTTTCTGAAGAAGCATTCGAATTTATTCGAATCCTAAAGAAAAATAAGATTAACGTTTGGCAGATTCTTCCGCTTAACCCAATTGGTTATGGTCATTCTCCATATCAACCATTTTCTTCTTACGCTTTTGATGAGATTTATATTTCGATTGAAGATCTTAGAAAACGCGGATTAATTCCACATATTAACCGTCTTCCATCAAAGGCGAGAACAAACTTTGAAGTTGCTCGTAAGATTAAAGAAAAAGCCATCTATCTTGCATATGAAAATTTCAAAAAAGACTCTCAAAACCTCAACGTTTTACGTCGATTCATCGATCAAAACCCATATATTCGTGAATACGCTGAATTCCTCTCACTAAAAGAACTTAACGATGGAAAAAGTTGGAGCGAATGGAAAGTAAAGAAAGAAGACAAGATGGATGACTTTGTCTATCTTGTATCGAAACACGCTTTCGCCCAAATGATTCTTCTCGAAGAATGGGACAAGATTCGAAAATACGCGAATAAAAACGGTATTGAAATTGTTGGAGACGTTCCATTCTATGTTGGATACGACTCTAGTGATGTCTATTTCCATCGTGAATCATTCTTACTAGATGAAAAATTCCGTCCAACAAAAATTGCTGGAGTACCACCAGATTACTTTAGTAAAGATGGACAAAGATGGGGAAACCCAATTTGGAACTGGGAATACTTATATAAGAACGACTTTAAAGCGATGATGGATCGATTAGCCTATGCTAGTAAAATCTATGACATTGTTCGTTTAGACCATTTCCGTGCCTTTGACTCCTATTGGGAAATTAACCCAAGTTGTAAAACAGCAGTGGATGGTGAATGGAAATTCCCTAATGGTTATGCCTTCTTTGGTAAACTCTATGAAAAATATCCAAACATCAACCTCATTGTTGAAGATTTAGGAGATTTAAGACCAGAAGTTCTTGTCCTTAGAGATGCCTTTGGTCTACCAGGTATGAGAGAACTCGAATTCACGATTGGTGATGATGAGCTTAATGGAAAACATCTCGAAGTGGAAAACATGATTTATTACACTTCGACTCATGATAATGAAACTCTTTTAGAGTGGACCACAAAACTCACTAAGAAGACTAAAGAAAAACTCTTAAAGAGAATGAACGAACTCGGTATGAAAGGTAATAACCTCACTGAGAAACTAGTTAGTTACGCTTTAAAGCGTAAAGAGAAACTCGTTGTTGTCGCTGTCCAAGATTTACTCGTTATGGATAAGCGTCATAGAATGAATGAACCAGGCATTGTTAATGAAACAAACTGGACATTCAAATTAATCAATTTTGATAAACTTGAGAAAGCGTTAAAACGTTTCTATTAGTCTTAATAATAATTCGTTGAAATTATATTCGTTTTAGAATATATTTATAGCGCTGCCCTTGTAGCTCAGGTGGATAGAGCAACTGCCTTCTAAGCAGTGGGTCGAACGTTCGAGTCGTTTCAAGGGCGCCCTTGGAAAAAGTGTGACATTCTGGTAACACAGGATGTCTTTTTCTTTATAATATATACAAAGTATATAAAACATAGTAAATCATAGTAGGAAAAAAATGGTATTGTCACAATATCCTTCGTATTATCCGATTTTTTTCTTACGAGTACTCTTCGCATTGTTCCAAATATTTATTATTTTTACTTTTAGTATTGTCCATATTATTCATTCTTCTTTGAAAGTAAAAGATACAATTTCGTGAGAAAGGTTAAGATATATAAAAATGGCGTATGGAGTCATCATATAGGGGCATGCAAAATTGCTAAAGGTATGCATTGTATCAAATAAGGTAAACCATTCCATTCTAATCTTATAATCTCTGATACAATGTCAGGGATTTTTTCTATTTTTGTTACTTTTTATTAGGTTTTGGCTCTTCATTGATTTAACATTATAGATTTTTGTCAAAAATAAATAGGAAATAATGGCAAAAATATTGAGAATATGGCAAAAATATGATATCATTTAAATACGAGGTGATAAATATGTATCGTGAATCAGAAGTTGTTGAATTAAAAGAAAAATATGTTGATGCAATTGTTAGAGATATTGTTGCTTTTTTAAATGCCAATGGTGGAGATATCTTTGTGGGTGTAACTGATTGGGGCGATGTTTTAGGTATTCCAGATAAAGATTTGGATGAAATACAAAGAAAGATATCGGACATCATTACAATGCAAATCGAACCTAATCCACAAAACGAAATATCTACCGCTTTATTAACTGAGGACGGGAAAAGAATAATTAAAATATCAGTTCCTAAAGGATATAAACCTATTTACTGTATTAAGAAATATGGTTATTCATCTAAAGGATGCCTTATTAGGGTAGGCACGACTTGTAAAGAAATGAGCCCAGAAGAAATTGAATATCGTTATTCTAAAAACTTTATTGATAATGATTTCATTTTAGAAGCGCCTGCCCATTATACTCCTTTGTCTTTTGACATGATGAAGATTCTTTTGACAAGCAGAGGATAC
The DNA here is from genome assembly GCA_002393905.1 of Caryophanales bacterium UBA4365. Lineage (GTDB taxonomy): Bacteria > Bacillota_I > Bacilli_A > RFN20 > CAG-826 > Fiminaster. The sequence continues at coordinate 4,172 of DGSJ01000044.1, forward strand.
CATATTAACGAGTTATCCTTTGAACAGAGTTTTAACTTATTAAGAAAAGATGGCTCTTACAATTTGATGGCAGAATTATTATCTGACAAAAATATGGTACCGGTTATCTTCGTTAAGTTTGATGGAACTGATAAAACATCAATTTCTCAAAGAAGTGATTATGGTGATCAAAGTATTTTATTAGGCCTTCAAAGATTGAAAGATAGATTGATTGCTGAAAACATATGTGTTACCGATACCACAGTGAGACCAAGAGTAGATAAATATTTATATGATATTGACTGCGTTAATGAAGCTTTAGTAAATGCATATGTTCATAACGATTGGACTATTTCTGAGCCATTAGTATCTTTTTACAAAGATAGATTAGAAATTACTTCTCATGGTGGTATTCCGAAAGAGATAACGATTAATGATTTCTTTAATGGTGTCAGTCATCCTAGAAACTCAGTATTGATGAGAATATTTTTGAAACTCGGAATTGTTGAACACACAGGCCATGGCATCCCTAAGATTATTAGCAAATACGGAAAAGAAGCTTTTGACATACATGATACTTACATCAATGTTGTCATCCCTTTTAACAAAGATATCGTCAGTCAAATGTCGGGTGGCAAAAATGATGGCAAAAATGATGGCAAAAATCTTTTTAACAACGACTTAACCGAGAATGAAAAGAGGGTGTTGTTAGAACTTATAAATAATCCTAGTATCCCATACGACACATTAGTAGTGGAACTTAAAATTTCAAGAAGAACAGTGTCCAGGGTTTTTGAGTCTTTGGTTGAAAAAGGGTATATCCAAAGAGTTGGAACAAACAAAAAAGGATATTGGAAAGTTATCAAATAAGAAATAAACATTATTATGAAGATGAATTATTTAAAAATTAGAACGGATTTCAAATATGCAACAAAAGGTAGATTCTATCGCATATTTTAAGTAAAAGAAGATATTGGCCTAGGAGAGTTAGGCGAATTAATGGTCGACATATTTGGTGGTACTATGGAACATTTCTTTATGTATCACACAATCATTCTTATATAATCAGAATATACTGATTCACTAAAACAACATATCAGAACTAATTAGAACTCAACATTCAAAAGTGCTGGGTTTTTAAATGTGCTGTTTTATGTCCTATTAATTATGATATTGTATTTATAGTGGAGGTTCGTCTATGTCAAAAATCTCGCAAGAATTAAAGGTTCTTCTTTATTTGAACCAAAGATACACTAGAACCAAATGGATAACAATTAAGGAAATTGCCAATTATTTAGAAGTCAGCGATAGACAGGCTAGAAGATATTTAGAAGATTTAAATATGATTCCTGAAATTGATATCGAAACTAAACTCGGTAGAGATGGTGGATATCGTTTAATAACGCCTTTGGATAAAGGCTTTGCTATGCCTGAAAATATCGTATTAGCGATGTCAATTGCTATGAAACGGAATGAGAAAATTGAATCAGTTTTATCTGAACTTCCTAATTATGTAATCACTGATTCTATTGTTGGCGATAACAAGATAGGAAATGACGTTCTTGATAACTTAGAAGTTATTATTAAGGCGATTCAAAACCAAAAACAAGTAGCGTTTTATTATCAGAACCTAGAACATATCTATCTTGTTGATCCATATAAGGTTGTTCTGACGAACCATACCTATTATCTCTACGCTAGACACGATGACATCACAAAGAAGTTTGATATAAGTTACATACATGATTTAAGACAATCTGGATCGTTTAAACCATTAGATAAAGTAATTAGCGAGATAAACGAAAAACTGCATCGCTATGGTATTAAAAACGGAAAAGAAACAACGCTAAGAGTTAAATGTGCTGACCTCAAAGCTTTATTAACTTTTGATAAGTACTTTGAAGGTAAAGGGACTAAGGATTTAGAAGAACTTACATACACAGTTGTTGGTAGTAGCGAGAATGAACTTTATTATTCATTATTCAGAATTAGTACCAAAAGTTATGAGTTCTTAGATGAGGACTTTAAGAATAATTATTTAACATATTTAAGAAATCAAATAAGGAGTATCGAAAAATGAAAAAAGAAGAATTGAAGCAAGGAAAATATTCATCGCTTGATGCAGACGTTCTTAAACTAAGCATGGATAACTATTACTATCGCGGAAAAGGGAAAGATTCAATTGGCTTTAAAATTGATGTTAGTAAAGATGTTAGCCGTTTCTTTATCGATGCTTTTAAATTACCGAATGAAGAATCGTTCATAAAGTGTTTTTATCAGTCAACCGGTGGTGATGGCGGGGAGTTAGCGAAAAATAATGCGTTGCATTCATCATCTTTGTGCGCCCTGCTGATGTTTTATAACATCAACAAAAATAACAAGTTTAAAATTGAAATAGACGGTCAAATTCATGAATATGATGATGTTTATTTTGAAATAAAAAATAAGGTTATTAAAAATCCGTCAAACATGGATGTTGTTTTGGTAAACACAGTAAAAGATGAAATACTATTTATTGAATGCAAGTTTTCTGAGTATCTCTCAAAATCTAAACACGAATTAGGCGTAGGTTATCTTAAAAACAAAGAATACAAACAAATATTTGAAGAAATTGGTTATGACAATATGACAGTCTTCCAATATGGAATAAAACAATTAGTTGCTCATTTTATCGGTATTAAAAATTTCGTCAAAGGATACACAGCTAAAGAAGTTAAAGCTTTTTATAGAAACAAAGATTATGGAAGATCTAGTGTCTATAAAAAATATAACCATGTAGCATTTATGGAAGTTATATTTAAACTAGATTACCCAGAGTATCAAACATATTTAAGTGAAACTGAAAAGACATTTGATGTGTTGAAGACGAAAACTAATGAGATTTCTATTGTTGGCACAAAAACATATCAAGAATTGTTTGTTGATGACAATTCTAAGATTCTCCCTGAGTTGGTTAAAAAATTCTATAAAATTTAACATATCTTAAGTTATATTTATAAACACGCCGTTTTATGTCCTACTTTGCATGATATTTATATTATGTAGAGAAAATTGAAAGGATATTAAAATGGCGTTTTTTGAAGAAATAAACACTAAAGAAGAATTATATGATGTTTTGACTTCATTCTATGATGTTGAAGAAAAAACTGCTTTGATTATTATTGAGAACTTAAGAAGTAGGCAAAGACTTTCTGAAACTGAAGAGATACTACTTTTGTCTCATAAAATACCTCAAGAGTTCCTTGATTACATTCAAAACAACAAGAACCTGAATCAAATAAATATTGATGAAGGCAAAGAAAGCAATATATCTCTTGTTGGGCCATTCTTTTATATAAATAAAAAGCTATACATCCATAGTGTCCCAATGTCCGAATTTAAGAGGGATGAAAGATTTTATAATGATCCAATTTCTCATTTGGATTTTTTTGACACTTTAAATATTGATGGTGACTATGGAAATTATCCAAGAGGTAGAGTTTTATATGATTCTCTTAAGGACAAATACATTGTTTATATGGATAAATCCATAATGACTGAAGATATAAAGCGCTCAGTTATGCTTGCTTATTGCTTAGACGAAGACAAAACAGTGTTTAGGAGAGACGCTCACTACACACATAATTATTTATGAAGGGGTCTAAAAATATGCTTGAACTTATTTGTATGTCATTACTTGGTGTCGCCTACGTAAACTCTTGTATAGAAGAAGCAGCTGAAGAAAAGAGACAAAAAGAAGAAAAAAGAATTCGCGATTTGAAAATTTCTGTTTTCTGCTATGCAGTTAGACACCATCTTAACTATAACGATGTAGTGAAAATGATCCAGGATACGAAATTAACGTTTGACGATATAGAAAGGGATAGAAAAGAACATGAAGGAAAATAAAGAAGAATTAAAAACCAGAATCATTAACGAATTAAAAACTAGAAGTAAAATGACTTTATCAGGCATTCAAAACGAGTTTAATGTTGGATTTGCTTTAGCGGAAGAAATCTATTTTGAACTCGAAGAGACAATAGCTGCCAATAGTCTAAAAAAATTGATAAACAAAAAAGTCAAATCACTACCAAAAAATAGAGCAGACTTTTTATTAGAAGAAACTAACCAAATAATTAGTCACGGTGGCGCTCTTAGAATGATGACTGCGTATAAAATTGCAAATTATCTTCATAAAAATAATGAATATTTTATTCTAAGCGGAACTTTGCATTCATCTTACGTTGCTTATGAATTAGGGATTAATATTGTAGATACGTTCAAATATAGCATTCATCCAGAAATCTGTCATGGAATTGGTTATAACAAATCGTACTCTATTGAATTCAGAGTAAGTGTAAAAAGCATGGATAGAGTTCTAAAGCGCATTGATAAGTCGCTTAGTAGTAATAGGGTATTGCGTATTTCCGGTGTTTCGGATAATGGTAAAACCTTTATTCTCCCGGGAAGAAGAGCACTTTTGCTAGACAAATCATTAAAGAAACAAAAGATGATGGTTAAAGATTACAAAAATGAAGAACACGAGTGTTTAGATTATGAAGACGTAGTATCAAGTAGGGATAAACTTATTGTGATTAATATCTTAGGTAGTGCTACGATAACCGTTATTAATGACACGTTTAAAAAGTTACACAAAAAAATTCCACCAATTGAGAATGTAATTAAAGAGAATCCGCATATTATTGAAAAATTGTGTTGCTATTACGACGATCTGAATATCGAAAAATGTTATTTGCCTGAATTTGGAACAGACCATACAAATGAAATAGTTAAACTGGTTAAACCAAAAACAATAAATGATCTAATAAAACTTGTTGGTGTTGGATATGGAAGCGGTGCTTGGAATAATAATCAAAAATTTCTTATTAAAAATAAAACAATCACAATAGATGAATTGATTGGTTCTAGGGATGATGTAGCTGATTATTTAATTAGCAAAGGATATCCAAAAGACTTTTCAATTAAAATCATGGAAAGCGTTAGAAAAGGTCAATTTAATAAAGAAAATGAAAATGAATTAGGCAATCTTCCAGAAACGTTCATAAAAATAATCAGTAAAGTTAAATACCTTTTTCCAAGAGGCCACTCAATTGCACTGTTGTATAATGCTATTTACAGCGAATATTTAAGAGAACGATTTCCTGAAAAATTTTTCAAAACTTATATTGATGTTATGTTAATCTTGGAACCACCATGGTTTTACCAAGATAAAGAAGACAAATTAATAAGATATATCAAAGAGCTAAAAGCCGTCCCCATTTCGAATCCTTACAAACCCAAATGTTATAACGCGATGAATGGAGCCAAAATTACTATATTACTCAACAAGTGTGATTTGTCTTATCTATGGCATGAAGTCTAAGATAGCACTAAATACTTTGATACAAAGTGGAATATGCGAAAAACCGCAAAAGTGAGCTGAAAAGCTCTCTTTTCTTATTTTTGAACTATTTCTTGGCTTGCTAGTTCGATTCTGAAGGTGAAAAATAGTTGTTTCTTTTATATCTATATTAGATTATTTCGACAACGCTTTAGTTAGTCTTCATAAGTGAGAATTATGGTGACTTGCAAGCTTGGATCAAAAGTCAAATCATAGTTAGTATTTATAAATTAAAGAAACAAATTATTCCTATGAAAGCTTAGAAATAGATGAATAGTGTACATTTTGTTAGTATATTATTTAAATATGGGGATTTTTGAACCTATTATTCATAAAAAAGAAATAGAAGAGATTTATTCCGAAGCTGAATCAATACAAAACAATTCAATTAATCGTTTTAATCGTGCTAAGGAACAAGCAGAATCAAAGCTTGAACAATATGGAAAGCAAAAAGTCATGGTCTTTGGTAACTGTATTTCTACATTTTGCTCGATTTTTAAAGCTTTTAAGAACGTTGAAGTTGCTGATTTATCAAATAACACTAATAGTCTTATTAAAACTGAGGGAACTCAAGAGTTAGCCTTAATTGAGCAAAGTGTTGACTATTCGAAAGACTTGTTAAAGATAGGCCTTGTTTCTGTTGGAGCAGGAACCTTAACTACGATTGCTGCTTTTGGGGGGACTAAGATGATTGCCGGTACCGCAGTAGGTGCAAAACTTGCCACGTTTGCGGCAAAAAGTACGGCTACAAAGGTTGCAGTTGTTGCCTCTTTTGCTTTTGTTCCTGCATTAGTTGTTTTTGGAATAGTTGCAGGAATTAAAGGCAAAGAAAGACTTGCTAAGGCAAAAAGTGATTTAGCAAAAGTTCGTGCAGAAGCCAAAAAAACAGATATCTATTCAAGAGTTTATGAAGAAATAATTGAAGTTTTAGATAGCTACTCGTCATTCGTATCTCGTTTTGAAGTGAAATATACAAAAATTTTGGATCGCATTAAAGAGATGACTTCAACTTATTCTAAAGATAGTAATGGAAAAATAGATTTTGAATCATTAAGAGAAGAGGACCAAAAAACCCTTCACTTAGCATGGCTGATGACACAACTTTATTATGGCATCCTCAAACAGCCATTAATAAATGAAGAGGGAAAAGCAATGGAAGAATCGAAATCAGCTCTTGTTGATGCAAATAATGCCTATACCGAATTGAAAAAGAAATTTCCTAATGAAATATCAAAAATTGCCGAGGAACCAAAAGAAGTTGCGAGAAGATGACTTACCGCTTCGTTTGTGCTTTTTGGAATCTTTTTGTCTTTTACCATCTATTGTTTTTATGAAGGCAAGGTTTATTGCGGCATAGCTCTTGCAGGTGTAACTGCATTATCTTTCCCATTTTCTATTTTTATTAAAAAAATGCCAACAAGGCTTAAAATTTTACTTAGAGTTTTAAGATTAGTACTTACTATCGTTGGAGCTGCATTTGCTTTAATTTATTTGTTTAATAGGTGAGTTTTGTGAAAAAAGAAAAAATCAACAGTCTTGAAAGTGATATTGGAAGAAGTGTTGGCAATTATGCTTCGACTAATGCTCAAAATGCATCGCAGGCATCTATTGATGGCATGTCTCTTTTTAGAGATAAAGTTTTTGGGAAAATGATTCAAAACGGACAATTTGAACAAGGAAAAGGCTCTTTGTTTGAATATATTGAAGCTGCTAAGTTTAATAGCGAAGCGGCTTTTAAAGGATCAACTCTTAGAGCCGAAGTGACCGATGTATACGATTCCGGGGCTGCAGCAGATATATTAATAAAAGATAACGGAGAAACTGTAAGAGAAGTTCAAGCTAAATTTGTTAAATCAACTCACTTAGGAAGAGATAATAGTGCTGCATCATCTGTTTTTGACCAGGCTGGTGGTCAAAAAGGCCATTGGGGCAAATATAAAGGAATGGAAAGGCTCATTAGAAAAGAAGAGAACTATAATAAAGACGGATCTCTGCTTAAGGAGGCACAAAAATTAGCTAAGGCTAAGGGCGAATCGCCTACTATTCATGCCGATGATTATAAAGATGTAGCTGAAAACTTGACTGATGAACTCAGCCATGATGATATTTCAAGTGGTGGAACAACATACGAAGAAGTCAAAAATGCATACGACAACCCTGAAAAATATATCGAAAATTTCGAAAGACAACAGTTCAGGCAAGAAATATTGACTACAACCACTTCAATGGCTGCTGCTAGTTTTGTAACAACTGGTATTATTTCAGGTGTTTTTAACTTTTATAAAGTTTGGAAAAACGAAAAAACAACAAAAGAAGCTTTGGCTGACACTGCTAAGGAGGCAACAAAAGGAGCAGTTAGAGGAGCGGCTACTGGAGCTATCTCGTCATCGATTCGAATCAGTGGTGTGAAAGCTGGAAACGAGTTTCTTTCAAACAGCTCATCATCAATGGCTATCGCGGGAGGTATAATTGATGGTGGAGTTGCATTATTTAAATATGCAAAAGGAGAAATTGATGCTTCTCAATTAAAAGATGAATTAGTTGCAACTGTAGTCAAATCAACATCGATGGTTTTCATAGCAAATGCACTTACAACATTGACCGGAGGAGCTGTAAATCCATTCATTTCGATGGCAATATACATTTCGTTAGGTTCTGTGATTAATTGCTGCAAGGAAATTATTTCTAACGCTAGGATAAATATTGCTCAAAGCGAAAAGCTCAACGATCTTTATAATGAATTATTAAAAGAAAGAGAAAAACGATATAACGAATTAAATGATTATCTTAAGTCTTTTACATTAGAGCAGCGTAGGCAATTCAATACATTTTTAGATAAGTTTAATTATAATTTCGAAACTGGGGCAAATTATGATGAAGCAATAAATGCAATTGTAGAAATCTCTAATTACTTAAATATTGAACTTAAACATGTAGAGTTTGATGATTTCAAAAATGCGATGAAAAATAATGACCATTTTAAATTAGAATAAGAAGCTCTATTAAAAAACCAGTTACTTCGGTATTAACTCTTCATTTTAGAATCATTGTTATCAATTGAGATGATTATCCATTGTTCTAACTGAGCAAGATTTGGAGCCATCTTTTTTAAATTACTTAGAAGTAGAAGTGCGTTTTTTCTATCACTTCTTCAAAAAATGAGTGGATGTAATCACTAATGCTGTTAGCCCTGAACAATTCGTCAATGTACATTTTTTCATCTCCTGTTTTCATGTTTAGGCTGCTTGCAAAAAAATAGTCGCTTCTTGCAAACTAAAATAAGAAAACACAAAATTTGATTGTATTGTGTTCGAATTGGTATGCTTTTCATACTTCGATGCAAAGTGGAATATGCGAAAACCGCAAAAATGTTCAGAAATGGGCACTTTTTTCTTATATTTCTAATAAATAAGTAAAATTTACTTAGCTCTTTTGATAGAATCCTTGCTTCAGCTAGGTACCATTAGTTGAACTTTTCTTAACATTATCAGCAAACTCTAATAAAGTTTTTGAATTAATAAGAGAAAATTCTAGATCGTTCTAATAGAAAGTTTTAATTAATTGTTGCATTGTTCATAATTTTGCGTAAAAATTGAAGTGCGAGTTCAATATTTACGAAAGGATACATATTTATGATTGAAAGGACAATAAAAGAATCAATTCTTAAATCAATAAAAAATAAGCCAATTACTTTGATTA
>DGSJ01000044.1:13272-15253 GCA_002393905.1 Caryophanales bacterium UBA4365
CAGGAGCAAGGCAAGTTGGTAAGTCCACTTTATGCGGAGAAATAAAAAGAGAATTAAATTATGGATATGTGTCGCTTGATAATTTAAGAGAAAGGGAAACCGCAATTAATGATCCTGAACTATTTCTTGCGCTACATAAGGCACCACTTATTATTGATGAAGTGCAATATGCTCCGAAATTGTTAGATGCCATTGAGTCAATTGTTAACAAAGTGAAATTTGAAGGCGGAAATAATAAAGGAATGTACATTTTAACTGGCTCTCAAATATATAGCCTAATGGAAAATGTCTCTGAATCACTTGCTGGTCGTGTTTCAATCATCGAAATGTCTCCTCTCTCATTAAGAGAAATAAGAGGATTAAAAGAAACACCTTTTGTTATTGACCCCGTTATTAATAAAGAAAGAAACGAAGAGAACGCAATCAATATTGATGAACTATTTGATTATGTAGTAAGAGGTTTTTATCCAGAACTATACGATAATAAAGACTTAGATACAGATAATTTTTATTCTGATTACGTCAAAACATATATTGAAAGAGATGTGTCGCAAATTATAAATTTGAATGAAAAGCTAAAGTTCCAGAGATTTATGGAAGTTCTCGCTTCGCTGACAGGTGAAGAATTTGTTGCAAATAATCTCGCTAAGAGTATTGGGGTTTCTTTGCATACAATAGACTCTTGGCTAAGTGTTTTGGTTGCTGGCAATATTGTCTATTTATTAGAACCATATAATGAGAATTCAACACTAAAAAGAGTTGTAAAACGTCCAAAAATATATTTTTACGATACTGGATTAGCAGCCTATTTGGCTAGACTAAGTAATAAGGAAGTTTTAAAAAATAGTATCTTCTCTGGAAGATTTATTGAGACATTCATCGTCAATGAAATAATTAAATCATATAAAAGTCATAATAAGAGAACTAACTTCTATTATTATCGTGATATTGATCAAAAGGAAATCGATTTAATTATTCTTGATGGTGGGATCCTTCATTTTGTTGAATGTAAAAGCGGTATTTCATATTCAAAAAAGGATGTTTCTGCTTTTAAAACACTGGAATTAAGATCGAAATATAAAGTTGGTCCTTCAAGCATTGTTTGTTTAACGGATGTCGTTTATTCTGTTGATGAGAATATTTATGCGGTTCCTGTTGGCGCTATTTGACAATGACAAACAGTAATGTCGTTTCACCCATACTATTAATGTCATTTCAGTCGTTGCAATTTACTATAAACGTGATTAAAATAAGGCAAATTAATTGCCAAAGGTGGAAACTCAGCAGACGACCACGACGCATCTTAGCAATAGGATGGACAGTGATCCGGGGGTGAAGCTAATAGATGGCCTCTAACGATTCAGTCGCTTCCTTAATTAAGGCTGGCCCGGTGGCAATATGAAGCACTTCATTTGAAGTGTTTTCTTTATTTAAAATAAGTTAGGAATTAAAAAATTCTAACTATAATAATTGAGTATGTTTGATAAACCATTAGATACCGGAAATGAAAAACACATGAAGAGAAGTGATATTCTCGGAATATTTATTTCTCTTGGCTTAGGTGTTTTCACTATTCTTAGTGGATCTGGTTTATTTGGTGGTTATTACCTTTTTGCTGGGTTTTTCCGCTTCTTTTTAATCGCTCTACAATGGATGAGAGTCAGAAAGAAAGACAGTTTTGAAAAGAAGTTTAGAAAGGAAAGACGACTTTGCCGTTTTGCTGGAATTATCCTCATTCTTGTTAACTTCTCATGCACAGCGTTATTTATTGCGACTTCAATGAAAACGCCTTCTGAACTGTTCAAAAAATATAACTGGTTAATCTTTATTTATGTCGCGTACGCTTTATATAAACTCATTAACGCTTTTGTATTATTACAAAAATCGAGAAGATCCTGGTCTCCATACCGCGAAATTTTCTGCAATATTTCGTTCTTTGAATGTTTGATAACTGTAATTAGTGTGGAATCACTTATCTTTG
>DGSJ01000068.1 GCA_002393905.1 Caryophanales bacterium UBA4365
ATGGAAAAGATTCTCATGGTCATGATATTGACTATGAACAATTAAAGAACACTGTTACGTATGTAAAAAACCCTGTTGATTTAGATAAACCACGTCAAGAGTTATCCATTCAAGACTTAGAGAATTACGCCTCTTATCGTGGAGGTAAACTTCTTTCTAAAGATTATAAAAATGGAGAAATCTATAAGAAACTCAAGTGGGTGAACCACGATGGAGTCGAATTTGAAGCAAGTGCCCACACAGTTGTATACTGTGGTCACTGGCATAACGTTTCATATGAAAAGTATGCTTGGGATTTTGATCGCCAAGCCAAATTCGACAAACTCGTCGCAGAAGTTTGGTACGATTCTCATGATAAGGATGAAGATCGTTACTACTGGTACGACGACGAATATAAAGCTCACTATAAACAATTAGAAAAGTAATGAAAAAATATCGTGCTCTCTTTTTAGATACGGATGGAACGCTTCTTGATACACTTCAAGATATTTTAAATGCGGTGAACTTCTCTCTAAAAGGATGCGGATACGATAAACAATATTCCTACGAAGAAGGAAAGAAACTCATTGGTGGCGGAGCCTATGTTCTTGCTCAAAGAGCAATCGCTTTTGCTCATCCAAGTGAAGAACAATATAAAGAATTCGAAGAATTTTTCTTAAAGAAATATCTTGAACTACAAGATGCTACAACTAAACCATTTGATGGATTAACTGAACTTCTTCTTTCAATTAAAGATGAGTACAAACTATTTATCATTTCGAATAAACCACAATTCCTTCTTGATGACATCATTAAGAAAACATTTCCAGAAGGATTATTTATTGAAGCTTGTGGACATAAAATCGGAAATCCAGAAAAACCAGATCCTATCTTAATTAACTATCTTGTTGATAAATATCATTTAAATAAAAAAGAATGTCTTTTTATTGGTGATTCAATCACCGACATTCAAACCGCGATTAATGGAAATGTTGACTCATGTCTAGTTACTTATGGCTATGGAGTTAACATTGATTCATTTAAAGAAAAAGCCACTTGTGTGGCTAATTCAGTTGAAGATTTATCTAAGCTACTGAAGTAGTAGTTGGTATTTCGTTTGCTTTTTGTAGCGAAATCTTGGTAATCACTGGACCTAAGAGCTCATAGAAGATTGTGGCAGTTAAGACAACTGCAAGAATTATGGAACTCTGGTTTTCTAATCCAAGATGGGCTAGCTCTTGGCTTGCTGTCGTTGCTAAACCAATCGCCACACCAGCTTGCGGAAATAATGTAAAACCTAAATATTTTTGGACAGTTGGTTCAGAATGTGTGAGTTTTGCTGAGGAAAATGCACCTAAGTATTTACCTAAACATCTAAAGATAATGTAGACCAAGGAGACAATCACAACAATTAAAGCGGAGTCACTTGCGAAGATTGTGATATCAAGTGATGCACCAGAAATCACAAAGAAAAGCATATAAAGTGGTGGAGTGAATTGATCGACTCTTTCGACCGTACGCATCGCATCACTTCTAAAGTTAATAAAGATCGCTCCAATCATCATACATCCTAAAAGTGGAGAGAATGATAGATTTGTGCCGAGGATTTGCCAGTGATTTTCTGTGCAAAGCATGGATAAACCAACAATGGTTAACACTGCGCATATAACCATAATCATTCTATTGGCACGTGATTTGAAAAATTTGCAACCAAGTGAAACAAGGAATCCAAGAATAGTTCCAACAACGAGTGAACCAATAATTTCAATAAGAGGTACAAGTAAAATTTCTACAGCAGAAACCGAACCATTTCCTGCAAAAGCCTTAGATAATGCGAATAAAACAGCAAACGTAATTAAAGCAACAGCATCGTCAAATGCGACTACTGGAATTAAAGTTTCAACAAGTGGCCCTCGAGCTTGATATTGGCGAATGACCATGAGTGTTGCCGCAGGTGCTGTGGCACAGGCTATTGCACCAAGTGTGAGAATAATTGAAACAGGAAGTTGATCGCCTAAGAAAATACGGGCGATAAATAAACCACCGATGGTCAGAATCGCACCTCCGAGTGCTTCAAAAAGAGTGATCAAAACAATTCTTTTTCCAACCGCCTTCAAAGAAGAAGTCTTAAATGAAGTACCAATTGTGAAGGCAATAAAGCCTAACGCAATCTCACTAATCCATTTAACCGCTGATAACTTTCCTTCATCCCAACCGCCAATGTATTTGCCTAATAAAAACGGACCAAAAATAATTCCAGATAAAAGATATCCAGTAACGTTTGGTAAACGTAAAACTTTCATCAATCTTGATGATAAAAGTCCGACTAAAAGAGCTAAGGCAATACAAAGAATTTGATTCATTTAGAAGCTGCCTTCGAAACTTTCTAGTGGGGAAGTGAACATTCCACCTTTGGTATTTGTGAAATTACCCGTCTTTTCACGGATAATTTGTTTCACTTCTTCAATATTTTTCTCATCCAAAATAAAGTAAACAGTGGTGTTTTGAGTGAGTTTATGTTGGTCGATATGACTTAACGAAACGAACTGTAAAGTGTCTTCTCTTTCATCCTCAAAAACGTGTTTTAAGGAAGTTGACGCCATCACGGTTCCGTTAATCCCTTTTAAGGAGAGTTCTTTAATTAAGTCTGATGTTTCATTTGTGTTTTCTAACACAACAAATAATAAATATTTCATACGACTATTATAGACCTCTAATTTGCTAATTCAACAACGATAAACTCGATATCGCTTCTTAGTAAGTTAGTGATAACGTTTCATAAAAATTAAATTTTTAGTTGCGATATCTATGAATATACTTACAATAATATAGCGATTAAGACCTAGGAAAAAGGAGAAACGCTTATGCTAGAGTTAAAAAATATTGTTAAAGATTATGTCAGTGGTAACAATGTTACCCACGCTTTGAAAGGAATTAATATTTCCTTCCGTCAAAATGAATTTGTTTCTATCCTTGGTCCTTCTGGTTGTGGCAAAACCACAACTTTAAACATTATTGGTGGCCTTGATCGATATACCTCTGGTGATCTTCTTATCAAAGGTCAATCAACTAAAAACTACAAAGACCGTGATTGGGATACCTACCGTAACCACTCTATCGGATTTGTTTTCCAAACATATAATCTCATTCCGCAAATGAACATTTTAGGCAACGTTGAGTTAGCCTTAACCATTGGTGGAATCGGAAAGGAAGAACGACAAGCTCGTGCTTTAGAGGCATTAGAAAAAGTTGGATTAGGTAATGAAGCTAAGAAAAGACCAAACCAACTCTCTGGTGGTCAAATGCAACGTGTCGCCATTGCCCGTGCGCTAGTTAATAACCCAGAAATTCTTTTAGCTGATGAACCAACCGGTGCTCTTGACTCCGTTACATCTGTTCAAATCATGGAACTTCTAAAAGAAGTTGCTAAAGATAGATTAGTTATCATGGTTACTCATAACCCTGATTTGGCCTACAAATATTCCACTCGTATTGTCACAATGAAAGATGGTGAAATCATTGATGATTCCAACCCATTTGAAGTTGTCGAAAAACCAGAAGTTGTTAGTGCCGAAGAAGTCGAAAAAGTCCGCAAATCTAAGATGAATGGTAAAACAACATTCCTTTTATCTGCGAAAAACTTACTTGCTAAAGCCAAACGTACAACACTCGTTTGTATCGCTGGATCAATTGGTATTATTGGTATCTCTGCCGTCTTAGCTGTCACTAGTGGTGTTCGTAGTTACATCCATGACATGCAAGACGATATGCTTAGCGGTAACCCAATCCAAATTAAGGAACAATCATTAGATTTAGGCTCATTAATTAGTTTTGCTACAACCGCTCAAAAAACTGACGCAGTTAAAAAATCCATCAAAGATGGAAAAATCAACATTGATTACATGATCGAATATCTTGCTGATACAAGAAATAAATTTGAAGATTCTTTAACTAAAAACGATATTACTGCGGATTATTTTCAATACGTTAAGGAAATGCCTGAAGATTATTACTCAGCAATGAAATTTGGCTACGGAAATAACCGTAAACTGAATATGTACACCGATTGGACTTACACCAATAAAAGCGGTGAAATTTATAAAGACACAACAAAGAAATATGTTTCTTTACAAGAAATTGAAGACATCTATGTCACGATCGTAAAGAAGACTGCGTTTGCTAACTACGCATCAATGATCCCAATGTTTACATCAACATTTGATGTTTTACCAAATGATGATAGTTATGTTTTAAGTCAATATAACGTCTTAAACGAAGGTGGTTATCTTCCAAAAGCCGATAACGAAATGGCTATTGTCGTTGACAAAGACCAACGTTTAACCGATCTTTTCCTTGCTCAAGTTGGTTACTATACTCAAGCTGAATTCGCCCAAGTTATTGATGAATTTGCTAATGGAACACAAGGAGAAGATCCTCAATCCAAGCATGATCGTCTCAAACCACAAGATTTTGACTACGACAAGCTTCTTAATAAGAAATATACCGTTTATTCTGATGATCAAGTTTTCTATGAAATGCCAGTAGCCGATACTTATTTCCCTCAACCTGAATTTCCATTTAACCCACTTAAATATGGTTATCATGGAGAATTTAAAAACGATGGTAGTGATCTTCCAAAAAATGGAAAAAACATGAAAATTACCGCAATTCTTAAACCAAAAGAAGGAATTTCCTATGGATGTTTAGATACTGGATTTGTTTTATCAAAATCTTTTGATGACGCCTTTATCAAGGCCAACGAGAATTCTGGAATTGCAAATTATGTACGTGGAATCCGAGATATATTTAAGGATCTTAGCAAAACCCAGGAAGAAGAGTTAGTCCAGAAATATAAGGATAAAGAAACAGAAATTGCTAACGACCCAATGCTAACTATTCTAATTCCAGAAATCCAAGCAGCTTTAAAAGCAATGCTTCAATCAACCACATTGATTACTTTATCTTTCTATCAATATGAATGTGACATGACTTCGCTAACATTCTTACCAGAAGAGGATCAGAAAGTCTTAAAAGGATTTGGCACGCCTATTTCCGTAGGAACTATCGGTGAAAACGCCATGTCCATCATTCAAAACCTAATGGGTTCATTTGATCTTCCAAGTCAACTTCAGAGTGCTCTTAGAACTGTTGGTGGTGAAGAGATTGCTAATAGCATCAACGTTTATCCAAAGAGTTTTGATGAAAAAGATTTAGTTACTTCTTATCTGGATAAGTGGAATGGCGATGATCCAATCACGATTCATCCAGATGGAGTGAAAAGAGAAATCCAACGTAGTGAACGTTCCAACATCAAATACAGTGATAACCTCGAAATCGTTATCAGAATGATTAATTCATTAATCGATATTATCTCAATCGCCTTAATCGCCTTTACATCCCTTTCACTAGTTGTTTCAACGGTGATGATTGGTATTATTACCTACGTTAGTGTTGTTGAACGTGTGAAGGAAATCGGTATTATCCGTTCTCTTGGTGGGCGTAAACTCGATGTTTCTAACCTCTTTATTGTTGAAACATTCATCATTGGTGCAATATCAGGTCTATTTGGTATTGGAGTAACCTACTTATTATCTTTAATTATTAATATTATTCTAAAAGTTGCTGCTGGAGTCGGAGCCATTGTCATTCTCCCATGGTACCTGGCCTTAGCTGTCTTAGCTCTCTCGATCGTCTTAACCCTCATTTCTGGATTAATTCCATCTCGAGCAGCCGCCAAGAAAGACCCAGTTGTCGCACTTCGCAGCGGTGAATAAAAAAAGGAGACCCTATGGTCTCCTTTTCATATCTCATTTGTTTAGATGAGATTGATATAGTTTACAAGTAAACCTAATAGCGCACCCAAGCAAATCATTAATATTGGGTGTGCTTTTTTCTTTAATACTTTTGTAATAACTAAATAAATAAACGCGATTAACAAGAAGATAAAGATGGATGTTCGATTAAATGAAATACTAACTGAACCGGTAGTATTAATTGGGAAAAGGACATCACTAAGAAGAATTAAAGCGGTGGACATGATTAAGGCAATCGCCACTGGATTAATTCCTTTTAAAGCGTTTTTGATGTGTTTTTGCTCTCCAAACTTCTTTAAGAAAATCGAGAAAATAAGCATCACAATAAACGCTGGAAGAATCACTGCTAGTGTGGCGATTAATGAACCCAAAAATCCTCCAAAAGCTCCAAGAGAAGATGCACTTCCTTGTAAAGAGCCAACATAAGTCGCCATATTAATCGCGATTGGTCCTGGAGTGACTTCGCTTAGACCGATCATGTTGATAAATTCTGATTCACTCATCCAACCATTTTTTAAAACGGTCTCTCTGACAAGCGGAATCATTCCATATCCACCTCCAAAGGTGAATAAGCCAATCTTTAGGAACTCTAAAAACAAACGAAGAAAAATCATTTTTTGACTTCCTCCTTATGTTTTTGGGCTAAAGGAATAATCAGTGAATAAACAAGTAATCCCAGGAATAAACCAATGAGGATAAAGTAGATCGCGCTAAAGTCGATATTTAAGTAATGGAAAACAATCATTAAAATCGCGATAATTAAAAACAAAATCACCGCAAAACTCGAGGATTTTACTTGTTTTGCTAGGGAAATCGCGACACGTAAAATTAAGAAAACAACCGCACATTTAACACCGATAAAGGCATATTGAACTGGTTCATATTGCATCAAATTGCGGAAGAACATTGAAACAATAAACATGATCAAAAATGTTGGAACCATCACGCCAAGTGTGGCACATAACGCTCCTAAGAAACCATGTTTTCGATAGCCAAGATAGGTGGCTAGATTGATCGCAATTGGACCAGGAGTAGATTCGCTTAAACCAACCATTTCAGTTAATTCTTCTTCGCTCATCCAACCTTTCTTGGTCACAATCTCTTCTTTGATGAGCATAAGCATTGCTGGTCCGCCACCAAATGAAAATAATCCTAACTTCATGAATGTTAGGAATAATTTCCAGTTAGAGACTCTCTTTGTTTCACTCTTCATAAGGCAATTCATTATAGCATAATGCCCTCTTTTTATATAAAATAATGTCCATGGAACCTCTCTTTAAATTCAAAGATGATCAATATCCATTCACTGGTGTTTCTCACACTCGTGAAGTCGTTCGAGCCATTTTTGTCGATGAAAACGACAATGTTTGTCTCGAATATCTTAAGGATGATGATGGATTTGGACCAAGAAATTATTATGAAACTCCAGGTGGTGGAGCTAAGCCAAACGAAACCCATGAAGAAACACTTCATCGTGAACTCCATGAAGAAGTTGGTTATGAATCAGAAGTAATCTGCTTCTTAGGTGAAGTGGATGACTACTATAACCTCATCCAAAGAAAGAATCATAATTACTACTATCTTGTTCGAAGAGGTAAAAAAGTTCACCAACACCTCGAGGTTGATGAACAAATCCGAATAAACAAAATAATTTGGGTTCCAATTGATGAAGCAATTCGTTTATACGAAGAGATGCAAAATGTTCTAGTTGGTCGATTAGTGAAACAACGTGAATTACCAATTCTAAAACTTGCAAAATCTGCTTTACAAAGCATCAATAAATAGTTATTATTGATAACGCTCTGGCGAGTGTGGTGAAGAGGCTAACACAACCGGCTGTGAACCGGTCATTCGCGCGTTCGAACCGCGTCACTCGCCCCATTCTTAACAAAATGGCAGTTACCACAAACTGCCTTTTTATTTATAAAAAGAATATATTTTATATTTCCCAAAATTAAAAACTTTTTAAAAATGAGAAACGTATGAAGAAAAATCGATAGAAAAATTTTGTTATAATGTTTTCGTGAGATATATAGAGTTAGCTAATTATTTGTTTTCTATTAAAGACCAAAAGCATGCCGAGTTTTCAGGCAATCTTTCCAATAGTTCTTACATAACTATCGGTGTTAAAAACCCAATATTAAGAAGTATCATACCTACAATTATCAAGTATTTTTTTCTTAAAGTCCACGACGAAAAAACTATATCAAAGATAAAGTTTTAAAATAGTCTCTGAATTAAGCACTAATCAGAGAAAAATTGACTATAATTTTGCCCAGTTTTTAATAAAGCCCAAACTATTCGAAGTATTTTTCTTGCTGTATGAGTTAAAACACAGATTGAATGTTTTCCCTCAGACTTTTTCTTTGAATAAA
>DGSJ01000010.1 GCA_002393905.1 Caryophanales bacterium UBA4365
CAACAGCTTCTCGAGCTGGAAATGCTCAAAAAGAAGCTCGCAAGTGAAGGATTATTTGACCAGTCACGTAAACGTGAGATCAAACAATTCCCGAGCGCAATTGGAGTGATTTGCGCTCCAAATAGTGCGGCGCTAAGTGATATTGAAAAAAATATCCGCTTAAGAAACCCGTTTGTAGAGCTCAAAATCTTCCCATCCCTTGTCCAAGGTAGTGAAGCTCCAAAAGAACTCTTAAAAGCCCTAAAAAAGGCCGAATTATCAAATATTGATACATTAATCATCGGCCGGGGTGGCGGAGCAAGTGAAGATTTAAGTGCCTTCAACGATGAAGCTCTCGTGCGCGCAGCTGCAAACTTCCCTGTCCCTGTGATTGCGGCAGTCGGTCATGAAATTGACTTCACGCTGATTGATTACGTCGCAGATGCTAGAGCATCTACCCCAACAGGAGCAGCAGTCTTATCAACAATTGACATGCATGAAGTAATGCAAAGAGTTGATGTTGATAATTCCAGATTAGATGAAGCAATGCGAAATCGCCTGACGCTATTGCGTCATAAGCTCGAATCTCTCGCAAATAGAGCATTCTTCATTAATCCACGTTCAATGTATGCCACAACTTTAGTTGAAGTGGATAATTCAAAGAAGAGACTTGAGCAAGCGATGCTCTATATGATCCAGTCTCGTAAAGACAAAATCGAGATGATCAAAAAACAACTCAACTCACTATCTATTGATAGTGTTCTTACAAGAGGGTTTGCGATTATGCAAACACTAGATGGGAAAGTTGTTACAAGTGTGAAGCAAGTCCAACTCGACCAAGAAATTAAAACAAAACTTAAAGATGGTTGTATAACAACCAAAGTGATTAAGAAGGAGAACTAACCATGGCAAACGAACAAATCAATTTCGAAAAATCACTCGCCCGTCTACAAGAGATTGTTGACAAGATTGAAAAAGAAACTCTTCCTTTGGAAGAATCAATCAAACTCTATGAGGAAGGAAAGAAGCTCATTTCTTCTCTTGAGAAGTCTTTAAAGGAAGCAGAAGCAAAAATCGGAGAGTTACAAAAATAACTATAAGATAGTTAGTAATTGAATATAGTAGTTATTTAGTAGATTATTAGTAAATGTCTAAGAGTAAAGTTAACAAAGTTAAACACATTAATCTCAACGAAATCAAAGATCCTTCATTTTTGAAAAATCTTTCCTATTCTGAGCTTGATGTTTTAGCTGACGACATTCGTAAAGAGATCATCCGCTGTACCGCCAAAAACGGTGGACATCTTTCTAGTAATCTCGGTGTGGTGGAACTAACGATTGCAATTGAACATTTCTTTGATTTATCAAAGGATAAGCTGATTTTCGACGTTGGCCACCAATGTTATACGCATAAAATCCTAACTGGAAGACCATTAGAAAACTTACGCCAAACAAATGGCATTTCTGGTTTCCAGAAAATCGATGAATCAGTCTATGATTGTTTCGATGCTGGTCACTCTTCGACATCGATTTCTGCTGCTAATGGCTTTGCCATCGCTCGTGATTTAAAGGGCGAAAATTATAACGTTATCGCTCTTATCGGTGATGGTTCAATTCCTTCTGGCTTAGCCTTTGAAGGATTAAACAATTTGGCAACAGGAAAACACAAAGTTGTTATCATTCTAAATGATAATGGTATGTCAATTTCTAAACCAGTTGGTGCTTTATCAAAAACTTTCGGCAAGCTTTCTACAGCAGCTGGATATAATAGAATCAAATATGGTTACCGCCGTGTGATGGTTCGCACTAAAGTGGGTAAGAAGATTTATAATCTTACTCTTCGTATTAAGAACTGGTTCAAGCGTCATTTAACATCTCCAAATATCTTTACTGACTTGGGTTTTGCTTATATTGGACCAATTGACGGACACAATATTCGTAAGCTTGAAAAAGCGTTTAAACGCGTATCAAATACAGAGAAATCTGTGGTGCTACATGTTTGTACTACCAAAGGTAAAGGTTATGAATTAGCCGAAAACGACATTAAAGGTTCTTGGCACGGTGTTGCTCCATTTAAAGTACAAGATGGCGAACCGCTAAAGAGTTCTAAACATGTAACTTGGTCCAAAGTTTTTGCCGAATTATCTCTTAAAGAGATGGAAAAACATCAGGATGCTTTCTTAATCTCTCCAGCAACAACAGTCGGCGCTGAAATAGATGAAGTTTTAAAACAATTTCCAGAAAGAAGCTTAGATGTCGGCATAGCCGAAGAACACGCGGCTACTCTTTCTGGTGGTTTATCTCGTGGTGGATTCCACCCAATTATTTCGATTTATTCGACATTTATGCAACGTGCATACGATGAAATCGCTCATGATATGGCGCGTACAAAAGCTAACGCGACGATCTTGGTTGATCGAGCTGGTTTAGTTGGTCGTGATGGTGAAACACACCAAGGCATCTATGATGCCGCATTCTTATCTACAATTCCTGGAGTCGTTATTACAATGCCTTCATCACGCAAGGAAGCTGAATTCTTATATGACGAGTCATTTAATAACCATGGTGTTTTTGCGATCCGTTACCCACGCGCAACATGCCTTGAAGAAGGAAAAGACGAACAACTTTCCTTTGGAAAATGGTTAAAACTACGTGAGAGTAAATCAAAGAAGGTCGCTGTAATTGGTGTTGGACACCTTGTTCGTGAACTAGATCACCTAGTCGAAAAAGAAGGCCTTGATTGCACAATTTACAATGCCTTATTTATCAATCCGGTTGATGAGGAAGCACTTTCGAGCCTCAAGGATTACGATAAAATCGTGATTTACGATGCGTATAGCACCCAAGGAGGCCTTGTTTCTCTTGTAACGCTTAAATTATCGCAAATCAAATTTAGAGGCCTTATTTCGGCTTATTGCGTGCCAAACATTTTTGTTAAACAAGCTACAATCGCGGAGCAACTTGAATCATTTGGGTTACTTCCAGAACAAATTATTGAACACTTAAAATAAAAGTTCATTCGAGTTATGGTTAACATAATATTGAATGATTTTTTTATGCTCTATAAAATAGAAGTATGAGCAAAATCATTTTGCACATCGATCTTAATACCTTCTTTGTTCGCTGCGAAGAACTTGTTAATCCAACCTTGATTGGTAAGCCAGTCATTATTGGACATAGTGGTCGTGGTGGAATTGTTTCAACCTGTTCTTATGAAGCTAGAAAATACGGTGTTCATAGTGGACAACCAACTTTTAAAGCTTTGGAATTATGTCCAAACGCGATTGTTATTCCTGGACATTATGAACTCTATAGTTGTAAATCAAAAGAGTTCTTTAACTTTGTTAAACAATACTCACCAATTATTGAGAAAGCCTCGATTGATGAATGTTACGTTGATATGACCAAACAACTTTCCAATGTGAAAGATGTGGTGAAGTTTCTCGAGGATTTTCAAAATAAACTTCTCCAGACAATTGGATTAAAGTGCTCCATTGGTGTTGCCCCAACAAAGTTCCTTGCCAAAATGGCAAGCGATATGAAGAAACCAATGGGAATCACGATTATCCGTAGAAAAGATGTTCGTAAAATACTGGATCCTCTACCTATCTCCTCATTTTATGGAATTGGAAAGAAAACCGCACCTCGACTTGAAGCGATTGGAATTAAAACAATTGGTGATTTGGCAAAGCTAGTTAATGAAGATAACCTCGAAGTTAAGAATGCTTTTGGTAAGTTTTACTATGTAATTAAAGACTGGATTAACGGATATGGAAGCGATGAGGTTGATGTCGAACCATGGGATCCTAAATCCATTGGACACTCGACAACATTTATTCGCGACTCATCTGACTTTGAAGAAATCAAAGGTTATCTAAGAGACCTTTCTAAAGAAGTCTCTGATGAAGCAAAACAAAAGGATAAAATTGGTTCCAACGTCCAGCTTGTCTTAAAGACAAGTGATTTTAAGATGATTAATCGGTCAGTTAAGCTGAATAAACCGACTAACGACTTTGAAACGATCTTTAACGAAGCATCGATTCTTTTAGAGAAGAATTTAAACGGACAAGAAATTCGTTTGTGCGGTGTAACGCTCCAAAATCTCATCTATGCCTCGGATTATGTCGAGCAATTATCAATTTTTGATAACTTTGATGAGAACGATGAAAAGAACGCCACTCGTGATCTCATCCGAGAACTAAACCGAAGAATGAAAAGCGAAACGTTCATGAGAGCATCCGACATCTTAAAGGAGAAAAAACATGGACGTTAATCGTGCTAAAGAACTATTTTTTCAACATTTAAGAGTCGAGAAAGGTTTATCTAACGACACGATTCTTTGTTATGCTTATGATTTAAACGAATTCTTTAAAGAATTCAAATATGTTGATACTGAACAAATTCAACCGACTGACATTGGCGATTTCATTCGTATACAAAGCAAAAAAGAGATGTCGACTGCAACAATTGCTCGTCGATTATCTTCCCTTAAAAACTTTTATGTTTTCTTGGAAAAAGAAGATTTTGTCCATGTCCCAATGAATGAAGTTGAAATCCCCAAGGGAATGAAACATCTTCCATCTATTTTGAGTGTGGAGCAAGTCGAGAAACTTCTTGAAGCACCTGATTTAGATAAACCTGAAGGTGAACGAGACCGAGCAATGCTCGAAATCATGTATGCTTCTGGCTTAAGAGTAAGCGAACTTCTTTCATTAAAAATGAAAAACATCTCATTAGAAAGGGGAATCATCACAGTTGTTGGTAAAGGAAACAAGCAAAGAAAGGTTCCGTTTGGCGAGTTTGCAAAAGAATATTTAGTGAAATATCTTGAGCACGGCCGAAAGAAAAATCCTGGTGCGAGAAGTGAAATTGTTTTCTTAAATCGTTATGGCAAACCTCTTTCCAGACAATACTTCTTTTTACAAGTCAAAAAGTACGCTGAAATGGTGGGGATTGAAGAGGAAATTTCCCCTCATACTTTGAGACATTGCTTTGCAACACATCTTTTAGAAAGTAGCGCTGACATCCGTACAGTTCAAGAAATGCTTGGTCATAGCAATATTGCGACAACGCAGATTTATTTAAATATCTCTACTCGACGAATTCTTGAAGCGTATGATTTGTATAGCAAAAGAAAATAGTTTAAAATAATTCACGTCTTAGGAGTTTCAATATGAAAAAATTCAAAAGAATATTCGTTATCGTTACTGACTCAGCTGGTATTGGTGAAATGCCAGACGCAGAAAAATTTGGTGATAAAGGAACAAATACTTGGGTTCATACCGCAGAAAAATGCGGTGGATTAAACGTTCCAAATATGAATTCACTTGGTATTGGTGATCTTGCTCCTGTTAAAGGAACAACAAAAGTTAGCCATCCACATGCTTATAGCATGAGAATGAGAGAAGCAAGCAATGGTAAAGACACCATGACCGGTCACTGGGAAATGATGGGTATTTATACAACTAAACCATTCATTACCTTTACAGAAACTGGATTCCCAAAAGCATTAATTGATGAACTTGCGGAAAAAACCGGTCATAAAATAATCGGGAACAAAGCTGCTAGCGGAACCGAAATCATTAAAGAACTTGGCGAACAACAAATGCGCGAAAACTCTTTAATCGTCTATACTTCCGCAGACTCTGTTTTACAGATTGCTGCTCACGAAGAAGTTACCGGAGTTCAAGAATTATATCGTTGCTGTGAAATCGCTCGTGAAATCTGCTTACGCCCAGAATACAAAGTCGGACGTGTTATCGCTCGTCCATACATTGGCGATAATCCAAGTAACTTCAAAAGAACACCAAACCGTCACGACTTAGCTTTATCCCCAAGCGGTACTACCGCGATGAATATTCTTGAAAAGAATGGTTATATGGTTTCCTGCATTGGTAAGATTGGTGACATCTTCAATGGTTCTGGTGTTGTTAAAACTCAAAAAACCGTTTCCAATAAAGACGGAATGGAAAAAACCATTGATGAATGTAAGAACCATGACTTTGAAGGCTTATGTTATATCAACTTAGTTGAATTTGACTCTGAATACGGCCATCGTCGTAATCCACTCGGATATGGAAAAGCTCTTGAAGAATTCGATGTTCAACTTGGCGAACTCATGGAAGCTTCTCAAGAAGATGACTTAATTATGGTTACTGCTGACCACGGAAATGATCCAACACACACTGGCACAGATCATACCCGAGAAAAAGTTCCTCTACTTTGCTTTAGCAAATCATTCAAGCATGGTAAATATCTTGAAGAACGTGAATGCTTCGCTGATATTGGAGAAACTATCTTAGAAAACTTCGGTCTTAAGAAAGCTGATAATATGATTGGTAAGCCAATCAAAGAACTTCTTGAAGACTAGTTCAATAAAATTATTTGATGAGAAAGGCGTCTGATGAGATGCCTTTTTTCTAACTTTGAGATAAGGCGAGACAAAGTCTCTCGTTCTAAATGGACACTCTGAGCAAGTGTGGTGATGCTCTTATAGGAGATTTGTCCTCCATTAGATTGAAGGTAGAAGACAAATCGTTCTTCAGCACTAGATAATGATAAAAGTTTAATATGCTGATTAAGCGACTTCACAAACGAAGATTCTAGTTTCATGAATTCTAGTAAGAATTCGGTATTTTCTTGCATGAGTCTTTGGAACTCTGTTTTAGAAATAACGAAGATTTTAGAATCTTCAATAGCAACAACATCTCCACGGTATTTGCTATTTTGATCAAAAACCAGATGAACACCAAAAAAATCGTTTGGCTTAATCTCGTTATAAACAATTTCTGTTCCTTTGATCGAATAAGACTGAATACGAATGTAACCGGTTTTAACCAATCCGATCTTTTGGCATTCTTCTCCTTCATGAAAGAGAACTGTTCCCTTAGGAAAGAACTTAGATTGGAAGTTTTCTTGTTCTAAAATTTGAATGAAATCCATAAAATTCGTGATTTAAATCACATTATTAGTAAATCATATTTTGTATGATTATGTCCATGAAAAAGAAATGTTTATTACTATTGCTCCCACTCTTATTTGCGGGATGCTCCGAAAAAGGCTTAGAGCCATTCGAAAATAATGTTGATGGTAGTTTATCCATCATGACGCCAACAGGCGCCCCAGCGGTCGTTTTATCATCGTTTATCAACGATCCTAAGTTCCAGCCATCCAATACAGCTCCAACAATCATTGCCCAAATGGTACAAGAGAAGGTTGATATTGCTGTTTTACCAACAAATGCTGGAATTCAACAAATTAATAAAGGCTTAAATTACCAAATAGCTGCAACAATTACCTTTGGTAATATGTTTATTGTATCAAACGGAACCGATGATGATGGCGTTTTAGATGCGACTGACAATATTTACCTTTTTGGCAAGGGAAGCGTCCCTCACAAAACTTTCCAGGCCATCTATAACATCAATGTCCCAGATGAAAAGATCAAAGGCAGTTCGGGTGACATTAAAAATATGATTGAGCTCAACCAAGAAGCTTATGAATATGCTTTAATTGCTGAACCTGATTTAACAAGCTTACAAAGTAAAGGGGCTCCAATTACAGTCTTTGCTAATATTCAATCTGAATATAAGAACAAATTTAATGGTCAAGAAATCTTCCAAGCGTCTGTTTTTGTCAAGAAAGGCTTAAACGCTGATACGGTGAAGTCATACCTTGATGCATTTAAACGTTATTCAGCACGTCTTTTAGAACATCCAGAAACATTAAAAGATGTTTTAGCAAAAGATCCAGCAGCCGAATCCGCATTAGCGATTAATATTGATGATGCAACTGCATCAATCAGTAACGGTAATCGTCTTGGTGTCGGTTATAAGAACGCTTTTGAACATAAATCAGAGATTGATACATTCTTATCGGTCTTTGGCCTACCAGCAACGAATGAAGAAATTTATTTCAAATAAATATGTTTTAATTATTTTAGGAATCATTCTTCTTTTTGGATTATGGTTTTTAGCAACGCTTATCTTTGATAAGAATTCAATGATTTTTCCTTCGCCAATTGTGACATTTGAAGCGATGGTGAAGTTACTCGGAATTGGTTATACATACCAATGTTTAGCTTATTCTCTTCTAAAAATGCTTATTGGATTCTTTATAGCGTTTATCATCGCCGGAATCCTTGCTTTAATTGTTCGAGATAACGAGAAACTCTACATAGTAATGTCTCCGCTAATGACTGCTTTAAAAGCGATTCCAACAGCTGCTGTTGTCTTCTTGTTTGTTGTTTTGGTTAAAGCGGAATATGCACCATGTTTTCTTGTAACGATTATATCGTTACCAATTCTTTATGAAGCACTCGTTAATGGCATGAGAAACATTGATCCACAAATTTTGGATGCGGTGAAAATCGATGGTGGTAAAGGAATCCAAACTGTCTTTAGAATTCAAATACCACTAGCTCTCCCTTATTTAATTGTTGGTATCATTTCATCATTTTCTCTATCTTTTAAGATAGAAATTATGTCCGAGATTGTCACAGGTTATACGCGTAATGGTTTAGGCAGTTTGATTAAAGCTGCCCAAATCAATGATCCAACAAATATGGCGGTCATTTTTGGCTATTCCTTGATAGCGATTTTGCTGATGATTATTGTATCAATCCCGGCTAATTACTTAAGAAATAAAGTGGCGGTTAAAACAGGAATTAGTAGATAATTAGTAGATGTTATTCACATCGAAATATGTGGAAAAGTACGGAAATCGTGCTTTTTCTTTTTTATATAATAGGATAATAAAGTAATAAAAAAGAACGATTAATTCGTTCTTTCTTAATAGTTGGTTAACATAATATCTCTTATGCGAAGTTACTTCTTTTTCGAGTTAGATAAGACTTGTTCGATGGAAACTCTTTCTCTTTCTTCTTTGGAAAAAATGTTCACGATGACATGATAAGCATCAATCAAAATCCATCCAGATTCAGGAGTTCCTTCTTTATGGGAATAATTAATTTTCTTTTCCTCGAGCTTATCAATAACTGCGTCAGCTAAGGCGCCGATTTGACGAATATTCGTGGCTGAACAAAGAACATAATATTCCGCGAAAGGCGTTCTTTCGGAAACATCAATCACAGAAATGTCTTCTGCCTTATGATCTTCGAGGACTTTTTTAATTAAAGTAACAACTTTATCCATACTTAATCTCCTAAATACATCTTAAAACACTCATCGGTGAGTCTATTTTCAATATCTTTAGCGTGGGCGAGCAAATATTTGCGATTATCTACTAACGTGTCTAAAAAGCCTTGTTTCCAATTCTTTAAGCAAGAATTAATTAAGAAGCGAGAATCAAATTGACGAGTTGGCTCAATTTTATCCGCGGCATAGACCACCATTCCAAGCTGGCTCATATTTGCGCAACCTGTGCAATGGAATTTCACCGCATTTAAGATTTCTTCATCTTGAATGTTTAGATCATTTTTTAAAATATATTCACCAATAAATTGGTGATAAGCGAATTTTGGCATGTCTAAATAATCCGAATATTCATTCTTCATGACTTCTTCTGGATTAATTTTTCCGAAATTGGCAAGCTTTCCAATATCATGAAATAAACCAGTAAAGTAGAATCTTGAAGGATTCTCTAGGCTATTTGCACAAGCGATTTGATAAGAAAGTTTAGCGACTTCAATTGAGTGAAGAAGACGTTTCTCATCCACATATCCAGATAACTTCTTTACAAAGTAAAGACGATTCTTTTCAATATAATTTAAAACTTCTTGTGGTAAATCATGAGATAAACCAAGTCGAACATTAGTTGAGCTAACTTCACCGCTTTCGAGATAGTTTAAATTAAGCATATTGTATTTATATACAATGTCTTCGTTAATTAAAACTCCAGGGCGAGGAACAAAAACGATTTGCGTTAATTGACTAAGCACCGCCGCTTCTTTCCAATCTGGGAATTTATTAACTTGGTCTCCACCAATTAAAAGATAGAATTTTGAGGTTGGGTATTTCTTTAAGAAATAACGAACTGTATCAATTGTATAATTGACATCACTTTTAGATTTTAATTCAAAATCAGAAATGATCGAACCTGCTGGAGCATAGGCTCGTAAAACAAGTTTCATCATTTTTAAACGATCATCCGCACTAGCTTCACATTCTTTCCAACGTGGTGAGCGTGCCGGCACGAAAATAACGTCTGCGTTAAGCTTTAGCGTTGCAGCGCGAGCAATACGAAGATGACCGTTATGAATTGGATCAAAAGATCCACCGTAAATGATGTAATTAGCCATTAAACTATTTTGTTAAGACCTTAGGTCTTGAGGAATAAATTGCGACTCCTTTTGGAAGGCAAATGCGGAATGTTTGGTTGGCGGCTTTAAAGTTAACCCAGCCTAAACCTTGGACACCAATATCGCGGTAATTACTTTCAGTAATCGTAATCTCGAAAACATCTAAATCTTTTCCTGAATGAATCTTTGGAAGAGATGGAACAAGGCGTTTGCGTAAGACAAGTTGGATAAATTTGTCATCAACGCGTTGTCCGGAGAGTTTCTTTAGCTCGACATGGTCATGGAAATAGCACTTAAAGTTGGTTTTCTTGCCTTTAATGAGTTGGATGTAACCAATTCCACCAAGACAGAGAACTTGACCCTCTTCAAGGCTAACTTTTCTTGATTCAACAGCCTTTGTTAAATAGATTTGTTTAAGTGTGGCGCGATCAAGGTTAAACAAAATGGAGTTATTAATCGAAATTCCTGGAGCATCATATAATGATGCGGTTCTTGATAGAGGAATTTCCATAACTGATAATTTGGTCTTTGGATAAAGGTGTGTGGAGATTGTACCTTTAGACATGTTGGAATAAACACGAAGGAATGATTGGACAAGAGTTGTTTTGCCGCTTAAAGATGAACCGATAACGTAGACATCTCTTCCGTTTCTAAGTTCGTATATTCTTGATAGAATATTTTTCGCATTTTCATCAGTTGTGGCACTACCTAGGACAACATCGTCGCGAGTTAACTTAATTCCGGAAGCACGGAAACGATGTGCGACATATTCACGGGTATCTTCTTCGGTACAACTTGCTGGTAAAAGGTCGAACTTATTACCAACAACTAAAATATCCATTCCTTGAAGAATAGCGTTAATTTGGAGAGAGAAACTAGCCTCAAACGAGAAGAGGTTTACTACGTAAACAATTAAAGCGTTTTTACGCTTTGCATCCATAATGAACTTGAGATAATCTTCACTGACTTCTGGATCATTGGATTTGTTTTTGTAACGTTCAAGTTCAAAACAGTGATCACAGAATAAGAAGTTTTGTGATGCGTTTTCTAATGTTTCTTTCTTGACATAACCCTCTTTTGTTGGGTCTTCAGATTGCAATACAGCTCCACAGCTATAGCAACGACGAATTTGAGAAATTTTTGCCATTATCTTTCCCTCCAATCAATTAGTTTTCCTTTTCGTCTTAAATGATGACGAATTGGGCGATCAAACAAGCGGTTAAAGTGGGTGGTTGGTTGATCTTCCTTGACAATCTTATCAGTAAGAATACTAAGTATTCTAGCACGATTCGCCGAGGCGATATCGGTTGTGGTTTGATCGCCAATCATCACCGCTGTTTTTGGATCAATTTGTGCTTCATGAAGTTTACGAAGAAGCTTTTTAGCAAATGGTTTACCCACCGCTGAAGCATATCTAACTCCAAGAGTTTCCGCATAAAGCTTGACACGCTTTCCGGTATTGTTCGAGATGATAAATAATTCAATCCCGTTTTCCTTTAAAAATTCTTTAAAGGCGACTACGTTAGCGCTTGGAGTCTTACTTTTATACGAATCTAGAGTGTTATCTAGATCCGATAAAACAGTCTTAATTCCATGCTTTTTATAAAAATCAATCTCAATCTCGAAGATTGATTTTGCATGGGCATAAGGAGTGTAAACTTTGCACATATCATAATTATACACATTCTTTAGTTAACTAAAAGCGAGAATAATTCGCATATGTATGAAAAAAACGCTGATTTCGCAGCGTTTTTCACTCATTTTTGATGATTTTATTCGTTTAAGAAATCATCGTCGAAGATCGAAATTTGGGTGTAACCTTTTTCCTCTTCTTCCTTAATTTCTTCTAAAGAAGCTTCTTCCTTTTCATCTGGTTTAGAGAACTCTGGAACTTCTTCTTTTTTAACGTAGTGAGAAATGATTTTATCATCAACAAATTCACTTGATTCAATAAATGGCGTAATTAAGCGAATTTTGGCGCTCATTTCGACACTTTGTTTGGCGTATCGATCCATTGGAGTAAGATGATAATCATCCACAACAATGTCACGAATCTCCTGCATGTTGTCTAAGAAACGAATTGTATTCGATTCTTCTTCCTTGTTGAGCTTAAAGGCGTAAACAAGTTCATGGACATCAGATTTAAATGATTTAAAGACACAGGAAGAGCGACCTAAACGAGAGGTTAATTCGGTCTTTTCTACATCATAAATTCTGATACATGCTTTATTGGTAATAACAACGACTTTTCCTTTGGTGTTATCCTTCGGATAAGCAAGAACATTTACGATATGCGCTTTACCTAGTTTAGCAAACGATTTTACACCACCACTTCGCATGCCGCTTGTTGGTAGTTCATTCTCGTTAAACATTGTTGAATTTCCATCACTAGTGAAGAGGACTAAATTCGAATCCCCGTCAGTTAATGTGACATCAGCTAATTCATCATCCTGGAGTAATTTGATGCAGATCAGTGGTTTAGAATAACGCACAACTTGGAAATCCGAGACTGGAAGACGCTTAATTTGTCCGTTTTTAGTGACAAGAGCAAAGAATAAGTCACTTCTAAACGTATCTATCGCATATGCACGCACTATTTTTTCATTAGGATTTAAAGAAATTAAATAGTTAATGTGACGACCTTCTTCTTTCCACTTATTTTCGGTTAATTGGTGCACTGGAATATAAAGGAAGTTACCAGCATTTGTAAAACAAATGAGGTAATCTGTTGTATAAACTTCTCCATTATAAACAAGGACATCCCCGGCTTTCATACCTGGGAGTGGGTTGTCTCCACTTGAACGATATGATTTTAAGGAGGAATATTTCATGTAACCATCACGGGTAATCGCGAGTTTAACAAGTTCTTTGCTAATTAAATCACGTTTATCAATGGTTGCTGATTCATGTTTATCAACAATTTGTGTTTTTCTCTCGTAACCATATTTTTTGGAGATTTCACGAAGATCACTAATAAGTAGACGATTAAGTTTATTTCTATCTTCAAGAATTCCTTTAAGGAATTCGATTTTCTCTTCTAAGGATTTTTTCTCATTTAAAAGGGTTGTGATGTCAGTGTTAGACAACTTGTAAAGTTGTAACATGACAATCGCTTCAGATTGGGCTTCACTAAAGCCGAATTTTTCTTGTAAATTCTTCTTCGCATCCGCTTTATCTTTCGATTTTCTGATTAAATCAACGACTTCATCAAGAATCGAAATGGCTTTAATTAAACCGTCAACGATATGCAGACGTGATTGGTTCTTATTCAGTTCAAAATTTGAACGTCTTGTGATGACGTTAACTTGGTGTTCAATATAACAATCAATGAAATCTAAAAGATTCATTGTTTTTGGCGAACCATTAACAATCGCGACCATGTTCGCCGAGTAAGAAGAACGTAATCCAGACTTACTTAAAAGGTATTGATGAATAACGTCAATATTTGCTTCTTTTTTGACATCAATAACGATGCGTAAACCTTGTCGATCAGATTCATCACGAACTTCCGCAATACCTGGTAAAACATTGTTGTGTCGAAGCATATCAATCTCGTGAACAATGTCAATTTTGACTGCTTTATATGGAATTTCGGTGACGATAATTTTCTTTTCTTTTTCGGTATTAATCACTTCGGTCTTAGAAAGAATTTCGATTCTTCCTCGACCCTCTAAATAGATGTCTTCAAGACCTTTTGAACGGATGATTAAACCACCGCCTGGAAAGTCTGGTCCTGGAACAAATTGGAGGAGGTCTTTTGGCTCAACTCGAACGTGATTAATGCGATAAATTATTGCTTCAATAACCTCTCTGAGGTTATGTGTTGGGATTTCTGTGGCCATACCAACAGCGATACCTTCACTACCATTAACAAGTAAATTTGGAAAGCGAGAAGGCACAACAACTGGCTCAAAATTTTCATCGTCAAATGTAAGCGACATGTCCACTGTATCTTTATCAATATCGCGGATCATTTCTTCAGCGATTTGGCTGAGTCGAGCCTCAGTATAACGATAAGCAGCAGGACCATCTCCATCGATGGATCCGTTGTTACCTTGGAAGTCAATTAATGGGTTATTTACTTTCCACGTTTGGCTCATACGAACAAGAGCTTCATAAATGGAACTATCACCATGAGGGTGATAAGTACCCATGACAGCACCAACTGTGTGAGCACATTTTCTTGTTGGACGAGTGAAAATATTGCCATCTTTATACATGGCATAAATAATTCTTCTTTGAACTGGTTTTAAACCATCTCGAGCATCTGGAATCGCACGATCTTGGATGACATATTTGGCATAAGTCGCAAAGCGACTTCCCATAATCTCTTCCATCGTCTCATGATGGATGTTTTCGATGATTTCGACTGGTTGAACTTCTTTTTTCTTCGCCATCTTATTTCACCTCATCAATAAACGAATCAACTTCGTTGAAGTTAATATTTTCTTCGATCCAACGACGTCTTGTAGCTGGGTCATTGCCCATTAAAATAGTTAATTCTTGGGCCGCTAATAAGGAATCTTCGATTGTAACTTGAGTTAATTGTCTTGTCGCTGGATTCATGGTTGTTTCCCATAGTTGATCGGCGTTCATTTCGCCTAAACCTTTATAACGGGAAACCTTGCATCCAGGGCCGACTTCCTTCTTAGCTTGTTCTAATCCAACATCATCCCAAGCATATCGATGAATCATTTTATGATTCACTTCTCTTTGAACTCGGTATAAAGGAGGCATTGCGACAAAGAGTCGGCCTTTTTTAATGAGTTCAGGCATGAAGTTATAGAAGAAGGTAATTAAAAGTGTTTGAATGTGCGCTCCATCGGTATCAGCATCAGTCATAATGATGATTTTTCCATATCTAGCATGATCGATATTAAATGACTCATTTACACCAGTTCCGATGGTGTTAATTAATGTCGCACATTCTTCATTTTTGAGAACTTTATCTAAAGGAAGTCCAAAAGTATTTAGTGGTTTACCACGTAGTGGTAATATTGCTTGATGGCTTCGATCACGTGAGTTTTTCGCTGTTCCACCAGCAGAATCACCCTCAACAATGAATAATTCATTACTATCATAATCCTTGGATGTTGCTGGAGTAAGTTTATCAGACAAGACTATGTCTTGTTTGATACTTTTCTTAGAACGGATTTCTTCTTTGGCTTTTCTAGCCGCTAAACGAGCACTTTGAGCCTTCAAACATTTCTGGATTAACGAAACAGCAAAATCTTTGTGTTCATTCATATAATAACTAAAGTTATTATAAATAAAGTTAGTTACAAGAGGTAAAGCTTCAGGAGTACCAAGTTTTTGCTTAGTTTGACCTTCATATTCGAGCTTTTCCTCAGGTATTTTTAAGGAAATAATCGCGGTTAAACCTTCACGGATGTCATTTCCATCGAGTTTTTGTTTGCTACGTAAAAGGTTATTTTGTTCGGCATAATCGTTCACAATTTTCGTTAAACCAGCACGTAAACCTTGTTCATGAGTACCACCGTCACGGGTTCTGACATTATTCGCGTAAGAATAGATTGTTTCTTGATAATCATCGGAACAGTATTGCAAAGCAATACTAATAGCAATGCCGTTTTCTTTTCCTTCAAAATAAATCGAGTCACCAATACGTTGTTTTTTCTCGGTAAGGTAGTTCACATATTCTTTAATTCCGTCTTTATAGCAGAATTCCGAATGTTGACCAGTTCTTTCATCATGAAGAGTGAATTTTACTCCGCGGAGAAGATAAGCACTTTCTTGGATGTGGTTGGCAATAATGTCGTATTTAAAATCAACACTAGAGAAGATTCGTGCGTCAGGTTTAAATCTGATCAATGAACCACGCTTCTTGGTATTACCAAGAACCTCGAGTGGAGTCTCAAGTTTTCCACCATCTTTAAAACGAATATGATAGATTTTTCCATCCCTAAAAACAGTCACATCACAGTATTCAGAAAGCGCATTTGTAACAGAGCTTCCAACACCATGAAGACCAGCACTACTTTGGTAGGCTTTATTCGAGAATTTTCCACCAGAATGGAGGGTGGTAAAAATGAGTTGAACAGCCGGCATTCCTGTAGCCTTATGAATGTCGACAGGAATACCTCTACCACCATCTAAAACGGATAAAGAACCATCCTTATGGATGGTTAAGTTAATTTCATTACCATAACCATTGAGTGCTTCGTCAACCGCATTATCAACAATTTCCCACACCAAATGATGTAGACCATTGAGGTTAGTTGAACCGATATACATGGCTGGTCTTTTTCTTACACCAGAAAGACCCTCTAAAAGGTCAATATCGGCAGCAGTATAAGATGTGTTTTTATTTGTTTCTGACATATGCTTAATTCAATTTCCAGAAATTGATTATAGCAAACAAAAGGTTGAAAAAGCACGGAGTTTTTTATTAGAATAAATGCGTATTTAGGAGATTTGAAATGGATATTATTTTATATAATATAATCGTTGGTTTTTTATCATTAATTTTAGGTTATTTTTTTGGTTCTATTCCAACAGGAATCATTATCGGAAAGGTGTTTTTCCATCGTGATCCACGTCAAGAAGGATCAAAAAACTCGGGTGGAACGAACGTCGGAAGACTATTTGGTAAGAAAATTGGCTTACTTTGCATCATCCTCGATATGATTAAAACAGTCATTCCTTTAATAATTGTTTGGTCAATTATTAAATTCTCTTCCTTAAACCAAGTTTTAATTGATAACTTTGGCTCTGGCTTATGGAACAACGGTGTTCTTTATATTTACCTTGCTCCTTTAGGAGCAATGGTTGGACATTGTTATCCTGTGTTTGCGAAGTTTAATGGAGGTAAAGCTGTGGCAGCTATTGCAGGATTCGTTCTTGCGACCTCTTGGTTACTCTCTGTTGTCGGCTTAGCAGTCTTCTTTATTGTTCTAAAAATTAAAAAGTATGTCTCACTTGGTTCAATCGTAACAATCATTGCCGTGACACTTGTTGCTTGGATCATGGTCATCGTTAAATACTTTGGCCCTGTCTCATTTGCTAACTTCGGAATGTATGGTTGGGGTGATTATGTTGTTGCCGGATTTGAGTATGCCGGTGTGATGACATTCGGAGCGGCGTTATTAATCTACAGACACCGCACAAACATCAAACGATTGGCCAATCATGAAGAATCAAAAATTAAGTGGTTAAGTTAGTAGTTGTTTAGTAGCAAATTAGTAGATAATTATACTGTTGATAAAACACTCATCGACATTGTGGATAAACAAATTATTCCGATTTGATGGGTGTTTTTCATTGACACTTTTTAAAATCGTCAACGTACAACTACCACTACTGCTCCAAATTTTTATATAGCAAAATCGGGTACAAAAAAAGCGCCCGTTTAAGGCGCTTAATTTTCTTGGGTGAGGAATTGTCTTACCCG
>DGSJ01000056.1:0-5980 GCA_002393905.1 Caryophanales bacterium UBA4365
TTATTAAATATGGCTAAAAACTACCACAAGACGATTATTATCGTCACCCATAACCAAAACATTGCTAAAATGGCGGATACAATTATCCGAGTCAAATCTGGTCATATTAAAGAAGTGGTCAACCAAGACCATCCATTAAGTGTTGACGAGGTGGATTGGTAAAATGCTTTTTAAGAAGTTACTCAGAACAATTTGGCACTATAAAGCCCAATTTATCTCCATGATTGTCATGGTTCTTTTAGGTGTCTCAGTTTTTGTTGGTTTCCAATGTGAATGGAAATCTATCGAAGTTGATACCTTTGCTTTCTATGACCAAACTGGTTTTGCAGATTATCGTTTAGTTAATGAGACTGGTTACTCTATTGAGGAAATGGAGAAAATCAAAAATATCGAAGGAGTCGATCAAGTTTCTCGATATGTCTCTGTTAAAACAAACGAAACAAAAGAAAATGATGTTGTTGCGGTAACTGTCACAACAAACTTTGATGTTTCTTCATTTGTTGTTATCTCCGGTGAAAAATATGATGAAGCATCTTTAGATGGTGTATGGATCTCTGATCAATACGCCAACAAAAATAATTATCAATTAGGTGACAATATTTCTTTGAAATATGGTTCACATACATTCACTGGAAATATAAAAGGTTTAATTAAGTCGAGTGAATACTTAATTTGTACTCCTGGAGAAAGCCAAGTCATGCCTGATTTTAATACGTACGGCTATGTCTATATCTCTCCAAGCATGTATCACTCGTTATTCTTAGGAACGGAAATCTATCCAGAAATTCATGTTCTTTCTCAATTAAGTAAAAAAGATTTTATTTCTAAAGCTAATCAAGCCTTAGGAAAAACAAACCTCATCTTGTCGAAAAATGAAATCGTCTCTTATTCTGAAGCTCAAGGTGAAGCCACAGAAGGTAAAACCATGGCTTCGATCCTTCCAGTTATTTTTCTAGGTATTGCGGTGTTAATTATGGCAACAACTATGCAGCGCTTAACTAGAAATGAAAAAACCCAGATTGGAACATTAAAAGCCTTAGGCTTTAGAGATGCAAAAATCGTTCAATACTATACTCTATTTGGTCTATTTGTCGGACTAGTTGGTTCTCTTCTTGGTATCGGTTTAGGCTACTTTATCGCTTGGTTTATCTTTAACCCAAGTGGACCAATGGGAACCTATTTTGACTTACCTAGCTGGGCCATCCATGTGCCATGGTGGACCTATCTAGTCATTATTGGAATAATCGGTTTTATGACTTTAATTTCCTTTCTATCAACAAAACGCATGCTTCGAGGTACAGCCAGTGAAGCCCTTCAACCATATGTACCAAAAGCCATGAACCGATTAAAAATCGAAGACTCCAAAGCATGGAGAAAACTAAAGTTTGCCACAAAATGGAATTTACGAGATTTATTTCGTCATAAAGCTCGTAGTGGCATGACTTTATTTGGAGTCTTCGGTTGTACAATCCTTCTTATTGCATCATTTTTAATGATGGAATCAATGACAGGATTCGTAAATAAATTCTATTATGGTTCAATGAACTATGAATCGCAGATTTCACTGAAACAAGATGTTAGTAACGAGCAAGCAAAAGAAGTCGCATCCTACTTTAAAGGCGATTACTCCGCGAACACAAATGTCTTATTTAACGATGAAGCTATCGCGATGGATATTTATCATGTCGAATCTGACCACGTTCGATTCCTTGATCAAAAGATGAACTATGTTTCTTTAGGTGACCAAGGTGTCTATGTTGGGCAACGTCTAATGGAGACAAATAACCTGAAAATTGGTGATTCTTTTACTGTTTCTGTCTTTGGAACTGACATCACTTATCGGTTAACTTTAGCAGGTCAACTCCGCACTCTCACGAAAGGTGTTGTGATGAATGAGAAATATGCAAAAGAGCTAGGAATTGCATATAAAATTAACCAAATTTACACAAATACACTAAAAGATGATATTAACAAAGACACAACTTATTCATCATTAATTTCGACGACTAAATCTCGAGCGGATATCATTAAATCCTTTGATAGTTTTATGTCAGTCATGTACACGATGATTGGTGCATTAATTGTTTTATCAATTATTCTAGGAATTGTTGTTTTATATAACTTAGGAACGATGTCGTATTTTGAACGATATCGTGAATTAAGCACCTTAAAAGTTGTTGGATTTAAAGACCGACACATCGGAAAACTCTTAATAAGTCAAAACATGTGGTTAACGATTGCTGGCTTTGTTTTAGGAGTTCCAGCAGGAATTGGGATTACTTTTGTATTAACAAAAGCGTTAGCCAGTGAATATGAAATGATGCTCATTTTTGGTTGGATGACATTTGTCATCCCACTAGTCTTGATTTTTGGAGTATCTTTATTTGTCTCATATCTAGTTAGTCGAAAAAATAAGAAAATCAATATGGTCGAAGCATTAAAAGTGCCAGAATAGGAGAAGAAAAATGTATAAGTATACTTTAGGAATTGATGGAATGGCGTGTGGTGCATGTGAAGCCCATGTCAAAAATAAACTGATCCGTCGTTTAAACTGTAAAAAAGTCAAAGCAAGCCACATCAAAAATAATGTGGTGATCTTCTCGGAAGAAATCTACAAAGAAGACGATTTTAAAAAGATCCTTGACCCAACTGGTTATATTGTTACATCTTATCAATGTGATTTAGCTCAAAAGAAACTCTTTGGCTGGAGGTAATTAGTAGTGGAAGATTATGCTTACCCTTTACTTGGTATCCCTCTAATCTTTTTATGTACCACTCTAGGAGCTTTGTTTGTTTTCTTCATTAGAAAAAAAGAAATCTCACCAAAACTAAATAAAATCTTTACTGGTTTTGCTGCTGGAGTGATGTTTTCCGCCTCTTTCTTCTCGCTAATTAAACCAGCGATTGAAAGTGACGTTACTTACATGCCAACATGGGTTATTGCGGTGATCTCGATTGTTTTAGGCGCCCTCTTCCTATGGGGCATTGATAAACTTGTTCCACACTTTCATAGCGCCGAACAACAAGATGAAGGATTACCTTCAAGAAAACTAAGCAAAACATCAAAGATGTTCCTGGCGGTCACTATCCACAATGTTCCTGAAGGTTTATCCGTTGGTATTGCCTTTGGTGTTGCTTTAGCTAACCCAGGTAACCAAGCCTTACTTATTGGAGCTTTACTTCTTTCCATTGGTATTGGTATTCAAAATATTCCAGAAGGCGCAGTGGTCTCTCTTCCTTTAAAAGCGGAAACTGGATCAAGCAAAAAAGCTTTCTTATTTGGTATGCTTAGCGGTGCTGTTGAGCCAGTTGCCGCTGTCATCGGCTTATTCCTTGCTTTGCAAATCCAAGGAATTATGCCATGGGCTCTTGCATTTGCTGCTGGTTGCATGATTTACGTTGTCGCTGAAGAAATGATTCCAGAAATGACTAGCGAAGGTCATGACCATTATGGAGTTTGGTCATTCATATTTGGTTTTGTCATTATGCTTGCACTTGATTGTATTCAGTTCTAATCTTTTATCTAAATAAAGAAGTATTATAATAATAAGAAATATGAAACGCTACGAATCCACCGAAGACTATTTAGAAAAGATCCTTCAATTATCTGATATTAAAGAAGAAGTTCACGCCGTTGATATTGCTCGTGAAATGTCTTTTTCTAAACCTTCTGTCTCTGAAGCCATGGGAAAACTTAAAGACCAAGGCTATATTGAAATTAATCCTAAAGGAGCGATTACTTTAACCGCTAGTGGAGAAGAAATCGCTAAGAAAACTTTAGAAAAACACGTTATTCTCACCCAGATGTTACTTGCTTTAGGAGTGGATGAAGAAACCGCAGCAGATGATGCTTGTCGTATGGAACACGATATCTCTGATAAAACCTGGGAATTAATTAAGAAACACTACGAACAAAACAAAAAATAAACCAAAAGGTTTATCATATCTTTAAAAAGTGAAAGAGTTAGGATTTCCTAACTTTTTTCTTTACTTATGTATTATGAGGTCTATAATATTCTTGGTTAGGAAATCCTAACTTATTGAAGGAGGTTAATCTATGCCAATCTGTTTAGCTCCATTAAATACGGATGTAAAGATTGTCCGAGTACTCACTGATGATAAAACAAAGAAACATCTCGAGAGTCTTGGAATTTTAGTGAATGCCTCCGTAAAAGTCATCTCTTCCGTAAACGGCGGTGTAGTCATTGCTGTTAAAGAAGGACGACTCGCGTTGGATCGCTCCATCGCTAACAAAATTCTGGTTGCATAAGAAAGGAAGGAATTTATGCTAAAAAAACTAGATGAATTTCAAATAGGCGAGACTGGCCTAATAAAAAAAGTAGAAGGTGAAGGTCGTCTCCGTCGTAGACTCTTCGACATGGGTGTTACCCCAGGTGCAACAGTCTACCTTAGAAAGAAAGCTCCTTTAGGAGACCCACTTGAAGTAACCATTCGTGGTTATGAACTCACCTTAAGAAAAAGCGAAGCCGCTTTAGTCCTTCTAGAAGTGGAGGAAAAGAAATAGTATGAAACGCTTTGCTTTAGCAGGTAACCCAAACTGCGGAAAAACAACCCTCTTTAATAACTTAACTGGTAGCACAGCTCACGTTGGTAACTGGCCAGGTGTCACTGTGGAAAAGAAAGATGGTGTCTATAAGAAACTATCTGAACCAATCAAAATTATTGACCTACCAGGAATTTATTCCCTCTCCCCATACACTAGTGAGGAAGTCATCTCTCGAAACTACATTCTGGATGAAAAACCAGATTGTGTCATCAACATAGTTGATGCAACAAACTTAGAGAGAAACTTATATCTCACAACTCAACTTCTTGAAATCGATGTTCCTGTCGTTGTGGCAGTCAACATGATGGATGTCCTTGAGAAAAATGGTGACTCATTAGACGAAAAAGTTCTTGAAAAGAAACTTGGTGTTCCAGTTGTTAAAATCTCTGCCTTAGAGGAAGCTAACTTAAAAGAACTCATGGAACGTGCTTTTGAAGCTAGTGAAAAGAAACGTGAAGGAGTCACCATTTTAGAAAACAAAGATCTCAAACATCTCGTCGGAGATGTTAAGATTGCCT
This sequence comes from Caryophanales bacterium UBA4365, assembly GCA_002393905.1. Lineage (GTDB taxonomy): Bacteria > Bacillota_I > Bacilli_A > RFN20 > CAG-826 > Fiminaster. The sequence goes on from DGSJ01000056.1 coordinate 5,086, forward strand.
TTAAAGGCAAGAAAGTGGAAAACCCACTCTTCCACGCCATTAAACTCGTGGAAAACGATGAGATCGAAGTGAAGATGCACGAAGAACTTCTACCAATGGTGGAAGAATTCAAGCAAACTCTCCACGATGAAACATTCGGTAACGATATTGAAGCAATCATCGCGGATGAACGTTATAACTACATCTCTAAAAACTTCTCGAAAGTGATTGTTCACTCGGAAGTTGTTAACGAAGAAAAGAAGGTCAAAGAAAACAAATCAGACCGCATCGATAAAGTCTTAACACATAAAGTGTGGGGCTTACTCATCTTTGCCGCTATTCTCTTCTTTGTCTTCCACCTCACATTTAGTGAAAACCTCTTCTTCCTTGGTGGACTCTTTAAAGATGCTGCTCCATCATTTGAAGGAAGTATTTATGAAGGATTATTCTGGACCGATGGAGGAATTAACTCTCCAGGTGTAATTCTCTTTAACTTCTTTGATATGTCGTTTAGTGCGATTACCGATGCTGTTAGTGGTGCCATGGCAGGCGCACTAGGAGAAGGACACTGGTTAACCGGATTCTTATGCGATGGAGTCCTCTCTGGATTATTCGCCATTCTTGGATTTTTACCGCAAATCTTGGTTCTTTTCCTCTTTTTCTCCATTATGGAGGACACCGGCTACATGGCTCGTGTCGCCTTCATCTTAGACCGTATCTTTAGAAAATTCGGTCTTTCTGGACGTGCCTTTATCCCAATGATTATGGGATTTGGTTGCTCTGTTCCAGCCATGATTAATACCCGTACTTTAGCGGATGAACATGAAAAGGTTGCTACCATTCGTGTTATCCCATTCTTCTCTTGTGGTGCGAAGTTACCAATCTTAGTCGCCATTGCTGGTGGTGTTTGTGAAGT
>DGSJ01000056.1:6180-6603 GCA_002393905.1 Caryophanales bacterium UBA4365
GCCACAATTCCGTGCTTTAATGATCCACCTCTGGGATAAGGCCAAGCACTTCGTTAAGAAAGCTTTCACAATCATCTTAGCTTCCACAATCATTATTTGGTTCTTATCGAACTTTGGTTGGAATTGGCAGATGTGCGAAATGGAAGATTCCATTTTGGCTAGTATTGGTAAATTCATTCAACCATTATTTACCCCACTTGGCTTTGGTTCACAACTTTCAGCCTTTGGCTGGGTGTTTGCTGTTGCCGCCATTACTGGTCTTATTGCCAAAGAAAACGTTATCGCGACATTCTCTGTTTTAGCCGCTGCTATTGTTGCTGGCTTTGAAGGAACAGAAGAAGGTGTCGCTGAAGCGGTGGTCATGATTACCAACACTGGCATATCTTGGCCAGGCGCGATTGCCTTTATCGCCTTTAATATGCT
>DGSJ01000020.1 GCA_002393905.1 Caryophanales bacterium UBA4365
TGAAGAAATATCCATTCCTTTGGAAAATTCATGAACCGATTACACCAGAACAATTTAGCGGTAAAACAACAATTGATTTGGCTAAAGAAATTCGTGATGAAATGAATGAACAAGTCAATCACTTTAGAGTTATTGATAAAGAATATATTTATAACGAAAAAGTTTCTTTAAAACGTAAAGCTTTAGAAACTGTCGTTGATCTTGGCATTAATTCTTAATCCTTTTGGATAAAGATTCTTTAAAACCCCATTTACTGAATGGACTAAACCAAGGTTCATTCCTAAATATGAAACGAAATAATAGCCCTCTGGGTTATTTTTTCTTATTTGATTTCCACTGAGATATTGAATAACTTCTTCTTTTGTTAATTCGATACTATTCTTACTCGATGCGGCATGTGAATAGTGGTGGGAAGGGATTTCCTTCTTACCAATAATAGTTTTCATAAATAAACCAGGTCTTAGAGATAATTCAATTAGCTTTTCATCAATCTCATTTTTAAGATGATAGACCTGAGTTTCTTTTGTTTGACCTTTACCAGTTGTGTTTCGTAAAACATCTCTTTCTATAACCTTATTTTCTGTTAGATTTCCAGGCTTTTTAATTACTGCAATATAATGACCTTCTCCAGGGAAGAGATTTGGGAAAAGATGAATTGTTTCTGGATATTTTTTTGATCGCAAATTACCGGTGATTTCTGGAATTTGACCGAGAATTGCTGGTGTTTTTTCAAGAAGATATTGAACAACTTCTTCGTCTTCCTCATATGAATATGAACAGGTAGAATAAACCATCGTTCCGCCATCTTTTAACATCGAAAAAGCCATCAAAATCAGTTGCTTTTGGATCTCTGAAAATTTAATTACTTTTTCATAAGTCCAGTCGTTTTTCATCGCCTCACTTTTACGAAACATTCCTGAGCCACTACATGGTGCATCAAGTATAATTGCGTCAAAGTAATTTTGGTATTTGCTTGATAGTTTTGAAAAATCTAAAGAAGTAACAACAACGTTATCTAAACCCATTCTTTCAACATTTTGTAAAAGAGTCATTGCACGAGGTTTAGATAAATCGTTTGATACAAGAATGCCGTTATTTCCTAGGCGTAAAGAGGCTTGAACAGTTTTTCCTCCTGGCGCGGCGCACAAATCTAGAACTCGTTCGTTTCCCTTTAAAGGAAGCAAAGAAGCTACGATAGCGGCACTAGGATCTTGAATGTAATATGCGCCTTGTTCGTGGTAAACCTTTTTGCCTAAATCATATTCATCTTGGTCATATAGATAAGCATGTTCAACAAATGGGTGTTTTTTAACGTGTGGAAAAAGATTAACAAATCTTTCGTCACTGATTTTTCTTGTGTTTACATAAACACCTTTATGTTCTTTTTCATCAAATGATGAAATTAAGGAATCAATTTCTTCCTTATTAAGGTATTTTTCAAGGTGCTTAGCAAAATCCATAACCTTATTATTAAATAAAACATAGATTATTTCGAGATATTATTTTGTGTTTTATAATTCATACTATTTTGGTATGATTATAATGAGGTTTTATTTTTATGAGAATGGTTGATATTATTACAAAAAAACGTGATGGCGGTGAATTAACCGATCAAGAAATCACATTTTTTGTCAACGGATACGTTGAAGGAAAAATTCCTGATTACCAAGTTTCCGCTTTATTAATGGCAATTGTCTTTAAAGGCATGACCAATCGTGAAATCGTTACTTTAACCGATCGTATGGAACATAGCGGCGATGTCATGGATTTATCATCAATTAAAGGCGTTAAAGTTGATAAACACTCCACAGGTGGAGTTGGTGACAAGACCACATTAGCTCTTGGACCAATGGTTGCTGCTTGTGGCGCAATCTTAGCTAAAATGAGCGGTCGTGGATTAGGCCACACTGGTGGAACACTCGATAAACTCGAATCTATTCCAGGAATGAACGTCTTCGTTTCCGACGAACAATTTAGAAAACAAGTTAGTGAAATTGGCTGTGCTGTTGTCGGACAAACCGGACAACTCGTCCCAGCCGATAAAAAGTTATATGCTCTTCGTGACGTCACAGGAACAGTTGAATCAATGCCTTTAATTGCTTCCTCTGTTATGTCTAAGAAGCTTGCTTCTGGATCAGATTGTATCTTGCTCGACGTGAAGTTTGGTAATGGTGCATTCATGAAGAATGTCGAAGCTGCAAAAGAACTTGCTACAGTGATGTGTAAGATTGGTAACGCCCTTGGACGTGATACCCGCGCTGTCTTAACAGATATGGAACAACCACTTGGTTTTGCCGTAGGCAATGCCCTCGAAGTTAAAGAAGCAATCGCTACTTTACATGGTCATGGTCCAAAAGACTTTACTGATTTATGTCTTCGTTCTGGCGCAATTATGCTTGAACAAGCTAAGATTGCTAAAACCGAAGAAGAAGCCATGGAAATGCTTAAGAAAGTTATTGCCGATGGCTCAGCCTTTGAAAAATTCCGTCAAATGGTCATCGCCCAAGGCGGTGATGTCTCCTATATTGATCATCCAGAAAAATTCCCAGAATCCAAATACGTTATTGAAGTTAAAGCTTCAAAAGATGGTTACATCAAACGTATTGTTGCCCTTGAAATTGGCGAAAGCGCTATGCGCTTAGGTGCTGGTCGTGAGACATTCGATGATGTCATTGATATGTCTGCTGGTATCGTTTTAAGTAAGAAAGTTGGCGACAAGGTCAAGAAAGGTGATGTGCTTTGCACAGTCCACACAAATGTCGAAGACCACGCTCAAATTCTCAAAGATATCGAAGATGCCTTCCATATCGTTGATGAATTCGTTGCTGTTCCTCCAACTGTTCACGATTACATTCGTTAATCATGAGGATCATCGTTCAAAATGTAATTAGAGCCTCTTGTGAGGTGAATCAAAAAATCGTGGGAAGCATTTCCCGCGGTTTTTGTCTATTCGTTGGTTTTACTAGTGGAGACAATAAAGAAGTCGTTAGCAAAATGGCGAATAAACTTCTTTCATTACGTTTGTTTGACGATGAAAACGGAAAAACTAATCTTTCTTTGAAAGATGTTAATGGAGAAATCTTATCGATTTCCCAGTTTACTTTATATGCCTCTGTGAAGGATGGAAGACGTCCATCATTTGTAAACGCACTTAATCCAAAAGAGGCTAGTGAACTTTATGATTATTTTAATCAGTGTTTAAAGGATGTTGGTTACAAAGTTGAAACAGGTATTTTTGGTGCCATGATGAAAATAGATTTAGTCAACGATGGACCATTTACCACAATTCTTGATTCAAAGGAGCTTTTCTAATGAAAGTCATGCTTGGATTAAGTGGTGGAGTTGACTCCGCAGTCGCTGCATACCTTCTTAAGAAGGAAGGCTATGATGTCGTCTGCTGTTTTATGCGTAACTGGGATGCCATGGCTAATGGAGATTATCTAGGCAATCCAACCGTTAACGATGATCAATGTCCACAAGAAAAAGATTATCAAGACGCCCAAAAAGTCGCAGCTAAACTCGGTCTTCCACTCTTAAGAGTGGATTTCATCAAGGAATATTGGGATCATGTCTTCTCCTTCTTTATTGAAGAATATGAACATGGTCGTACTCCAAATCCAGATATTTTATGTAATAAATACATCAAATTTGATGCCTTCTTGAACTTTGCTAAGAAGAATGGCTGCGACATGATTGCCATGGGCCACTATGCCTCTAGAGAAGAAAAAGATGGACATTTCTATTTGAAGAAATGTGCCGATACAAACAAAGACCAAACATATTTCCTTTCGCAGATTAATGAAGAACAAATCCGTTCTTGTTTATTTCCATTAGGAAATATCTCAAAATCAGAAGTACGTCGTATCGCCCACGAATTAGACCTTGATTCCGTGATGGATAAGAAAGACTCAACAGGAGTTTGTTTTATTGGTGAACGTAACTTCCGTGAATTCTTAAAGAATTACATTCCTGCCCAATCTGGCAATATCGTTGATATTGATACAGGTAAAATTATTGGTACACATCGTGGAGTTTACTACTACACGATTGGCCAACACAAAGGTCTTGGAATTGGCGGAATTTCTGGTGAAACCGCGACCGGTTGGTTCATCGTGAAGAAAGACGCCAAAAAGAACATTCTTTATGTTACTCGTGGAGACACTCAACAATACTTGATGTCCAATAAATGTGTTGTAACAAAGTTAAACATCATTAATCCGAATGAAAAATTCCCACAGGAAGTTGGTGCAAAGTTTAGATATCGTCAACCTGATCATCCTGCCGTGATTACTCTAGAGAACGATAAGATTATTTGTACTTACGACTACTATAAAGCTGTCACTCCAGGACAAGAAGCTGTCTTCTATAACAAAGACGGATTGCTAATTGCCTCTGGAACTATCGATGAAGTTTATCGGGATGATAAACGAATAGACTAAAGAAAACACACCCTAAGGTGTGTCTTTTCTTATTTATTGATTGATTTAGCTTCCGCTTCATCAAACATATTAAGCAGTTGCTCAACTGTGAGCTTCTGCTTTTCTTTTCCGGAGATATCGTGAATGATCTTTCCTTCATAGAACATGATTAAGCGGTCACCATAAGTAATCGCGTCACGCATGTTATGTGTGACCATGAGGGTCGTTAGTTTGTTTTCGCGAACAATCTTTTCAGTTAAGGCAAGAACCTTCTTGGCGGTTTTTGGATCAAGTGCCGCAGTGTGCTCATCAAGAAGGAGAATTTGTTTTGTAAGATCGTACTTACGAATCTTAGCATCAAATTCATCATATAAAGCACGCTTTTTAGCTCGTTTTTCTTTATAAGAAAGTTTCTCCTTGGAAAGTTCTTTTAAGGCCTCTTTGTAGGCTTGTTTAGCATCATCATAAACTTTCGTCACTTCTTGTTTGGCTTTTTCTTTATCGCCCATATAGAAAGTTGAGTAATCTTTAATAATTTGTTTATGTGATGGCTCCGCTCTTAAAGTTGCCATTAACAAAGTTAATGCTTGACGTTGTCCACCAGAAAGAACACTTGTTTTAGTTGTTAAACGTGTTTCTAATCCAAGATTGAAACTCTTTAACATTTCAATATATTTTTGTTTTTGTTCTTTGTTGATGTACCAACCTAAACCATTATGTCCGCCTTTTCGCGAGGCAATCGCCATATTTTCAATGACTTGCATTGATCCAGCTGTGCCTTTGTTCGTGTCTTGAAAGACACGGGCGAAGTATTTAGCGCGTTTATTCTCTGGCATGTTGGTAATATCAACATCGTTAAGTAAAACGGCGCCCTTATCTGGATTCATATTTCCAGTAAGAACATTTAATGTCGTTGATTTTCCACTTCCATTTCCACCAATAATCGTGACAAATTCGCCATCATTGATGGTGAAAGAAACATTGTTTAAAGCAACCTTTTCATCGGCTGTTCCTTTGTAGAAGACTTTTGTAACGTTTTTAAAAGATAACATTATTTAGCCTCCTTTGATCGTTGATGTTTGGAGTGAGCATTCTTAATATATACATTTTTAATGTATGGTACAGCAAGGAAGATCGCGACAACGATTGCTGAAAGCATCTTTAATAATTCTGGTTCGTTTGTGACGTAGACAATGAATTGGAAAACAAAGAAGTAGATAATTGCGCCAACAGTAACAAATCCCATGTTTAACGCAAAATTCTTTGATAAACGACCAAATAAAGTTGTTCCAATAACAATGGCAGCTAATCCAATAACGATCGCTCCTCGACCCATATTAATATCAGCTGAACCTTGGAAACGAGCAAGTAACGCTCCAGCAAAAGCAACAATTCCATTGGAAATCATTAACGCAATAATTTTACGGGCATTAACATTAATACCGTTTGCTTTGGCCATCGCTTCGTTTGAACCAGTCGCACGAATAGAGGAACCATACTTGGTTCCAAAGAACCAATACAATGCTAAAATGAGGACGGCAGCGATGCCAATGACGATTGGAATTGTCGTATAAACACCAGAACTGGCATTCATCGAAATGAGTGCATCACGTGAATTAATTGGCATTGATGCTTGGCCTAAGATCTTGTAGTTAATTGACCAGAGCATTAACTGAGTTAAAATACCAGCTAAAATCCCTGGAATTCCTAGATAACAGTGGAGTAAGGCGGTAATTAAACCTGCCGCAGCTCCAGCGAAGAAGGAAATGAGAAAACCAAGTGGCACAGGAACCCCAGCAGCTGTAAGGATGGCAAATAAACATCCTCCAGTAGCAAATGAACCATCAACGGTTAAATCAGCAAAATCTAATATTTTGAACGTGATAAAAACGCCAATGGCCATGATTCCCCAAATAATGCCTTGGTCTAGAACAGATGGTAGTGTGTTAAAAAATCCAGCCATTTTATTTCCTTAAAGTTTTTATTCGAGTGGTAAGACTTCGTATCCAGCATCTTCTGGAACTTCAATTCCTAAAGCTGCACAACGGGAAGGAACGTAGAGTTTCTTCACATTTCTATCGTATTGAATTTCGTATTCACGAATATCTTTTTTACCAAGTAAAATATTGAAGGCCATTTCGCCAGTGATTTCACCTAAACGGGTGTAATCAATGGATAACGTGGCAAAGCCACAACCTTTGCAAATGCCAGATTCTCCGGCGAAAACAGGTTTTCCGGCACCTTCAAAGACTTGATTAATGGAAGCGGTGTTATCAGCACAGAAGTTATCTGTTGGGATGTAAATCACATCTTCTTTAGCGGCAGCTGTGTTACAAACTGATGTTAAAGTGTCAGATCCAGAGATTGGATAAGTAGAAACTGTTTTACCAGCAGCTTCTAAATATTTCTTGACTTCATCAACTTGGAATTTGGAGTTAGCTTCGCTAGCAGAGTATAAAATACCAAATTTTGTCGCATCTGGACGAAGTTCTTTCATTGCATTAACTTGTCCATCAAGTGGTGCAAGATCGCTTGTTCCAGAAACGTTGGTTTTGGTTTTTCCGCCTTCGATTTCAATCTTACATGCGACACCAAAATCAGTGACAGATGTTCCTAAAATTGGAATATATGATGTAGCAGTGTAAGCTGCAGATAAGCATGGAGTAGCATTAGCTAAGATTAAATCAACATCTTTGCTAACTAAAGTTGAAATAATGGTTGGGCAGTTAGCTGCATCACCAGCAGCATCGGTTTGAACAAATTCGACTTCACGTCCTTCCGCAGTAAGGAGTTGGGCTAATTTGGATTTAAAACCGTTTGTTGCTGCATCAAGAGCAACGTGAGGAACAAACTGAGCAATACCAACAACATATTTTTGTTTGTCAGGGTTTACTTTAATGCCAGTTTTTCCACAACCTGCTAAAGCAGTAATTGCGGCAACGCCGAGGAGTAATGAACCTTTCTTCATAATTTTTACCTCTTAATCACTTTCTATTTATACTTGATTCACCTTAAATGGTGAAAGTTTTCTAATAATTCATTAATTATCGAGAAATTCAAAATGTTGCTTAAATTCTACAAAATTTAACGCTTTTTGTATATAGAAATTTTTTTATGAGTTTTTGAATGTACTTGTTTTTTTGTTATCGGTATTTTATAATTGTGCCGAAAGTTGAGGAACGGAATAATGTATATTTCAGTTAAAGAAGCCGCAGAAAAATGGGGAATTAACGAACGTCGTGTTCGTCTTTTATGCCAAGAAAACCGTATCGAAGGTTTAAAGAAGAAAGGAAAAGCTTATCTTATTCCTGATAACGCACCAAAACCACTTGATCGAAGAGGCAAAACAAATCCTATTAAAATTAATAAGAATAAAGAAATAAATTTCGCGACATATCGCAAAGAATATCCGACAAAAGACGGTTATTTTGGTGAATATGGTGGATCTTACTTTGATGAAAAAACAAACAAGATTTTCCAAGAAATCTATAATGCCTACCTCACTATTTGCAAATCCTCGAAATTTATTAACGAATTACGCGAAATCCGCAAGAATTACCAAGGAAGACCAACACCTGTTTATCACTGTGAACGTCTCTCAAATTACCTCGGTAAAGTTCAAATTTATTTGAAAAGAGAGGATTTAAATCATAATGGATCTCATAAATTAAATAACTGCATGGGCCAAGCACTTTTAGCAAAATATCTCGGCAAAACTAAGCTAATTGCTGAAACTGGAGCAGGTTCTCATGGTTCTGCTGTGGCAACTGCAGCCGCTTATTTTGGCCTAAAGTGTGACATTTACATGGGTGCTGTTGATATGGAAAAACAAGCACCAAACGTTAACCGTATGAAAATGCTTGGAGCACGAGTTATCCCAGTTTATGAAGGCACTCAAACACTAAAAGAAGCCGTTGATGTCGCTTTTGAAAACTATTTAAAGGAATCAAAGGACGCTTTCTATCTGATGGGTTCAGCTGTCGGACCGCACCCTTATCCACTAATTGTGAGGGATTTCCAGGAAATTATTGGTCGAGAAGCACGCGAACAGTTCTTAGAAATGACTGGAGAATTGCCTGACATCGTTTGTGCGTGTGTCGGTGGTGGAAGTAACGCTATCGGTATGTTTGAAGCTTTCTTAAATGATCCAGTCCAAATTGTTGGTGTTGAACCAATGGGTAAGGGAAAGGAAATCGGTAAAAATGCCGCATCGATGACATTCGGCAAACCTTACGTTCTCCATGGATTTAAGAACCGCGTCTTATTAAATAAAGATGGTAGTGTGGCTAATGCTTACTCTATTGCTTCTGGCCTAGATTATCCAGGAGTTGGACCTGAACACTGTTTCCTTCATGATATTGGTCGAGTTGAATATGATAGTGTGACTGATGAAGAAGCGTTAGAAGCTTTTAAGCTTCTTTCAAGACTCGAAGGTATTATTCCAGCAATCGAATCAGCTCATGCATTAGCTTATGCTATTCGCATTGCTCGTACTCGTCACTCAGGCTCAATCCTTGTCAATTTAAGTGGACGAGGAGATAAAGATCTCGACTACATCATGAAAAAATACCCAGAAATTCTTGAATAATTCTTTTAATTATTCTTATTTGTGATATATTTATTGTGCTCCGATAAAGGAACCTGCCACTCCTTTGGAGATGATGAAGAGTCATCGTGTCTCTGCGTTAAAGAGAAAACTAATTAAGTGCAATACAAAGTATTGAAAGAGGATGGTACCGCGATAAGTTCGTTCCTCTGAGATACTTTTTTATTTTGTTTAGGAGGTCAAAATATGAAATACATGACCGGTCAAGAAATTAGAGAAACATGGTTAAACTTTTTTAAATCCAAAGGTCACCATGTTGAAAAAGGTGCTTCTTTAATCCCATACCAAGATCCAACATTACTTTGGATTAACTCTGGTGTTGCCGCATTAAAGAAATACATGGATGGTAGTGAAGTACCACCAAGCCGCAGAATTACAAACGTTCAAAAATCAATCCGTACAAACGATATTGAAAACGTCGGGTTTACCGCTCGTCACCATACATTCTTTGAAATGCTTGGTAACTTCTCTATCGGTGATTACTTTAAGAAAGAAGTCATTCCATTTGCATTCGAAATTCTCACTAGTGAGAAATACTTTGGAATGCCTAAGGATAAACTTTATTTCACTTATAACCCAATTGATGAAGAAACCCACCAACTTTGGTTAAAAGAAGGTGTAGAAGAATCTCATCTTATTCCATTAGAAGGAAACTACTGGGAAATCGGTGAAGGCCCAGCTGGTCCTAACACTGAAGTCTTCTTTGATCGTGGAGAAAAATATGATCCAGATCATTTAGGAGAACGTTTACTCCGTGAAGAAATCGAAAATGACCGTTATATTGAAATCTGGGGTATTGTGTTTTCACAATATAACGCTGTTCCAGGCACCCCAAGAAGCGAATATAAAGAACTTCCTAGTAAAAACATTGATACTGGAGCTGGCTTAGAAAGAATCGCTTCTGTTTTGCAACAAACCGATTCTAACTTTGAAACAGATTTATTTATGCCAATTATTAAAGCTGTTGAAAAGTTAGCCAAGGTTCCATACGAAAAACCATATTTAACTAATTATCGCGTGATTGCTGACCATATTCGTGCGGTGACATTTGCCATTGCTGATGGTGAAATCTTCTCTAATGAAGGACGTGGTTACGTCTTAAGACGTCTTGTCCGAAGAGCAATGAGATTTGCTAAACAAATCGGTATCGAAAAACCATTTATGTACACTCTCGTTGATGTGGTTATCAATATCTACGCTAAATTCTATCCAGAAAACGTTTCTAAAGGCCCAAGCATTGCCAAAATGGTGAAGGCTGAAGAAGAAAAATTCTTAGAAACACTTGAAACCGGTGAATCAAAACTTCGCGAAATGATTGTCGTTAAAAAAGAACTTTCCGGACCAGATGCTTTCAAACTTTATGATACATTTGGTTTCCCAATTGACCTCACGGTTGAAATTTGTGCTGAAAAAGGTGTCAAAGTTGATCGAGAAGGATTTGAAAAGGAAATGGAAAAGCAGAAAGAACGTGCTCGACAAGCTCGTAGCAACGCTCAAAGTATGCATAAACAATCCAAGGATTTACTTGAGTTTACAGAACCTTCATCATTTATTTATGATGAGGAGCCACTTGATGCGGTCGTCATTGGCTGCTTTAAAGATGGAGTAAGAGTCAAGGAAATCACCGATGAAGGTGAAGTCATTCTTTCTCAAACAAACTTCTATGCTGAATCCGGCGGTGAAGTTGCCGATACTGGTGAACTTTCTAATAACGATACTTCATTAGAAGTATACAATGTTATCAAAGCGCCAAACAAACAACATTTGCACGCTGTTAAAGTCAAACGTGGATCAATCAAAGAAGGCGATAAAGTTCATGTTGAAATTAATGTTGAAGAACGTCGCTTAACTGAAAGAAACCACTCTGTAACACACTTGTTACAAGCTGCTCTTGATAAAGTTCTTGGTAACCACATTAAGCAGATGGGTTCTTATGTTTGCAAAGACTACATGAGATTTGACTTTACTCACTACACTAAAATTAGTGATGAAGAACTCAAAGCCATTGAAAAAGAAGTCAATCGCATGATTGCTGAAGCTATTCCATCAAACATTCGTGTGATGAGTATTGCCGAAGCCAATAAACTCGGTGCTAAAGCCTTCTTCTCTGAAAAATACGGTGATGAAGTTCGTGTTGTTGCCTTTGGCAACGAATCAATCGAATTCTGTGGTGGATGTCACGTTAAAAACACTGCCGATATCGGTGTATTCGTTATTGAAAGTGAATCATCGATCGCTTCTGGTGTCCGTCGTATTGAAGGGCGTTCATCAGTTGGCGCATATGAATTAATTAAAGAACGTCAAGACGCTTTAAAAGCAATTGTCGAAAGCGTTGGGGCGACTAACGCTAAGGAAGCTAAAGATAAAATTCGTTCTATCTTAGAACAACTTTCTGAAGCAAATCGTCGTCTCACATCCCTCATGGATCAAATCTCCCAAGCCAAGGCAAATGATGCCGTAAATCAATTTATTGATTTCAAAGGTTATAAAGTCTTAACTAAGTACGTTAAAGGCGCTTCAATGGAGAACTTAAATGCTATGGGCGATGACTTAAAGACCAAATTCCCAGATTACGCCATTCTTTTAATTGGTGGAGAAGGTAATTCCTTACCAATTTCAATCTTTATCGGTGGAGAAGCCTTAAGAAAGAATATGGCTGGAAACTTAGTCCGCGAAGTCGCTAAACACCTTGGTGGTGGCGGCGGAGGACGTCCAAATATGGCGAATGGTTCTGGCCGAGATGAATCAAAGATTGAATCCGCTATCGAACTCTTTAAGGAGACTCTTCAATGAGTAAAATCCTCGCTCTTGATTTAGGAACGACGACAGTTGGAATTGCTTCGACAGATGCTTTAGGAATTGCCCATGGAAGAGAAACATTTCGTTTCGAACCAGGCAACTTCAAAAAAGCTCGTGAACATGTCTTAGAAATCTGTGCTAATGAAGGCATAAATGAGATTGTTTTAGGTGTTCCTTATTATGAGTCTGGGGATCTTTCTCCACATGCTAAAAGCTGTCTAAGATTTAAAGAAGATTTGCTCAAAGCAAATAATCAACTTATTATCCATGAGATTGATGAATCTTATTCAACCATTGACGCGGATGAAAAACTAAAAGAAATGAACCTTTCTTATGAGAAAAGAAAAGCGCTTGTTGATGAGTATGCTGCTGTCATCATTTTAGAAAGATATTTACGAAAAATGGAGGAACAAAAATGAGCAACCCATTATTAGATAACGAAATCATGATTACCGATGAAAACGGTCAAGAACAAGTCATGAAAATCTTGTTTACGTATGAAAACGAAGAACGCCACAAAATGTACGCTTTCTTATATAAAGAAGGCGATGAAGATAACGTGATCCCAGTTTCGATTAACGAAAAGGATTCATCCATTGAAGTCATTGAAGACGAAAAAGAACTCGATGAAGTTGAAGAAGTTTTCAATTGCTTCCTTGATGATCCAAAAATGAAGGAAATTAAATAATTTGTTGTTTACAACATCAATTATGATTGGTAAACTCTTTATTGCGATTTAGGAGGCTTAAAAAGATGGCCACAGAAAAAATTGAATTAACAAAAGAAGGCGAAGCTAAGTTAACTAAAGAACTTCGTCACTTAATTGATATTGATCGTCCAGAAGTCTTAGATCAACTTGCTGCCGCTCGTGCTCAAGGTGACTTAAGCGAAAACGCTGACTACGATGCTGCAAGAAATAAACAAGCAGAAGTTGAAGCTCGAATCAAAGAAATCGAAAACATCTTAGCTAATGCTAAAATCATCGATGAAAAGAAACAAACTAGCAAACTAGTTGCCCTTGGTTCCACAGTTGAAATTAAAGATTTAAGCGACAACACTAAAGCAACCTATACCATTGTTGGTACAGTCGAAGCTAACCCAACCAAAGGATTAATCAGTAACGTCTCTCCACTTGGAAAAGCCATTGTTGGTAAAAAGGTTGGCGATGTCTGCGTCGTTCGCGTTGCTAGAGAATACAAAGTCGAAATCTTAAAACTCACTTCTGCGAAGTAAAAGATTCCCAAATCAAAAAATTAGGTACCTATAAGGTACCTTTTTATTTTTTTGAAAATTTCCTCCCTTAAAAAACGGATTTAGTTAGTAAGGAGGAAAGCACAACTATGCGTAAATTAACTAACCAAGAGCTTAAGGAAACAATAACCGGTGAGCTCACACTTGCGGCAGTGTTAACTGTTTTAGCTGTCTCTTTAATGGCGGTTGTCATTTATAAGTTATTTATCTCTAAAGAAGGCAGTTCACAAATTCCTGGTGGTTGGAAGTTCACCTGGAAATGAAAATCGCCGATCTTCCAAAAGAGGCTAAACCTCGCGAAAAGGCGTTTTGCTATGGAATCGAAGAGCTTGATGACCAAGAACTTTTAGCTTTGCTAATCGGTAGTGGAGTGAAAGGACATTCGGCGATTGACATCGCAAAGTCTCTATTAGAGACATTTATCACTCTCCCGCATCTTTCTCAAGCCTCGTTAAATGCTTTAACTAATCAGCGTGGGTTAAACAAGATTACTGCTTTAAAATTAGTCGCGGCATTTGAACTTCATAAACGGCTCAATACCCCAAAATATTTTGCTAACGAATCAATTCGTGAACCTAGGCAAATCGCTACTCGTTTTCGCTACTTAGAAACACTGGATTATGAATCAGTTATTTTAGTGATGCTTAACCGAAAAAAGGAAATTATTCGTGAGGTCACTAAATATAAAGGAACATTTGATTCTTGTTCATTTAATTTCAAAGAAATTATGTCGGATTTATTCGACTCCAAATGTTCCTCATTTATTTTGATTCATAATCATCCGGATGGATCTAGTAAACCAAGCGAAAACGATATTTTAACAACATCGATTATTCGTGAGACAGCTTCATCATTTGGGATCGAACTTTTTGACCATGTCATCATCTTTAAAAATGGTTATTATTCGTTTCGGGAAAACAATCATTTTTCAGAGATTTGACTTTACAAATGTAAAAAATTGTTTACAAACACGTTCATTAATAATATATTAATAAGCGTTGTCGCCTCACGAGCTACAACCGCATAGAAAAGGTAAGAAACTTATTGCCTATGGCAATAGACCTTAATAGCGAGTCTAAGTGAGAAAGTCGAGGTATATTTATGTACGCTATCATTGAAACTGGTGGAAAACAAGTTCGCGTCGAAGTCGGACAAAAGGTTTTTGTTGAAAAACTTGACGTTGAAGAAAACAAATCTGTTGATTTTGACAAAGTTCTTCTCGT